>CALCCG010000236.1 GCA_937899785.1 uncultured Erythrobacter sp. | reverse complement strand
CAATGTCGCCGCTCAGGATCAGGATATCGGGATGGGTGGATTGACCAAGCAGGTGATCGATCGTCATCCGAAAGCGCAGGAAGTTGAACTCGTCATCCCCCGCCTCGGGCTCAAAGCCGACATGGGTGTCGGTAATCTGGGCAATCAGGACGCTGTTATCGGCGTTCGCCATTGCTCTGTCCCCTCACCGATTAGTCTTTGAACATAGCCGAGAGCGATGCAACCGAATCCGCCGATTTACCGCGCATTCCTTCGGGCGTGGATTGCAGGATCGGATGATCGCTGGGCCAGGGATTGGTCGGGGTGTGATAGCCGTGGCACATGGCGCAGGATGAAGGCACGATGTCCTTGGTCGCGACAGCGCTCGCGCCTTCATGGCAATCGCGGCAGCTGGCAAGGTCGGGCAGCAGCAGATCGGTCGCCGCCTTGGACGTGGTCGCCTTGTGGCAATCGCTGCATTCTTCGTCTTCGTGCGCGGCGTGGCTGAAAAAGCCGTGCTGCATATAGCGATCGGGCAGGTTCACCGGGATCAGATCGGCGCGCCCATTGGTGCGCGTTGCAATATGGCAATCGCCGCAGGTCCCGCCGGGCAAAAGCGCGCGGTTGATCGCGATGAGCGAGCGGGTGGGACGGCCGAAATTGATCGCGTAGGTCCCGCCGCTGGCAAACTGGCCGGGGCGCGAGCGGCCGGTGACCACCGCGCGCTTGGGCTCGTTACCCAAATTCGCCAGATCCTCCATCAGATCATCAACATCGCCGTGCCGCAGCGTGGTGAAACCGCTCGCATTGCGGCCAGAGACAAGGCTGTGGCAGCCTTCGCACGATGTCTCCATCTCAACCGGCTTATAGCCAACCTCATCAGCGGTGAGCTGGTGGCAATCGGCGCAATCCAGCGGCCCGTCATATCCCGGCAGGCTGATCGCCATGCGCGCCACCCCGCCATCATCCGCCATGTGAATATCGTGCGGGAAGAGAAGGCCGCTCTTCTCCTCGATCCGCTGATCAAGGCTGACGCGCACCGGTTCGTCCTGGTTGTAGGCGGTGTAGAAGGTTGGGCGGAATTGCGGGTGTTTGTCGCCAAAGTCGTTGGCGTTGCCGAACGCGACATCGGTGAGCCGCGCATCGAGCGCATCGTGGCACTCCGCGCAGAATTCTTCCGTGGCGGCCTGCTGGCGCACCTTGCCTTCGTGTTCGAGGTGGCACGACGTGCACGATCCGGGGCCTTCCTTGCCCAGCGTTTCCGCGACCGCCCATTGCCACGCCTCGCCCGCCGGGATGGGGGCCATCCCCGTGGCAAGGCGCGGGGCGGGCGCGTGCTCGCCCAGCTCTTCGTGGCAGGTGAGGCAGGTTGTATCCTGCACGCTGACAAAGGGCGTGGCGTGGCACGCTTCGCAATTGTCTTTAAGGTCATGGTGGGCAAGGCTGAGCTCGCCCGAACTCCAGGTGCTGTCAAAGCTTACCTGATTGAGGCGCGGCGCGTCCGGGCCCTGACCCTCGCCCGACGTGTCGCGCGTCACATGCGTGACGATGGGCACGGTCAACAACAGCACCAGGATCGCCAGCGACGCCGCCCAGGCCATGGCGCGTTTGGAGGGCAGGGCGCTCGCAAGCGCAAAACCCGCCACCGTGTCGACCTTGGAGCCCTTTTGCGCCGCTTGCTTGATCGTGACGCTGACAGGGCCTGCATCTGGGCCATCGCTTTCGCGCGCGAGGGTGAGGAGCGCGGAGCCCAGCTCAATCTCGCCGCCGGTTTGCGGATCAATCGCCGCGCTGGTGACGTTGCGGCCATCGAGGCCGAAGCCCAGCGTGCCGACCGCTTCGACGGTGAGCTTACCGCCTTTGAGATCGATCCGGATATGGCTCTGTTCCACCGCCAGATCAGCAAGGTGAATGTCGTTTTCCGCTGCGCGGCCAACCGTCAGGCTGGGCTTTTCGATCGTGCGGTCGCGCACAATCTCGCGCCCGGCGGCGGTGGTGTCGATGGTGCGGATCAGGAACGCCACGCTCTTATCCCCCCATCACCAATAGTAGAACACGCTCACGACATGCGCGAGCAGGGCGGCCAGCAGCGCGATGGTCGCCGGAATGTGGATGAACAGCCAGATTTCGATCAGCGCCTTGATGCGCAAATAGCGCCGGATCTGGGCGAGCTGATCGGATCGCCGGGTCAACAGCGCGTGGACTTTGTCGGTGGCCTCGCTGGTGGGCGCTCTATCGATGGCTGCAAGCGCAGCTTTGGTGGCGCAGCCCGGATAGGTGCCGGTCAGCCGGCCCCACGCGCCGCCAAAGAAGATGTCCTGCGACAAAGCGGCGATCACCACATCGCTTTCCGAGCGCTCCAGTGGCTGCGCGGCGCTGTCCAATTGGCGATCGATCGCTTCCAGCGCTTCCACCATCTGCGCGCGTGTCATCTCGCCGCGTGTGCCCGAAAGCTTGCTCGGAAAGGTCGCATAGGCCCAGACCCCGTACATTCCGGACAGGATCACCACCATCATCAGCGCGTAAGCGAGCGTGTGGACGTTCCAGCCGAACTGAAACCCGGTGTGCAGCGTGCCGATGACGATCAGCGAGAGGCCGAGATAGACATGCGCGCTGGTCCAGCCCTTAAGGTTCCAATGGCCCGGCGTCGGGCGGCGCTTGCGCACGCCAAGCAGCGAGAGCCACACGATCAGCCCCAGGCCGATCGTGCCGAGCGTATAGCCATACCAGCTGCCGCCATTGGGGCGCGGCTCCTGCTCGATCGTGAGATAGCCGACGGTGAGCAGCCCGCACAGCGTGAGAGCGACCCACAGATAGCGAAAGCGCTTGTGCTTGAGAAAGCCGACATGGTCCGCGTCGCGCGCTTTCTCGCGGGCTCGGAATGTGGCCTCGGAACCGGCACCGTTTTGCGCCTTGGAGGCCATTATTCCACGTCCTCGGTGATCTTGGTGAAGGTCAGGAATTTGTCGGGCGACACGCGGATCGCCGCGCCCGTGGGGCACGATCGCACGCAGGCTGGCCCCCCGGTGACGCCCGCGCACATATCGCATTTGATCGCCTGTTTGGGCTGTTCGGGATCGCCGTTTTCCTTGCGCCATTTGTACGACGCCTCACCCGGCCCCGGCCCGCTGCCAAACAGCAGCCATTGCAGTAAAGTGGGCTTTTTGGGCGGCTTGGGGTCCATCCGGATCACGCCATAGGGGCAGTTTCTCTGGCAATTCCCGCAGCCAATGCAGGTTTCATCAATGAACACCTCGCCATCCGGCCCGCGCTGGATCGCGTTGGGTGGGCAATCGGCCATGCAATGCGGATGCTCGCAATGGCGGCACGAGGTTGGCACGTGGAGATGCGCGTAAGTGCGGCCCGCCTCGCGGTCCAAGCGGCTGAGGCCCTCATGGCTGTCCGCGCACGCCTTTTCGCAATTGTCGCAGCCAATGCACAGCTTTTCATCGATCAGCAAAACGTCGGTGGCTTCGCCCAGACCTTCATCGACGAGGAATTGCGCGGTTTCCGAATAGAGATCGACCGCGCCGTCAAAATCGTCCTTGCGGCTTTCGATAAAGGCGTTGGTCTTGCGCCGCCCGTCCATCTCAGCCAGCGCCTTGGAGCGGAGCGCGGGATTGCGATCGAGCAGCGCCACAAATTCCTCGCCCGGCAGCTTGATCACTTCGGATTTGATCGCGGCCTTCACCGTGGCGGTGCGCGCGCTCCCGTCAATCGCGGCCATCTCCCCGACATAAGCGCCCGAGGGCAGGTAGGAGAGGAAGACGGGCTTATCGCCCAGCTGCTTTTCAACGATCATCGATCCGCGCCGGATGATGTAGACGTCCTTGTCCTCGGCGCCTTCCTCGATCAGCACTTTGCCCGCGCGCACTTCCATCACTTCAGCCGCCGTCACCAGCGGGGCGACATCTTCGCGCGTGAGGCCCGAGCCAAACATTTGCAGCATCTGGCGCTCAATCGCGATCTGGTTGACCACGCGGCTGGCTTCGGGCGAGCTGGCGATCAGTTTGAGCGCGGCGTTGCGCGACAGTTCGATCGTCACCAGCGGTTCGGCGGCGCGGATGGTGGAGCCGCGCCGCCGTCCCGAAATGAGGCCCACCTCGCCAAAGATCGAGCCTTCTTCAATCGGCACCGTGATCGACGGGTTGTCGGGGTTGATCTCGACCGCGACCGAGCCTTGCGCAATCGCGAACATCGAAGAACCCGGCTCGTTCTTGCGGAACACGACCTCGCCCGGCTGGTGGAAGTGGCAATCGCTCTCCAGCAAAAGCTCGCGCAGTTGGAGCGAGGACAGGTCGCCGAAGATCCGCACGTTCTGGCCAAACAGGGCGAGCCAGTGATCGACCGAGTGATTGCCGGGGAGCGCCGCGAACTTGTCTTGAAGGATCGGCTCATCAGCCGGCTTCAGATCAAGATTGCCGTCCAGGAACTCGATCACGTCGTGGCCCTGGTTCATGCAATGCTTGATCAACGGATAGCCCGCCAGCGCGCCGATCACGTGGATGCCGGGCTTGGTCGTCTCAAACGCGGGGGTGAGCTTGGGAAAGGCGCTGCGTTCCTCGCTGGTGAACTCGATCCCCATCGCCTCGACAAAGCCGCGCGGGGGCTGCGAACCGGTGCGCGCGATGATGCGGTTGCAGGGAATGGTCTCGGTCCCGTCGCGCGTTTCCAGCACCAATTCTCCGTCTTTGACTTCGGCCGGGCTGGTCTCGCGCCGCACGGATATGCGCCCGTCCTGCTCGGCCTCTTCCAGAAGCGTGACGTTGGCCGCCTTGGCTCGCGCAAAGCTGTCGCGGCGGTTGAGGATGGTGACGACATTGCGCTGCGCGTCATCGGCGGCCAGCCCCAGCGCGTTCTCTATCCCCGCATCGCCCGATCCGATAACGGTGATGTGCTCGTCATAATACTCGCCCGGATCATCCAATTGGTACTGGATCATCGGATTGTCCGCGCCGGGGCAGCGCAGCATGTTCGGGTTGCCCTGCGTGCCGATGCCCAGCACGATCGTCTCGGCCTTGATCACCTCACCCGACTTGGTGTGGATTTCAAACGCGCCCTTTTCGCCTTCGACCTTGGTGACTTCGGCGTTCAATTTCACATTGACCGGGTAGGCCTCGACCTCGCCTTGAGGCGTCGGGATGCGCGCATCCTCAATCCCGCATTGCTTGTTCCAGATGCCAAGGATGTGCTCGCGCTTGCCCGCGTCAAACTCCACCCCGCCGACCGCATCCTTGCTCCCGCCGGAACGCAGCACCAGGTTGGAGGGCGTCGCCATGACGTGCTTGCCCTTCTGGTACTTGTAGATCGTATCGGAGAGGTGGTCGGTCTTTTCCAGCAGGATATGGCTCATGCCCAGCGCCGCCGCGTGCGCCGCCGCGCTCAAGCCCGCCGGTCCAGAGCCAATAATGGCGACTTTGTACAAGTCCGACAATTAACCCCCCTTTGCCGGATATTTGCTCTGGCCAGAGCATAGAGAAAGGGGCCGCTTTTACCAGAGAGAATTGCCCGGTTTTCGCCCCGCTGCTAGGGCGTGGGCATGAATTCCAAGAGCGAAAACACATCCCCGCAAACCGCCGGGGGAAAGGCCGCCTGGGCGCTGCTGGGCGCGGCGGTGCTCGTCGCAGGCGCCTCGATCGGCTGGAATATCCTATCGCCGCCCGACACGCTTGCGGCTCCGGTGGCCGCGCCCGGCGCGCCGCCGTCCATCGCCGAATTGCGCGCCGCCGCCGAGGCCGCGCCGCAGGATGTTTCCGCCTGGCGCGCGCTCGCCTTTGCCCATTTCCAGCGGCGCGAGTTTGCGCAGGCGGTGAGCGCGTATGAGCGCGCGGTGCAAATCGATCCCGACGATGCGAGCCTGTGGGCGGCTCTGGGCGAAACCCGCCTTTACGCCGAGGACGAAAGCCGGCCCGACGCCGATCCCTTGCCGCAAAGCGCGATGGCGGCGTTTCGCCGGGCGGCCGCGATCGATCCGAGCGAACCGCGCGCGCGGTATTTCCTTGCGGTGGAAACCGATCTCAGCGGCAACCACGAAGAGGCGCTGACCGCGTGGCTGGCGCTGCTTGAAGACACACCCACTGGCGCGCCGTGGGAGCCGGACCTGATCCGCACGATCCAGCAGGTGGGCCAGATCAACAACATCGATGTGGAAGAGCGGCTGGCCAAGGCGATGCAGGTCCGCTTGCCGCCGATCGCGGTGGCCGGATCGGGCGAGGTTGCGGGCGCTGCGGCTTCGGGCACGGTCGGCGGCCCGACCCAGGCGCAGATCGCCGCCGCGCAAAGCCTTTCCGCCGAAGAGCAGCAGGCGCAGATCGAAGGCATGGTCGCGATGGCCGAAGCCAAGCTGGCGGACGACCCGTCCAATCTTGATCGCTGGGTGATGGTGATGCGCAGCCATTCCATGCTCGGCAACGCGGCCAAGGCGAAGGCCACGCTGGAAGCGGCGGTCGCGGCGAATCCGGAGAACGAAGCGGGCCTAAGAGAGCAAGCGCGCGCTTTGGGGATTCAGTAGGCGGCGAGCTCTAAGGAGCGGCAGCCTCGCGCCGTTTGCGCAGGATTTTCTCGGTGCGATGAAAGTCACCAACATTGTCGACATCGATCGGCGCGTCGGCAAAGGGCATCATTATCGGCACAAGCTTGAGGTTCCAACGGCGCGATAGGTGCGCGGCAAGGCCAGCCAAGCTTGCAAGCTTGAACCTGTATTGGAGCACAAACCACAGGCCCGTCGCCTTCAACAACCGGCGCGGTTGCTTGCCGAATTGTCCACCGGTCTCGAACGCCTTGGCAGCTCTTAGCGCCCGGTCATTCATCAGCGCATAAAGGTTGCAGCTCGACCATCCGCCATCCTTCAATTCGTGGAAAGCGCGTTTGCCATCGGGATAGGCGTCAAGGATCGTCTGCGCGGGCGTAAAGCCTGCATATCCATCGCCCTCAGCTCGCTCAGCCTGATCGCCGAAATGATCGATATATTCGGTTGTGTGAAGCGCGTTGTCGCCGGTTGAAATCAGCAAGGGGTAGGGATCGTCAATCGCTGCAACACCGTCCCTGGTGCTCGCGAACAGATCGCCCGCACTGGGCACGAAATGGATCGCTCCGCTATCGAGCGCTGCGGCAAGTCCGGGCGCTTCGCGAAGGATGCTTTCGCTTTCAATCGAGACGTAGACGCGGCCCACATGGCGGCTTGCAGCGATCGCGCTGACCACCCGTTCGAGCATGACTTTTCCGTCAATTTCAACCAGGCATTTGTGGCTGACGCCTTGCAGTTTAGCGACTTCGTCCTCTTTGCCCCTGCGGCTTGCGGCCAGAATTAGGGCCGTGAACTTTTCCATTTTGTCCTCTCCGACCGGGAGATCGCGATCAGTGGATCGGTTCCGGTGCCGTCGACTTCAGAATGTGGGTAAGCCCGGAAATTTTTGCAAGTCTGTCAAGCTCCTGCAGCAGATCACGCAGTTTCTCGAACGGCAAATCCAGCTGCGAAAAGGCGCAGCAATCGGCCAGCTTTTCGAACAATTGCGCGCGCGATAAAGGAACCTCGCGGCTGCCCACTGGCATTGTGATGCGCGCGGTGTGATGCGCGCCGGACAGCGTGTGGATGGTGACCTCGGTCGGGAATTCGCTTTCAAGCTTCTCGACCGGTTCCTTGATGATTTTGCCGAACAGCGCCCGGATCTCGGGTCTGTCTATCGCGTCAGGCGCAAAGTCGGCCAGCCCGACCTGCCCTTGAGCCAGCGCCAGAGCGAGATTGTATTCCAGCGAAAACTTGGCTTCGTTCGGCGTCTTGGGATCTTCGTATTGAAGATTACGCAAATGCGAGGCCGGGGCGCGGACCAGAATCCGCGTCACATCGTCAGCTTGCAATGTGTGCGCCTTGAGCAATTCCAAGGTCCCGTCGAGCGCGCGATGGACGCTGCCGCAATTGGGGAAACGTTTGACCTTCAGCCCGTAGGTTAAAATGTGGAGCGGGCCAGAAATACGCCCGGGAATGAAACTGGTCGACTGGCCGTGTTCGTCGCGCCCGACCATCTCTTGTGCGCGCTGCTCTACGTCCGGGCCAACCATCAGCGTTCGCAGGCTGTGCGGTCCGTCCAGCGTCGCCGTTCCCGCTGTTAGCCCGGCCTTCGCCATAAGCGCGGATTGCACACCGCCTGATGCGGCAAATCCGGCATGCAGGGGTTTGGTGTCGGTCCCAAACTGGCTCATAAAACCGCCTGCGCGGCTTGTCGCCATCGAGATCGCGTGGGCGGTTTGCTCGCGCGCCAGTCCAAGCAGTCTTGCCACGCCCGCCGCCGCGCCAAGAGCGCCCATGGTCGCGGTTGCGTGCCATCCGCGGTCGCGATGAAATGGGTTCACCGCTTGGCCGACATGCCCCATCACCTGAAGCCCGACAATATAGGCATCGAGGATGTCGGAGATGGTGCAGTCCACCTGCTCGCCAACCGCGAGAAGCGACGGAATCAGGACGGCGGAGGCGTGGGCTTTGGCGGGGTCAAAATTGTCATCATAATCCAGCGCATGCGCGGCGGCCGCGTTGACCAACGCGCCCCAGGGCGACGCCAGTGCGTGTCCATATCCCACGACGCTGGAAAGCCCGTGGCCCCAGCCGGAAACGAGCGCGTAGAGCTTAACAATGGCGGGTTGCGGCGCGCCGGCCACCATGCAGGCAATGGTGTCGATCAGCGCGTTCTCAGCCACCAACAGCGCGTCTTCGGGCCAGTCGCGGGGCTGGTGCGCTACCCAGTCAGCGATCTCGTCCAGCGGGCTGGTTTGTGTTGCCCCGTTCAACGGCGCGTCCCCTCAGCTTGGGGCCCTAGTGTGTTGAAAACCTAGTGTGTTGAAAAGCCGGACCCTTGCCACGCCCTTAGACCAAGCCGAGGCCGCCGCAAATGGTCTTCAAGGATGAACGTTAGTGTTGCCCCGCCTAGACGACGCCAAAAGCTAACATCGCGTCGCTCAGACGACGCCAAAAGCTAACATC
>CALCCG010000235.1 GCA_937899785.1 uncultured Erythrobacter sp. | reverse complement strand
AGGCGCACGCGCAGCATTGGTCAAAACGCGGTAGCGGCATAACGCCGGGGCTCAGCAGCGATTGACGCTGGCGCGGGCTTGGCGGCAGCCAAGGTCGCGACAGGGTCAAGCGTCTGCTGCAGTGACTGGTTATGCTGCGTCCTTGAGTTCATGTGATCAGAAAAAGCGTCTTTGCTGTCAATCCAGGCTAGCTGGATCTATACCGTACTTCGCGAATAGCGAAGGCAGCCCGTCTGCCCCTGCTACAAGAACGCCGGACGCAGGCAAGGTGCTAATCCCATACATGATGCCCTCGCTGCAACGGAAAAGGCGCTCTTGCGTTTCCTCTGACAGCGACTCAAATGTGGTGGGATCGTTCGCAAGCTTTTCATAGTCCGCGATCGTCTCCGGCGCACATGAATTTAAGATAAGTCGCGGCAGCTCCTTCTTGCCAAGAGCGTCCCAGGATACCTTCGAGAGCAAGGTTGAACGCATATCGTCCAAAAACTGGGTCTTTTTGCTCTCGTCGAGAGCGCCCAGCTTCCCACGAAAATCATCGACGACCATATCGACGGTTTCGCTGGCCTCTCGCGCCCATTGCTCCTGCCAAGAATCCACAATGATCGAGGGCACAGCATCATTTGCGGCCGAGTCGTTCGCGACGCAACAGCCTACAGCTATCAGGAATGCGACTACGTATCTAAGCATGCGCAGAGGATTGGCAAGCGGCATAACGCCGGGGCTCAGACGCACCGACGCAGCTGGCGCGAGACTTGCTCAAGCAAGGCTCGTGACAGATGCCCGGTGTCGGCTGCAGTGACTGGTTATGCCTCATTTGCCTCTTCCCTATTGCCGGTCTGCGTAGCACCTGCATCGTGTCCAAGACTACGGCTCATTTCCACTCAAAGGACTCGGCCATTTCACTCTCCGGATCAAACCACTCATTCGCCAATTCCCTATAGATGGCTTTCCCGTCCTTGTTGATCCTCGAGAGAATTAGGTCACCAACGGGCGCGCCGTGGAGGTACCGGAGGCGGCCCTCGCCGTCGAATTTGAGCTTCCCTTGGTCATAGAGCTCTTGGAAGGAAGGCCAATTCGAAAGGTTTTCCTCAGTCAGCCTAACTCGATCAGGGGGCTCGCGTTTAGTCACGACAAGTCCCGAGGCACCGTGTCCAGTGAGGCATAACGCCGGGGCTCAGACGCATGGACGCAGCTGGCGCGAGGCATGCGTATGCATGGCTCGTGACAGATGCCCCATGTCGGCTGCAGTGACTGGTTAAGTGGCGCCACCAGCGATCCTCCTTACTCGCTCTAGCTCGTCCTCGGATCTGATCCGCCTAGTAGGACTGCAGTGTCCAAGCTCAACCCGTCCCCGATCCGGAGCAAAGACAATAACTCGATATCCGACGGCCAGGGCGCTGACACCGCAAAGCTCAGCTTCGGTTTCGCCCCAGCTCGATAAATTCGATGGGCTAGTCGGACCCTTTGCCCGTTTCGGATTTCCCTTGAGGGTTTCTTCGGTTCGCAGCTTGTAAAGAACCGACTCCCCATCGGAGCTGAGCCTTGAAGAGATGACAGTAGCGACGAATACATGCCTCGCAGATTCAAACGCCGCCTCATCGGTCTGTCCCACGCACGTACAAGCTGCCGCGCTCTGCCAAGATAGCAGCAGAGTTGCGAGTACCGTTGACCAAAATCTTCGCACGAGCCACTTAACGCCGGGGCTCAGACGCAGTTGACGCCGATGGGGCTCTGGCGATAGCCAGAGAACCAGCGGGGTCAACTGTCGGCTGCAGTGACTGGTTAGGTGGCTGTATAGTCTTCGCCGACACGGCAGTACTCCTCGACCTCCGTTCTAAACATTGTTGAGCCACATCTCTGACACCGTTGTGTACTTCCATCAACAATGAACTCCCTTCTTCCACACTCGGGATGGCATACAGCGTACGAAATAAAAACTCGCTCCGGAAAGCGAATATCACCATCGCTCGGCTCGGGATAGTCCATCGGCTCTGTTGACCACCGCGAGAGAGATCGCAGGTGCGCCAGGAAACTCTCGCTTGCTCTAAGCGTACCCTCATTCGCGAGTTTGATGAGTTCACTTATCTGGAGCATTTGCTCGTCCTGCTTAGTCATGCGAATGCCACCTAACGCCGGCGTTCAGCTGCACGAACGTGACTGGCGCGAGGCTTGCGCAAGCAAGGCTCGTGACAGACACCTCGTGTCAGCTGCAATGACTGGTTATGCCGCGCTTTGCTCATGCCTCAGATCGTATCCTATCGAAGGGTAGCTTTCGGCCAGTAGCTGACGGATCTGCACAAGGCGCTTGCCACTAAATTCTTCCTTATCTCCGCCAAGCATAAAAAGTTGCTATTGCTTGGAACATTGCGCTGATCGAGAATCCCACAATATTCCCGTCAACACCGAAAACCTTCGGAGCATCGGGCAAATCAGAAAGCGAGCCACCGTAGGCTCCGACTGTAAGCACGGCGACAAAAAACGGAATCATGACCAGCCATCCCGGTAAGGTAATCAGTTTAAACAGCTTTACCTGGTCGTCCTTTATGAGCCAAGCGCCAGCAAATGTCGCCAGACCTGCGACAGCAAGAACCACGAGCAACCAAACCATGTGGAAGCGCGCATGAGGTGGCCAAGCATCATTGAAGACATGCGACGGCGAAAGATCTACAACAATGGGTCCAACCGAAAACAAGAAGGCCGAAATTGTGAGCGATATTCTGGCGACCAGCATGATCTCTAACATCCTACCTTGTGGGTGAGTGTCGGCTTTGGGTCAATAGCGGACACTGTCCGCGCTATCGCTGCGACGGCAAACAGGGCCCGCAGTGCCGGCCAGCGGTGGGGTTTCCTGCGCGGCATAACGCCGGGGCTCAGCAGCGATTGACGCAGACGGGGCTTTGGCGACAGCCAAAGGACCGGCTGGGTCAAGCGTCTGCTGCAGTGACTTGTTATGTGTCATTTGGCTCTACCGGAAAAAACCTCGAACAAATACTCTCCTCGATCCCGACTCGAGAACTGCTCTTCTATTACGGACGCGATGACCAAACGGACTATTAGACCTTTGTTCGGCGTCTGCATGTGTTCTCGAAAAGCGCCGAGCAAGTCATCGATTTTTTCTGGATCCGCCCCCTTTTTATCGACGAGATAACCTCTGATCAGCGGTTCGTCATAGAAATCTCGAGAACGCTGAAATTCGCGCTCTATCAACTCCTTGTGCCCGATGCTTAGCTCCGGGTTGACGGCGCGCAGCAACTCATGCAGAGCCAATCGAATATCGAAATCTCTACCCTCAGCCTGCGCTTTGCTAGCTTCAATTCCTGCAGCCCCTGCATACGCTCGCATCATCGGATAGTGAGCTTTGCGCCAAGGCCTACTGGAGTAGAAGTACCAACGGTTTAGCTTCCATAGACCAAAGGCAGCTAACCCGATCAGAAACCACCTCGAATAGAAATAGGAAAACGCCGCGAAGGCTAGAATCATTAACCATCCGATCACGACATGATCCTTGACACATAACGCCGGGGCTCAGACGCACGGACGCGACTGGCGCAGGCTTTGCGAATGCAAAGACTGTGACAGACGCTCCGTGTCGGCTGCAGTGACTGGTTAGGTTGCATCTAGCCGCCCTCCACGCCGGCATTGGCCATCGCGCTCTTGAAGCACCGCAACATCAACGCTGTGAGATCTGCGTACTCATCAAAGAGCGCCGCGTAGTCTCCGAGCTCTTCGATTGCGAGCACTTCGCCATCTTCCATATCTCGGCGATCTATCTCCGAGAATATGCACGTTATAGCCTCTGAAGCAGATTCGTTGGCGATGCGTTTCGCATCGGCCTCCGCCAACCCAGACTCCACCAGTGGTGGCATGAGGTCCCTTTGAAACGCAGCGCTCACGGACGCAAGAAATTCCGCCCGAATTTGCTTAGCACCACCCAAATCACTCGCGTATGCGACTCCAGAGGGGAGGAGTACACAGAGGATAGCTAGCAAATGCAATACGCGTGTTGCGCTCACGGATGCAACCTAACGCCGGGGCTCAGACGCAGTTGACGCCGATGGGGCTCTGGCGACAGCCAGAGATCCAGCGGGGTCAAGTGTCGGCTGCAGTGACTGGTTATGCATCGGGTTCGCCCGCAAAAGTGAACGTGAACTGCCTGACTTTCTCAGTATCCAAGTCAGGCAACCATCGGTACTTTCGAAACGCCTGTAGCACGACTTCGTCGAAGTACCCTCGCGGGAAAGACTCGACTATCCGAGGATTTACCGGAGACCCGTCTTTGTCGAGGGTGAACTGAACGACGACACGACCGTTCACGGTAGAGCTGCCGGCATCGCTCGGGTACATCGGCGTAATTGCAACGATTGGGTCTTCCGGATTGTGTTGGGGCGCAGTCGGAACCGACGCGACTGCATTCGCTGACGACACCGACGCGGCAAGAGCCAAGATGAAGATCGCCGAAAGGCCCGCTGCATAACGCCGGGGCTCAGCAGCGATTGAGGCTGGCGCGGACTTGGCGATAGCCAAGGTCGCGACAGGGTCAAGCGTCTGCTGCA
>CALCCG010000234.1 GCA_937899785.1 uncultured Erythrobacter sp. | reverse complement strand
AATATTAGCGTTGGTCTTAAGGAATAGCGCTATGGGGCGCTGACTGGCTCAGCGCGACCAGATGATGATATCAACAGCGGTAAGATCGCCCGATGTCTTGCGGGCGAAGACTCTTAGAAATTGACCACGGCGATCGGCGAACAAGCTGGCTTCGGGCTCGCTGTAAAACACAGGCTCCATACCCTCACGCTCGGCAAGCGCATAATGCCATTGCAGCGCGTCTTCGATCGACGCGGGCGTGACATAGCGCACAAGCCGCATATTGCATTCGGGCTGCTCAACGGCCGCCGCCACGCGTACCATCCCATGGGGCAGGATGAGAGCGACGTCGGGCATGCTGGCCGCCAGCGCAAAATCCCCGCGAATGTCCTTTCGGCACTCAACCGGAGCTTCGAGCGCTTCCAGCACGGCTTCAACGCCGAATTGCTCGGCCAAGCTGACCGGACCCGGTTCAAGGCTGGCCAAAGGCAGATCGAGGATGGGCCCGTCTTCCAACAGCGCAAGGCGCGCCGTTTCGCGCGCGGCGCTGGCGGTCTCCTCGCTGCGCTTGAACGAGGGCAGCGCGTGGTCGTATCCGATTGTGATCGCCGCGTTGGCTTCGTTGCGATAGGCCAGATCCGGATCCACCATCAGCGGATCGTTGAGAGCCCGCGCGATATAGGGGTCAACACCGTTGACCACATCAACGGGCTCCGGCGTCTTTTCTGGAGCGCAGGACGCAAGGCCGACCGCCGCGAATAAAGCAAAGGAAAGAGTGGACAGGCGCATGGCTGCGTGCATGCCACAGCTTGGTTAACAATCCGCTGGCGTATGTGCGTGCGATCCGCTCGCTTTGATTCCCCAAAGCGAAAACGCCCACATACCCAAAGGTATGAAGGCGCTTTCCGCGGCCTTAACGCCGCGCCCAGACCATTGGTGGGAATGGCCCAAGTTGAAAAACGGGTGAGCGAGAGGGTTATGGTGGAGGTCGCCCTCTCGGGCGATGTGTTCATGTATAGATGGGTTTAACTGAACGAGCTGAGAGCGAGACTTGCAGCGTTTGTTCAGGAAAATGGCCTTAAAGCTGACTAATTACGACGCCAGGCGCCCAAACTTGCGCTGGCCACACCGGGCCCGTAACGCAGCGCGCGAGGCCCCCATCCCCCTCACCTACAACCGACGACAATCAGCCCTCCGGCCTCCCCCAAGCGCTTGCCGCTTATCTGATCTGGGGGTTCCTGCCGCTCTACCTGATGCTGATGTCGAGCGTTCCGCCCTTCGAGTTTGTCGGGTGGCGCATCATCTGGACGCTGCCCTTGTGCCTCGTGATTGTCGCCGTGCGTCGCCAGTTTTCTGAGATCATGGAAGCGCTGCGCGATCCGCGCGCGATGCTGATGCTTTTGACCAGCGCGGTGCTGATCGGGATCAACTGGTTTGTCTATATCTGGGCGATTATCGAGGGGAACGTCTACGCGACCTCGCTTGGCTACTACCTGAACCCGCTTCTCAATGTCTTGTTGGGCACCCTGCTGCTGGGCGAGCGTCTTTCAAAATGGCAGTGGATCGCGGTGGCAATCGCCGCCTGCGCAGTCGGGTTGCTGGCGATGGGGGCGCTGACGACGCTCTGGATCAGCCTGAGCCTAGCTATGAGCTTTTGCCTCTATGGCATTGTTCGCAAAAAGGTGAATGTGGGCGCGCTTCCCGGTTTGACCATTGAGAGTGCGATCCTGCTGCCCGTGGCGGCGATAGTGGCAGGCTCCTACGCGGCCAGCGATGCGGGCACGGTTTTCGGATCGGATCTCAAGTTGAGCGTGCTGATCGTCTTTTCCGGCGTTGTCACGGCCGCCTGTCGGTAGGTGGCGCTCATCAGGACCTG
>CALCCG010000233.1 GCA_937899785.1 uncultured Erythrobacter sp. | reverse complement strand
ATGTCGGTTTCGATAAGCCGCTCAATCTCCGCTTCGGCCTTGTCCGAGAGCTTGAATCCGTCTGGCCCGAAGAGCTTGATCCCGTTGTCGCCGTAAAGGTTGTGGCTGGCCGAAATCATGACGCCCATATCGGCGCGCATTTCTCGGGTGAGGAGAGCGATCGCGGGGCTGGGTAAGGGACCCGTCATGATCACATCAACACCCACGCTGGTAAAACCGGCGACCAGCGCGCTTTCCATCATATAGCCCGAGAGCCGGGTGTCCTTCCCGATCACAACCCGGTGCCGGTGACCACCGCGCACGAAATGGCGACCAGCGGCCTGGCCCACTTTCATCGCGGTTGCGGCGGTCATCACGCCCTCATTCGTGCGCCCTCTGATACCATCCGTGCCGAAGAACTTGCGTGACATGGGCCGTGGGTCTTTCTTTGCTGGTCGGCGAAATTTGTCAGCCGCTTCTGGCGCGGTTATCGCGCGATGAAAAGGGGATCGGTGTATCCTTGGCGCGAGAAGCCACAAGGAAGGGGCACAATTGGCGACAACACAGACTGACGAATCGGCCACGACGCAACGTTTTGAGCTGACTCCCATACGGCTGCCCGTGGCCGCAACCTTTGCCGCCTTGATAGTCGGATTGGCCGCGGGTGTCGCCTTGGCTGAGGTGTCCTTGCCACCTTGGTTGACGCAAAGCATCGCCCTTATCGGAACATTGTGGCTACGGGCGCTGCAGATGACCATTATTCCGCTGGTGGCCAGCCTGCTGGTTTTGGGGCTTGCTCAGATGGTTGACGCGGCGCGTGCCGGCGCAGCGGCGCGGCGCTTTGTGGCGCTTGTCTTGGGGGTGTCGGTGGCAGGCGGGCTCTTCACCGCGCTGGCACTTCCGCTGGCGCTTGAGGCGTTTCCTATCCCCGCAAGCGCAAGCGGCTTTTTGACTCAGGACCCGCGCGACGCCGGCCAAGTGCCGGGCATCTTAGAGTTTCTCAAATCCTTGGTCGCGCCCAATGTCATCGCTGCGGCAAGCGAGACCGCCATGTTGCCGCTGACAATCTTTTTCGCGCTGCTGGCCCTTGCGATCACGCGGCTGCCGAGCTCCCAAGGAGACGTTTTGCTGACCTTCTTCCACGCTCTGGCCAACGCGATGCTGCAGATTATCGGCTGGGTGCTATGGGTCGCGCCGCTGGGCGTGGCCGCGCTCGCTCTGGGCGTGGGGATCCGAAGCGGGGGCGGAGCCTTTGCCGCGCTCGCTCACTATATTGCGCTGGTCTCTTCGATGGGCGGTTTCGTCCTGCTTCTCGCCTATGTGATGGCGTGGGGCTTGGGCCGGATAGCAGTCGGCGACTTTGCGCGCGCCGTTTTGCCTTCCCAAGCGGTCGCGGTCTCTACGCAAAGCTCGCTCGCCAGCCTACCGGCAATGCTCGACAGCGCCTCCCGTCTGCGTCTGCGACCGAGCACGGCGGAGTTTGTTCTGCCGCTAGCCGTGGCCGTCTTCCGCGCGACGAGTGTTGCCATGAACCTGGCGGTGGCGCTCTATGTCGCCGCGCTCGCCGGTGTTGAGGTTCCGCCCACCCTGATTGCGATCGGTATTTTTGTTGCGGTGATCATCAGCGTCGGATCGGTCAGTCTGCCCGGCTCGATCAGCTTTGTCGTATCGATCGGCCCGATCGCGCTTGCCATGGGGGTGCCGATCGAGCCGCTCGCACTGCTGGTTGCGGTCGAGATGTTGCCCGATATCATGCGCACGCTTGGCAATGTGACGATGAACCTCGCTGTGGCGTCGGTGGTCGATCGCGGAGGCGCTGAGGTCCCCGCGTCGCATCCGCACGAGATTTAGCTCTTTGCGGTTTCGCCTTTGCCGGCGGCCACATCGTCAAGCTCTTCAAGAATGGCTTTGTGGGCGATCGCATCCTCGACCGATCGCTGGGGGATCGAGCCTTCGGCCAGCATTGTGTTAAGCGCGGCCCGCGCGCGCCCGACGCGGCTCTTGATTGTGCCAACCGCGCAGCCACAGATCTGCGCCGCTTCCTCATAAGAAAAGCCGCCCGCGCCAACGAGCAACAAAGCCTCACGCCGCTCGGGCGGCAAGGTCAAAAGCGCGCGGTGCATATCGGAAAGGTGGATCGGTTCTTCCTGGCCTGCGGGGGCAGTCAGAATGCGCTCGGCTACGCCTTCGTCATATTCGCCACGGAACCGGTTTCGCCGCATGTCTGTGAGATAGGCGTTGCGCAAGATGACAAACGTCCATGCGCGCATGGATGTGCCCGGTTCGAAGCGCTCTTGCGCTGCCCAAGCCTTCAGCAGAGTTTCCTGGACCAGATCATCGGCCATGTCCGGGCGTCCGCAAAGGCCCCGGGCGAAGGCGCGCAAATGCGGGACGACGTCGGTCAGCTCGCGCTTGAAATCGGCTTTTTGAGAGGGTGTTCGCTTAGGAGGACGGGAGGCGCCGATGTCAGCTTTCGCCAACAGCTAGGGCTCCTTTCGGAGCAGTCAGCCTTGTATCCATCCTCGTCAGAACTCGTATCATCCAGCCGGTCAAGCAAATCCTTGAAGGCATCGGGCAGGGGTTCATCGACAACGGAGTCGTACAGCTGACGCAGTCCATCCGCCCATTCGGGACGACCGGAATCCGGCGCGCTACCCGCTTGGCTGGACGATTCATCGCCGGATGATGTTCCGGATGACATGACGTTTGCTTTTGACCTCTGATCCCACGCCGTGTCAGTGCAACACGGCGAGTGCCTTTTGACGGATTGGCCGCATTGAGTCCAATGACAGGCAAAACCGGTAGACAGCTCGGGAACGATGGCTGACGTCTTTGGTTCCGTGCACACAGCCAAACATTCGCATAAAGGTGCACAGGGTTTTTCCAATCGGTATGGCAAACGACATCGAGCAAACGGCCAGCGTGGCAAGCGAGAACCGCCCCTCGTCGCTGAGCCGTGTGCGTCGCTGGTTGGTGAGTTACCCGCGCGCTGTGCCCCTAGCGCTGTTCGCTGCGATCGCTGCGATCACGGCGCTCAGCGTGTTCGCGATCGAAAGCAATGCGCGCGCGCGCGAAGAAGCGCAGGTGCGGGAGCGGGCGCAGTCGATCGCATCGGCCCTGGAGCGGCGCGCGAACAGCTTTGTCTCGTATCTGCGCGCGGGCGCGGCGCTGCTTTCGACCACGCAGGAGGTTGACCCTCAATCCTTCCGCCAGTTTGTCAGCGAATTGCGTCTGGATCTGAATTATCGTGGGTCAGAAGGGATTGGCTGGGTGACCCTCCTTGATGCACAAAGGGTAAGCGCCTTTGTGGAGCAACAACGCCGGGCGCGACCCGACTTTCCCGATATCCGCCCGCCGCTTTCCCAAGGTGCGGACTTGGTCGCGCCGGTGACCTATTTTCATCCTGAAACCGCGCGAAACCGCCGCGCTCTTGGTTTCGACATGTATTCCGAGCCTGTGCGTGAGGCCGCCATGGCGGAGGCGCAGCGTACCGTTCAGCCAACCGCATCGGCGCGTATTGTCCTTGCTCAGGAAGGGACAGGCAACGCGCCGGGTTTTGTGATTTTCATGCCGGTCTTTCGGCAAATTCCAGGAGGCCGTTCGGTTGATCGCGCCCTAGCTGGGTTCATTTACAGCCCCTTTAGCGCTGGCCGTTTTCTCGATGCAGCGATGGAAAGCGAGGCTCAAGCAACCTTTGGAGTGCGGCTGTATGATGGTCTGGCGCAAACCAATCATTTGCTTGTTGCCCACTCGCTTGCCGATGGCGGAGGGACCCGGGTCGATCAACCGGTGATCGTTGCCAATCGACGGTTCTTGCTTGTCGTTGAAGCTCCAAAAGGTGGGACGCTTGATCCCTTGTCCATGGTTGCTTTGGTCTTTGGGCTAACGCTTGCCAGCTTGCTGATGTTGCTCGCGCGGTTGCTCACCCAACAGGCGTATGAAGACCAAGCCCGGCTGGCCTTTTTTGAAGAGCAGCATTCGATCCGCAATTCGCTAACGCGTGAGCTCAACCACCGAGTAAAGAACACGCTTGCCAATGTCCTCTCCATTCTGTCTCTGACGCGCCGCCGCTCGGATGATCTGGACGACTTTGCAGACAGCCTTGAAGGACGCATTCGGGCCTTGTCGGCGACCCATGACCTCCTGACCGGCACAGACTGGGGCACAACGCCGCTGCGCTCGGTGGTCGAAGCGGAACTGCAACACTTTCGAGCCGGAGGCCATCATATCATCAGTGTTGATGGCCCGCCGGTTGAGCTTGCGCCTAACGACGCGCTCTCTTTCGGCCTGGCTATCCATGAACTGGCCACCAACGCCGCCAAGTACGGGGCGCTGAGCGTCCCAGAGGGTCGGGTTTCGATCTATTGGACGCTGGTGGAGGAGCACATGGCGGAAGTCGAATGGTGCGAACGTGAGGGCCCGGAAGTTAAGGACGAACGCGGTCGCGGTTTTGGGACAGAGCTGATCGAGAAGATCGTCGCGCACGAGCTCAAGCACCCTGTGCAACTGGCCTTTCAGCGCGAAGGCGTGCGGTGTGTGATGCGCGTGCCCGTGCGCCGCCTTGCGGACTTTCAGATACGGGAAGAAGCCTAGAGAGGGCGACTGGAACCAAAGAACAAGGCCTGGCTGATCGCGGCGCGCACCGTCTTTTCCTGGAAGGGCTTGGTCACCAGGTAGGTCGGCTCGGGTCGGTCGCCGGTGAGCAGGCGCTCAGGATAGGCCGTGATGAAGATAACGGGCACGCTTTCGATTGCGAGGATATCATCGACGGCATCAAGCCCGGATGAACCATCGGCCAATTGGATATCGGCCAGAACAAGGCCAGGCCGCGTTTCTTCGACAGATCGCACGGCCTGCGTCCGGGTCGCCGCGGTGCCGCAGACTTCGTGTCCAAGCCCCGTCACCAGATCTTCCAGTTGCATCGAGATCAGCGGTTCGTCTTCAATGATCAGGACAGACGTGGCTTGCTCCCGGTCAATCTCGCTTACCGCCTCAGCGACCAGCGCCTCCACATCACTCGTGGAGAGATCCATGATCTGCCCCGCTTGCGCAGCGGAGAAGTCTTCAAGCGTCGTGAGAAGCAGGGCCTGGCGGTTCAACGGGGTGATAGCCCCAAGCCGCGCCTGCGCGCCCGCTTCATGATCGCCGGTTTCCGCATCACTCGCACCGCCCCCGATCCCGATCAGTCCGCCGGGATCGCTCTCGAGAAAGGCGCTGGCCCACACCTTGTGGAACGCCTGGTAGAGTGGGATGCGTCCACCTTCGAGCGATTGTTTAAGCTCCTCATCGGCCAGCGCTGCCTCAAGCGTCGCCCGCACAAAGGCATCCCCGGTGGACTGCGATCCGCTCAGCGCGCGCGCGTAGCGGCGCAGAAAGGGAAGGTTGTTGGCGACTTGTTGCCCAAGGGCCAAAATTACCTCTTACACCGTGTGGTGTACGACTCGAATGCGCCACCAAAAGCTAGAGAATTCGAAGCCGTCGCCCCGCTTCGAGAGAAGGTCTGGCAAGGGGCGAGAGTTGCGCCTGCGCTTGCTTTCTATCGGGCACCCCGAAAGACCATACGGCCAAAAATTTGTGCGCTCACCGGGAACCTTGGCGCGAGAGCGGCATTTATGTCATGTCACCGCCGAGACCCCCCTCCCGTCCAAGCGGCTGGTGATACGATCCCGAAAGGCCTCCACTCTTCCGAGTGGAGGCCTTTTTTGTGGCCGAGACGTTGCCGTGCTCTCGCAAACGGCTTTAGACTAGGGCTCTTTCGTAGATCGCGTATTCCCGGTTGACCCGGCTTTGGATCGTATCCGCAATCGCAACCATTCCCTGGTTGTCTTCCAGAATCCATCCGATCTCTCCACGCTTCGAGCCAAACTTGCTGCGGGCCTCGCTCTGAATTTTGCTGATCATCATAAAGGCCAACTGACTGGCGAGCCGGGTGTTGTGCATCTCCTTAAGGACACCCATCAAGGGCACGCGCATCCCCGATCCCATCGGTTTTCTTAGCCACTTCAGCATCGATATCCAGCCAAAGGGGAAGAGTTTGCCTTTGCTGCGCGCCAGCACGTGATTGATATCCGGAAAGGTCAACATGAAGGCGACGGGACGGCCATCGACTTCGGCGATCATGTTGAGCTCTTCATGGATCAAGGGTTTCAGTTTTTTGCCTGCATAAGCGACTTCTTCCGGGGTGAAGGGCACAAATCCCCAATTGTCCGACCACGCATCGTTCAGGATCGAAAGCACAATTTCGACTTCCTCATCCCACCGCGATTTCACCACCCGACGCACATTGATCCGCTTGTTGCGCTCCCCTGATTTGACAATGCGTTCGACCAGAGGCGGGAATTCTTTGCTGACGTCGAGATCGTAGGTGAAGAGGGTTTGCGCGCGCGCGTAACCGGCCGCTTCGATCCACGCCGCGTAGTGGGCTGGATGGTGCCCCATCATGATCATCGGGGCGTGATCCTGACCCTTCACCAAGAGACCCGGCTCCTCCCATATGGACATCGAGATCGGTCCCAGTGACCGGCTCATACCCTCGTTGCGAAGCCATTGTTCGGCGGCTGCCAGAAGCGCATTGGCAATTTGTGCATCTTCGGCATCAAAATATCCAAACAAGCCTGTGCCGGGGCCAAAGCCCTGCGCAGTCGGCATTTCGAGCGCCAATTCATCGATATGGGCGGAGATACGCCCCACTGGATTGCGACCACGATAGGCGATGAAAAGCTGCGCGCGCGCATGGCTGAAGAAGGGATTCTTGTCGGGATTGACGAGCTCAAGCTGCTCACTGCGCAATTGCGGCACAAAATGCTCAAGCCGATCGGAAAAGGCCCTTCCCAGGTCCACAAATTCGGCGCGTCCATTCTTGCCGTCCACCGGCTTCACGACAATTTCTGCGTTCTGATGTGAAGCTGTCACTTCGCGTGCCTCGTAATGCTATCGGAGAAAGCGCCTCTTGGATCGCCCATCGAGTGGGCGCAACCCGCACGGATCAATTTCCCGATCACTGAATGCAGCAATGCGCAATTGGCAAACCCACCCTTTCTGGGATACAGCGCGCCCTGTCAGAGTTTAGACCGATGAACATGCAAAGCCCAACTCTCCCCGCCGGTGAAACCGCGCCTGATCGTGCAAAACGCGCCACGCGCGCGGATTTTCAAAAGCAGGATGACAAGGCCATGCTGCGCGCGGTGCGCGACCTCACTCAGGGATTGGGTGAGGCCCGGCCCGGTGTCTACTGGCCCGACATGCTTGTCTCAACCGCGATTGGCTACGCCGCGATAGCGACAGCAATTCTGACGGGCAGCGTTTGGATCGCGCTCATCGCTGGGCTTGCGGGCTCGCTTGCGCTGTACCGTTCCTTGATGTTCATTCACGAGCTTACACACATCCATCGCGACGCCTTGCCCGGGTTCCGCACCGGCTGGAACCTTTTGGTGGGCATCCCGCTTTTGACCCCGAGCTTTATGTATGAAGGCGTGCACACGATCCATCACAAGCGCACGCAATACGGCACCGCCGAAGACCCGGAATATCTGCCCTTGGCGTTGATGAAGCCTTGGAGCTTGCCGCTCTTTGTCATTGTCGCGTTGCTGGCGCCCGTTGCCCTTTTGGTGCGCTTTGCGGTGCTCGTGCCTTTGGGCGCGCTCATCCCGGCTGTGCGGTCGCTTACCTGGCAAAGGTTCTCTTCGCTTTCGATTAATCCCGATTTCCGCCGCAAGGCTCCCTCTGGCGACTTGGCCAGGCGGGTGCTGTGGCAAGAGACCGGCGCCTCGATTTGGGCGATCACCTTGCTGGTGAGCACCTATTGGCTGGGCTGGCGTCCGCTGCTGATAGCGCTTGCGATTGTGTCGTTCACCGCCCTGCTCAACCAATTGCGCACGCTGGTGGCGCATTTGTGGGAGAATGAGGGCGAACCGATGACGGTGACGGCGCAGTTCCTCGATAGCGTGAACGTGCCCCCGCCAGGCGTCGCGGCTGAGATCTGGGCGCCGGTTGGACTGCGTTATCACGCGCTCCATCACCTGATGCCGTCCATGCCCTATCACGATCTGCCCGAAGCGCACCGCCGATTGGCGAAGGAACTTGGAAGTGGATCGACCTATGAGGGCGCCAACCACTCCGGCGTGATGACTTTGGTATGGCGTATCGCCAAGAGCACAATGGTGACGCGCTCCTGAAAGCGCGCGCCAACGGCCTGTCAGCGCGGGTCGGCTTTAATCAGCTTTGTGCGTTTGGGATCAGGCTGGCGCGCGCCATCTTCGTTGCTCCCGCTGATTGGATCGTCGGCCACTTTAGGCTCCCCCGAGACTGATGGGGTGGGGCCTGGAACCCCGCCGTTCGCGTCTGGCGCGGGTTCGTCGAGCTCCTCGATTTCGGGAAGCTCGTTCAGAACTTGCTCGATGGCCGGGTCTTGGGGCTCAGGCTGATTGTCGCACGCCGCGGCCAACACAGCCGTGGCGAAAAGCGGAACAAAGCGCAGGGTTAGGGAGCGGGACATGGCGATTCCTTTCGTGTGCGATGCCAAGCTTAGCGCGGTGGGCCTCAATCAAGAAACAGGATCATGGCGCAGCGACGCTCGACGGGCAGACCCTGATCCGCCTCGACAGCCAGTTCTCCGGCGAGGCGCGGATGCGCGTCGAGCGCGGTCACCTCTTCAAAGCCAATCCGCGTGTAGAACGGGCCGTTCCATTCTACATCACGGAAGGTTGTCAGCGTGACCGCTTTGAACCCCGAATTGCGCGCGTCGATGGCGCACGCCCGCACCAAGCCCGCGCCAATACCGCGTCGTTGAAATCGAGGGTGAACGTCCATCTCCCAGATATGCAGCTCGCGGCCGAATGGTTCGCATGCGAGAAACCCAGCGGCCTCGCTCTCGACATGACTGACCAGACAGTGCCCTTTGCGGATCAGCCGACGCAGGCGATCGGGTTTCAGGCTCTCGCTGAGATCAAGCTCGGCCAGTTGTGGATCGCTGGCGAACAGAGCAGACGCCGCCCGCTCAATCGAAGGCATAACCTCGGCGTCTTCCGGGCGCGCGAGGCGCAGTGACCAATCGCTCATTCCTCAGTCCGGATGAGAACCGTCTCACCCACCAAAAGGAACAACAAGAATGGCGCCCACGCTGCCAGAAGCGGTGGGTAGCCGCCGAATGATCCCATAGCGAGCGCGGCGTTGTCGACGACGAAATAGGCAAAGCCCAGCCCCATGCCTATGATAGCGCGAACGAACAATTGACCAGACCGCGCAAGGCCAAACGCCGCGACCGAACCCAGAAGTGGCATCAAGAGCGCCGAAAGAGGACCGGCCAGCCGGTGCCACCATTTCGCCTCCAACTCCGAGGTCCGCCGGCCAAGCGCTTCAAAAGCCTGAATGGTTTCGCGCAACTCCAGAAAGTTCTGCCCGTCCGGGTCAACCGACTGGACGTCGATCCGTTCTGGCGTAAGCGACTGGCCAACAACCAGCGTGTCGAGCTCCTCCAACTTCGCCTCGCCAACATCAAACCGAACCGGGTTTGCCAGACGCCATCCGGGATTGGCGTAGGTCGCCTCGGTCGCCTTCACCCGTTCCAGTATCAGACCGCCAGACGCGCGCCTGTACCAGGTGACGTCATCGAGTGCGATATTCTCCCCTGACCCGACCAGCGAAGAAGCGGTAAGGATGTTGTCGCCATCGGTCAGATAGACATTGGCGCGCACTCCGCTTTCAAGTGGTATCTGCCCATAGTCGACGGCTTCCCAGGCCTTCAGCGCGGAATTGGCGCGCGCCACGATCCGTTCGTTAAAGGCAAAGCTGATGACGGAGATCACAGCGGCTGTGAGCAGCAGCGGAAACAGAACCTGGTGCGCCGACAGCCCGGCCGCCTTCATCGCAACAACTTCAGAGTTCTGGTTGAGCGTGACCAAGGTGATTAAGGTCGCCAGCAGCACCGAATAGGGCAAAAAGCGCGATATGAGCTGCGGCACGCGTAAGGTTACGTAGCGCCAAATCTCTGCCTGTCCGTTGCCTTCGGGTGTCAGGATCTCCCCGGTTCGGCTGAGCAGATCGAGCATCATCAGCACAAGAACCAGCATCACAAGCACCGCAAAGATGCGCAGGACAAACATCTTGGCGAGGTAAAGCGTCAGCGTACGCGAAGGGAAAAAATCAAGTCGCATGGGATGGTGGGCGCTTCGGCAATATCGCGGCCTATTCGGCGGGAGCCAGCGATGCGGGCGTTGCGGTGTCTTCGGCCATATGTCGAGGGCCGGGTTGTCGCGCAGCAAACAGTTTGCCGACCCGCTTGGAAATCTTGGCGAAACCATTTTCGAGCCATCCGATTGCCTGGCCACCAGGCACATAGGCGACTTGGTAGAACATCCAGAGGATAAGCGCGGCAAAGACGACAAAGGGTCCCCATAGCGCAAGTATCGGATCGATCAGGCCCAAGGTTGCCACGTCCTCTCCATATTGATTTATCTTATGATAGGCGACCACCATCACAATCGATACAAACACGCCGAGCGCGCTAGTCGATCGCTTGGGCGGGATGGCCAGGGCCACGGCCAGCAATGGCATCAGCATCATCATCACCACTTCGACCAGTCGAAAATTGAAGCTGGCCTGGCTTGCGTCGCGCTCTTCCGGCTCGGCATCCTCGCTCCAGCCAATGCTGAGCAATTCCGGTAAAATATACTCGCGGGTCGCATCACCGCGCTCTCGGAATTGTTCGATAGCTGGCAAATCGATTGGCAAATCGTGTCGGCTGAAGCTGAGCACGCGCGGGGTCTTGCTTCCGGTGTCCTGAACGATTGTGCCTTCGGTCAGGCGCAAGATGATCGTGTCCGGGCTGTCGCTGGTTGCAAGGAACGCGCCTTCACGTGCACTGATCGCGAGGGTCTGTTTGCGGTCGTTCGTTACCCGAGCGAAGATGCCCTTCAAGCGGCGACCTTCATCCTCGCTCTCTTCGATGCGAAGCGCTAGCCGGTCCGCCAGGGTCGTGAATTCGCCCACCTTGATCGACGCGCCCAGCGCGCCGGAGCGCAGATCGTATTCCATCTGCTCGTAATAGTAGCGACTGACCGGCTGGATGTAGAACACCAGCGCCACGTTGATCGCAATCAGGAAAACCGTGATCGCATAGGGCACGCGCAAGATCCGGAAATAGGACAGTCCGACCGCCCGCATCGTGTCGAGCTCGGAAGAGATCGCAAGCTTGCGGAAGGCCAGCAAAATGCCCAGCAACAGGCCAAGTGGAATCGCAAGGCTTGCGTATTCCGGGATCAGCGCGCCCAGCATCTTAAAGACGACGCCAATTGGCCCGCCCTCAACCGCGACAAAGTCGAACAAACGCAACATTTTGTCGAGCAGCAAGAGCGAAGCGGCCAGAGCAAACACTCCCAGCATTGGGACAAGGACCAGCCGAAGAATATATCGGTCAACACTGGGCAAGAAGTTTGGCACGTGCGGTCTTTGGACCTTTTTTCTGGGCGACAATCAGGCTGGCGCGCTCCAGCCCTTATGTTGCGAGGCCATAGCGGCAAAATGCGCGGCGGTCATGGGGTTCTTTGCGTCCGTAGGCTTTGTCTGGGCTGACCGCGCTGAACCCAAGCAAAACATCACCAAAAACGGCTACCCGCCACACCCTTGAAAGGGCCGACCTCGTACCGGCTGATCCAGCCACCGTAGAACTGGCCGGGTTGCGGTGTAACCGCTTCCCCATCCACCAGGCACTTATCAAGCGGATCCGGGTAGAAGGCCAGAAAATCGCGTATGCCGGCAAAGCTGGGCGTTGGATCCGGATAGGCCCATGCGCCCGCGACAATCGTCTCCTCGCCGATCTGGATGTCCCAGTAGCGCGCCTGCCCCTTCCATTCGCACATTGTGCGGCGGTTGTTGGGCACAAGATAATCCATCGCGACATCTTCAGGCGGAATATAATAAGTTGGCGGGTGGCTGGTCTCTAGCGTGCGCCAGGCGCGGCGGCTGTCGACCAACTCGATCCCGCGATGCAGGACCTGGATACGCCTTTCGGTTGGTTCGGCTATCGCCGGGCGAGGGTAGTCCCACACGCTTTCTTGTCCGTCTCCAACGGGATCGGGGTCGGGGTGACCGAAGCCGTCCACGGCTGCGAACTCAGGCCTTTTCCAGAGTGCATTGCAGCGGATGCTGATTTTCACGAGCGAAGTCCATCACCTGGTTCACCTTCGTCTCGGCCACTTCGTACGGGAAGATGCCGCAGACACCGACACCCTTCTGATGGACATGCAGCATCACACGGGTCGCTTGTTCCAGATCCATGTTGAAGAAGCGCTTGAGGACCATGACAACGAACTCCATCGGAGTGTAGTCGTCGTTCAGCATCAGCACTTTGTACTGGCTCGGCTTCTTGGGCTTTGTCCGGGTCTTGGTTGCAACACCAACTTCGCTGTCGGTGCCCGCGTCCTTGTCGTCATCCGCCGCAAAGGGACGAACAGACTCATCCTCGGCGCAGTGGATGGTGAACACAGGTTGGATCGCGGACATTGGCCCTCATTATGGGATTCGTTTGGTCGTGCGCAAGATGCGGTTGCTTGCAAATTGCAGCTAAGACAAAATGCCGCGTTTCGCGACGTTCGCGCCCGATTGCCGCAAGACTAAGAAAAAGGCCGGACAACCCGCTGGGGGATGTCCGGCCATGCGCCTATTTCAGCGCGCTTTCTTGAACCGGGTTTTGGGAGAGAGAGGAGAGGCCCGGTCCAGAAACTTTCGATCGAAGGGATTACGCCGCCTTCGAGATCTTTTCAGCCGCAACGCTCACGCGGTTCGAGATGGGAGCGAAGGCGTCGTTGTAGAGCTTCACCCACGCTTCGGTGCGCTGCGAGCCGTAGGAAACAACCGCGTCGAAGTTGCGACGGGCAAACTCGCCCTGAAGCTGCATGAGCTCGGTCGGCGACTTGACGGCGGCCATTTTCTTGGCGTCTTCGGTAACGGTTTCGACAACCGACTTGCCGGTTTCAACGTTGTCCTTCACGAGCTCTTGCGCGCCGGCGAAGAAGATCTTGCCGCTTTCGACGACAGCGTCGACGTTGGCTTTGTTGAACTCGTTGACTTCGCCAGCGAGCTCACCGGTTTTGGCGTAGGCGGTCTTGAGGCGCTCTTGCATATCAGCGGCCATGTCCTTGGCTTGGGTTTTGATGTCGGTCTTTTCAGCGGTTGCCATGATAGAATCCTTGAGTTTGGTAATGGGGTTGGTCTTCGTGGTTTCGGCCGTTTTTGCCGCCGCCTTTGCGGGGGCTTTCTTGGCTGGAGCCTTTGCGGCGGGCGCCTTCTTCGGGGCAGGTTTTTTCGGAACAGCGGCTTTCACAGGAGCCTTGGCTGCAGGGGCTTTTTTCACCACAGGCTTAGCGGCCGGTTTCTTCGCAGCAGCCGTCTTCGCCGGAGCCTTCACGGCAGCCTTTTTGGCGGCCGGTGCCTTTTTCGCAGCGGGCTTCTTGGCGGGAGCCGCTTTAGCCGCAACCTTGGGTGCAGGGGCCTTGGCGGTATCCGCCGTCTCTTTAGCGGCCGCCTCGGCGTAAGCTTTTTCAGCGGCGGCGTCGATCTTCGGTTGGTTGGTGGCGTCAGCCATAATATCCT
Source organism: uncultured Erythrobacter sp. (assembly GCA_937899785.1). GTDB lineage: Bacteria > Pseudomonadota > Alphaproteobacteria > Sphingomonadales > Sphingomonadaceae > Erythrobacter. The sequence goes on along the minus strand of CALCCG010000233.1, from coordinate 8,068 downwards.
CGCGTCATGTTGCGCTGCACAAAATAGGCATTGCGACCGCGAAGTCAAGCAATTTTGTGCAGTGCACAATATTCCGTTCAAGGAACTGATAAATTGCAATAATCTGATATGATGGCGTGGATTTTGCGGCGCGGTTCCGATGATTTTTCAGCGCGTCTTCACATAACGCCCCGGCGCATCCTCAATCACACGGTCCCCGCGTCCACCCGGTTTGCGCTTGCCGGTTGCGGCCACTTTCGAACCGTCTTGTTGGCCAAGCCAATCAAGCCAGTGCGGCCACCAGCTTCCGGGGTGTTCGGTCGTGCTATCGAGATAGGCCTCAAAGCTATCGGCTTCGCTGTTTCCAAGCCAGTATTGGTACTTCTTGGCTGCAGGCGGGTTCACAACCCCGGCAATATGTCCCGAACCAGCGAGCAGGAATTCCATCGGACCACTAAAATGTTCAGTGATGCGCCAAACGCTGTCCGCAGGCGCTATGTGATCTTCGCGTCCGGCTTGAACAAAGGTTGGCACGTCCACTGTGGTCAAGTCGATGGGTGTCCCATCCGCCTCAAGCGCATCTGGGATCACCATCCGGTTGTCTTGGTAGAGGTCGCGCAGATATTGGTGGTGCCACTTTGACGGGAGATTGGTGACGTCGCCGTTCCAATGGAGCAGATCGAACGCGGGATAGTCTTCGCCCAAAAGGTAATTGTTGACGACGTAGTTCCAGATAAGGTCCTTGCCCCTTAGCGCGTTGCACGTGGCCGCGAGGTAGCGCCCGTCAAGATAGCCCTGAGTGGACAGCTTTCCGATCATCTCGATCTGGGTGTCGTCAATGAAGTGTTTTAGGTCGCCGCTGCGTTCAAAATCCACCTGCGCTGTAAAGAAAGTGGCAGACTTCACCCGATCCGCTTCTCCCCGGCGTGCCATGATCGCGAGAGTGGCGGCCAGCGTGGTGCCTGCAACGCAATAGCCAATGGTGTGAACATGCGGCACTTTAAGGCGCTCTCGGATTTGCTCAATCGCTTCCATCTGAGCGCGGATATAGTCGTCCCAGACCATATCGGCGATGCTCTCATCGGCTGAGCGCCAGCTTACGACGAACACCGTGATCCCTTGATCAACCGCCCATTTGACGAAGCTCTTTTTGGGGTTGAGGTCGAGAATGTAGAACCGGTTTATCCAAGGCGGGAAGATGACGAGCGGCACTTCATACACATCCTTCGTCGAAGGACTGTATTGGATGAGTTGGAAAAGCGGTGTCTCGTAAACAACCTTGCCCGGGCTCGCTGCAAGGTTTTCTCCGAGCTTGAAGGCGTTGGGATCGGTGTGTGTCAGTTGACCGCGTTTGAGGTCAGTGATGAGGTGCTGCATCCCCTTCACTAGGTTTTGCCCGCGTGTGTCGACTGTGCGCTTCATGACCACCGGGTTGGTCAGCAGGAAGTTGCCGGGGCTCATCGCTTCGGCCAGCGAGTTGACGGCAAATTCGAGTTGCTGGCGCTTCTCTTTGTCGAGACCATCCATCGAGCGAACCGAATTGCGGAAGTACTCGGCAAGCATCAGATAGGTCTGGTGGAGTAGGGCAAAGGCCGGATGCTCTTGCCAGGCGGGGTCTGCGAAGCGGCGGTCTGACTTGGGAAGTGCGGGGAGAGGCGCAAGGTTTGGAGCGTCGTTTTGATCGGGACCCACGCCTGAGAGGCCGAGACCCAAACGACCCAGCACGCCTTGCCACATCTCGAACGAGTCTTGCGCAAGTTTTGCCTGCGCTTCGAACAGGCCCTTGGGCATTTGCTGCACCATGCTTTGCGAGATCACAAGCCATTGCGCCGGATCGAGCATGTTCGTCGAGTGGTCGTTGCCGCTGGCCACTTTCTCGACCGTCTCGCGCGCCTGGTGGGTGGCGAAATCGAGCCACATTTGCTGCAATTGCGCACCCGCTTTGGCCCATTCTCCCAATTCGGCGGTTTCAACGCCTTTGGGGAATAAGTCCGCAAGACCAACGCCTGTCTGCTCGGATGTTTCTCCCGACCCCGGAAAGAGGCTGGCAACCATGTTTTTCATGGCATCGCCTTGCAGGGCAAAGAGAGGATTCGACAACATCAGGCGAAAAGGCTCTGATTCATCTTTCGGATTGTCTGTGTCGCTGGACATATTGCGGCTCTCCTATGGCCATCTTGCCATCGATCCGTCGAGCGCGAAACGGGAATCTCTGAATGTCTCGAGGCAGATTCTTTCTCTCGAAACCGACTCTTAGCGGAAACGCCTTCCCCTCGCGACCGTTAATGGCCTAGACCCAAATTGCGCGCAGGCAGATAATGATTGCGTATGAATGGGCAGACTAGGCAATGAATGATCAGTTTTACCGCATGAAGCGGCTCCCCCCCTATGTGATAGCCGAGGTTAACGCGCTGCGGCATGCGGCCCGTCAGGGCGGTCTGGACATCATCGATCTGGGGATGGGCAATCCGGATCAGCCACCGCCTCAACACGTGATCGATAAGCTGTGCGAAGTCGCTGCGAAGCCTGATGCACACGGCTATTCGCAGTCCAAAGGGATTCCGGGTCTGCGCCGCGCCCAGTCAAACTATTATGCGCGTCGGTTCGGCGTTGAGCTCGACCCGGAAAGCGAAGTCGTTGTGACAATGGGATCGAAGGAAGGGCTGGCTAGCCTCGCCACCGCGATCACTGCACCGGGCGATTGCGTACTGGCGCCCAATCCATCCTACCCGATCCATACGTTTGGCTTCATCATTGCCGGGGCCACAATCAGGTCGGTCCCGACAACGCCTGACGAATCCTATTGGGCCTCGCTCGAAAGCGCGATGGCATACACAGTCCCACGTCCTAGCGTTCTCGTTGTGAGCTACCCATCCAACCCTACAGCCGAAACCGTCGATGTTGCCTTCTACGAGCGTCTTGTTGCCTGGGCGAAGGAAAACAAGGTCTGGCTGCTATCGGACCTTGCCTATTCCGAGCTCTATTTCGATGGCAATCCGACGCCATCAATCATGCAGGTCGATGGCGCGAAGGACGTCGCGGTGGAGTTTACCAGCATGAGCAAGACCTATTCCATGGCGGGATGGCGCATGGGGTTTGCCGTAGGAAATCGAGAGTTGATCGCCGCTCTGACGCGGGTCAAGTCTTATCTCGATTACGGCGCGTTCACGCCCATTCAGGCAGCCGCTTGCGCGGCGCTCAATGGGCCGCAGGACATCGTTGAAGAAAACCGCAACCTGTATCGCCGCCGACGCGATGTTCTGGTGGAGTCTTTTGGACGCGCGGGGTGGGACATTCCGTCTCCGGCCGCGTCAATGTTCGCTTGGGCGCCTTTGCCGCCCGCTCTGAAAGATATGGGAAGTTTAGAGTTTTCCAAGCAATTGTTGACCGAAGCGCAAGTCGCGGTCGCACCAGGTGTTGGATACGGCGAGGAGGGTGAAGGATACGTCCGCATAGCTATGGTTGAAAACGAGCAAAGGCTGCGTCAGGCCGCAAGGAATATCAAACGCTACCTTTCTTCACTTGGCGTCAACAGTTCCGCAGCCTGATTACCGGTTGGTAGATTAAGAAAGTGCAATCGGCATTAGGAGGTTTTTTGCGTTATACGCGTAAAACTCACGGCCAAAAGGCGCGAGGAGGAGTAGGACATGCCGCCCGAAACGACGCGGCCACTGACTGAGCGGCAGGCGGCCGTGATGGAGCGAGTGGATCGGCGCGTCCCGATTAAGGTGATCGCGCAAGAACTCGGGGTCTCAGAGACCCGAATCAATCAACACATTCGAGCGCTGAAAGACATTTACGGCGCGGACAGCTTACGAGACTTAGTCGATCTATACCGGCTAGAGCGTAAGCCAAAAGAAGACGTGACGTTAGTTGAAAATGCTGAGGAAAGTCAAGGGCTTGAGGATTCTGATAAGCCCTTAAGCGAAGATGCATACAACATTTCTCAGGTCCCCGCAGCCGTGTTCGGGTTCGATATAGGAGAACGTGACAACCCAACGACGGTCGAACTTAGCGACGTATCGCCACTGATCGATCGGGCGCCCTGGCTCAGGCCGGGGGAGCCAAAGGTTGTCCCCGGGCTGCTCGATGGCGAGCACGCCGTCATGTTTCGCCTCGCGGCGATAGTCGGGATTGCCTTCGGTCTTCTGGCGGCTGCGGTCCTGACGGCAACAGCCGCGATCATGATCAGCGAAGCGTTGGCTGAGCGTGCCGTCGTCCCCGTGGACGAACAAGGCTTTTCCTGAGGGGCACAGGCAAAGCTGGAGTGAAACTTTATGACCGATACAATCCGCAACGACGCTGTGAATCTCAGAAAGCTGATCCGTGAGGCCGAAGCGCTCGCCGACGAGAACATGATCGCTTTTGCTCGTCTTAAGCAAGCGATGCTTTCCGCTCGCCAAAACCCCAGTGTTTCGTTGAGCGCTGGCCAGCGTGCGCTCGTAAGGCTTAATCAGGCGGAAGCACAAGCTATGGCGATGTCCAGTAACCTTCTGCGTGTCCATGACGAGCTAAATAAAGTGGCACGTGAAACCATGGGCGATGACCAAGACATCCAGACCGAGATCGCAGAAGCCCCGGTTGATGACATGGAGGTCCTAGCTGACATGCGTCCCGAGCGCGTAGCGGCCTAACACAATCGACCGCTCATGCTGGAATGGCTCACCTCCGAATCGCGTCCGTTCGTACAGGATATCTTGTTCTTCACCCTCTTCGCGTGCGTCGTGATCTGGGGCGGGGCGCCTGAGCGAGCGATCGCGGCAACCTGGATGATCCTCTTCGAGGGTGTCTCTAGGGTGTACAGGGGTATTTGGGGGGAGGGCTACCAGCTTGAGCAGGTCGATCTGTTTTATGGCTCCATCGATGGTTTGGTGTGCGTCATTTGGGTGGCGATCGCGGTTCACGCGAACCGCAATTATCCGCTTCTGATCGCGGCGCTGCAGGTCTTGGTTGTCGCGGCCCATCTTGCGCGAGGCCTGATTGAGTCCATCTCGCCCATCGCCTATGCAACGATGGTCATCGCGCCGGGCTGGCTTCAGTTGATGGTCCTGTGCGTTGGACTGCTGCGTCATATCCAGCGCCAAAAGCGCTATGGGCCCTACCGGGATTGGCGAGTGCCGATTGCTGTCCTGACCCGGGTTCCGACCGCTTTGAGGCAAGCCAAGCCATGATGATTGTGGATGCGTTCGCGCAGTCAAGTCGTGCTCATGGATGGCCGGTCCACAGCTTTTATGGGTCACGCTCCAAGTCGGCCGCGTCTGACGAGCGCAAGCTGTTCGGCATGATCGACAGCTTGCGGCGGATTGTGCTCTCTCCTCCGGCTATGAGTGAGCGGTTTCACGCTCTGTTTCTCGATCAAGGTCGCGCTTTGGTTGGCCAGACGAGTCTTGGCTTTGGCAGCATGTGCGGAGTCCACCTTAGATTCAGAGAGCTGTTTGCCTACGCGCTTGGGGTTGGAGCGGATAGTATGATCATAGCGCACAACCATCCGTCAGGAGATTGCCGGCCTAGCCGGTCCGACGTCGAAGCGACAAAACGGCTGGCGAGTGTGGCGAACGCTCTGGAAATCGAACTTATTGACCATCTGATTTTCACGCAGGACGCTGTTTTTTCAATGCGTGGGGGGAGTGAATTGTGAGCATCAACTCAGCCTATAGTGTCTTTCCAGATAGCGATTCGCTCATTCCGCGATTTCGCGAGGCCGGCGACGTTACGCTCGATCTGTTGCACCGAGATGGGCGCGTCGAGGATCGCTGGCTTGCCCTGCATCCGCGTGAATTCGAGCTTCTTTGGCGTCTCGCGCAAGAGCCGGGTAAACGGATGAGCAAGCGGCAATTGCTTGCGGATGTCTGGCGGATTACGTTCGAACCCCACACGAACAGCGTCGCCGTTCATGTGGCGCGGGTTCGCGCCAAGCTCCAGCCCTTCGGCCTATCCCGCATTCTCGCAACACATCCGGAAGGCGGTTATTACCTTGACGCGCCACCGGGACCTTCCAGCTACGTGTTTGAGCAGCCTTCCGAAGGTTGATATCCATCCATTGGTCTTTGTTGGGCGTTCCTTTGTCACTGGACTTAACTTTGGCCTTCCGCCAAGTCTCAAGTCCAGAGTTTGGTAAGAGGGACCCAGTAGCGAATTATGACGGATACAGCTTTTGCATCGCAGGTTGTTCACTCCGACGAGCGGATAACCATCGAGTTGGAAGACACAGGAGTCGCGCTTGTTCGTTTGCCCCGCGGGGACAAAATGAACGCGCTCGATCCACTGATGTTCAAGTCGATCGTCGAGGCGGGTGACATCTTGGCCAAAACGAGCGGTGTGCGGGTTGTTGTCCTTTCAGGAGAAGGGCGCGCCTTTTGCGCGGGTCTGGACACGGCAAGCTTTGGGCGTTCGCCAGACGCTAATGAACCCGAGCTCACAGAACGAACCCACGGCAATTCAAACACCTTTCAACAGGTGGCAATGACATGGCGCAAGCTTCCGGTACCGGTCATAGCGGCGGTGCATGGCGTTTGTTTTGGCGGCGGCCTTCAGATCGCGAGCGGCGCGGATATTCGTATCGTTCACCCCGACACGCGTATGTCGGTAATGGAAATGAAGTGGGGCCTCGTTCCCGATATGGGTGGTTACGTCTTGTGGCGCGGGCTTGTCCGCGATGACGTCTTACGCGAACTCGTATACACCAACCGGGAATTCGTCGGACTCGAAGCGCACACACTCGGTTTCGCGACCTATATCGATAATGAGCCACTTGCCCGCGCCACAGCTATCGCCCGTGAGATTGCCAGTCGCAACCCGCATGCGATTCGCGCTGCCAAGCGGCTACAAGCCGGAATGATGGACCGAGACACCGACGCAATTCTCTTGGAGGAGAGCATCGAGCAGCACGCGATCATGCGCACGCCCAACCAAGTCGAAGCGGTCATGTCAGCTATGCAGAAGCGGGCTCCGAACTTCGAAGAGGTCTGATCCTACCAGCCCCTACCAAGCTGGGACAGGCTGGGTCTCAGAAAGCTTTTGCCTGTTCACCCGAAAACGGCGACGCACTGCAGGCCATCAATGACTTGATTGCCGTTGGCGTCCCACATGCGCAGCCGCTCGGAAGAATAGCCCCAATCAGCGTGCTGGCTGGCGTTTTCGGCGAGGTACCAGCCGCCCGGTGATTGCGTCTCGGGATCAAGAATGTTGAAGGACCAGTTGATCGAGCTGATGGGGCCGGGGCGCTCCATCGCGCGTATGGCTCCGGGTGGCATGACGTCCCCCATCAAAACGAGTTTGCCGACTGGGTCGAGATCATGCTCTTCCGTCAGCCGCGCCCAGCGCCGAATCGTGCCCTTGCGTTTGTCGTCCTTCGATTGGCCAAAGCGGATCTCAAAGTTGCTTTGAATGAAAGATGGCCCCTCGCCCTTCATCGCCACGGCGTTTTGCTCCGGCGGGCCTGGCCAGTCGGGAAGGGCATCGGTGCGGCGAAGCGCGTTCGCCTCGCGTCCATTGGCAAACAGCCAAAAGGCGGTGAGAGCCACTTGGCCGTTTGAGTAAATGTCACTGCGCACTTGCGTTACGTTGCGCCCCTTCCGCACAATCTGCGCGTCGAGCTCTATGTCCTCTCCAACTGGTGCAACGAAACCGACTTGCGCGGCTCTGAGTGGGGGAAGATCGGAGAACGCGCGCGTCGCCATCGTGTAGGCGATGAGCGCCGAAGCCCCGCCATACAAAGTCCGCCCCTGCATCCAGTCCTGCGCTTGGGTCAGCCGGGCAGGTCCGGCCTGGCCGGTTACGGGCGAAAGCAAGCTTGCGATAGTCATGCTCCTAGCCTGTGCCTTGCCCGACGCGCATGGTCCAGACTGTCGTTGCGGAAGGCATGCTTTTCTGGCCCGAATTCGCTGTCGCACAAAGCGGTGAGATACGCGTATCCTCTCATCCGACACAGAGCCGGAATTCCATTGCCAATCCCCAATCGAAGCGCTAGTGGGCCGCTTCCGTTTGCTGTGCTGCGCGCCCTGCAAACGGCTCGGCCCGATGGCGGAGTGGTGACGCAGCGGACTGCAAATCCGTATACGCCGGTTCGATTCCGGCTCGGGCCTCCACA
>CALCCG010000232.1 GCA_937899785.1 uncultured Erythrobacter sp. | reverse complement strand
ATCCTAGGGAGTCGTCTCCGGGACCACGACGAAACGCATCCTACCGTATAAGCGGAGTATAGAGAAAGGGAGTGGATGTCGGTGGCTGGGCATGACGCGCAAGACCCTTTGGGCGAAATTGCCAGCTGGGTCGCACAGACGCCCGCTGCCTGGCCCGATGCCGCCATTGAGACAGCGCAAAATGCGCTGATCGACACGGTCGCCTGCATGGTCGCCGGAGCGTCGCAGCCGCCTGTACGAAAGCTCTATGCCCTTGTCTCCAACTGGGGGGGCGGGACCTCGACGATCGTTGGCTACCCCAAGAGCCTGTCGTCCCCCTGGGCGGCTCTGGTCAACGGGGCCTGCGCGCATGTTCTGGATTACGACGACAATTTCGACCCGGCCAAAGCGCACGCCTCGGCCGTGCTTGTGCCCGCTCTTCTGGCTGTGGGCGAAGAGGAAAGCCTCAGCCTTGGCGCCCTTCTCGACGCCTATATCGTGGGCCTCCAGGCCATGGGGCATATCGGGCAGGCCGTGAACCCTTTCCACCGCAATCGCGGTTGGCACGCGACCGCCACCATAGGCGCCATCGGCGTTGCGGCCGGTACGGCGCGTTTGCTCGGGCTGCCGCGAGAGCAGGTCACGCACGCCATCTCGATGTCCACCAGCCGCGCGGGCGGGTTCATGAGCCAGTTCGGCACCGACACCAAGCCGCTTCACGCCGGTTTCGCGGCCTCCGGCGGCGTGCAATCCGCGCTGATGGCGCGCGCGGGATTGAGCGCGGGCACTCAGACCCTCGACGGCCCACACAGCCTGCGCACCTTGATGGTCGGGCAGGATGTCGAAGCGCTGGCTGAGGAGATGGTAGGAAGGGACGAGCACGGGCAATCGACCAGTTTCATCGCCGGTCGGATCGCGGATCCCCTGCACATTGTGGCCTATGGATTGAAGGTCAAACGCTTCCCCAATTGCGGCAGCACCCACCGCGCGCTCGACGGATTGTTGGAGCTGCGCGAACGCCATGGTTTCACGCACGAGAACGTCGAACAGATCACCGTGCGGGCGCCCGCCTCGCATCTGCGCAACCTGCCCTATGATGATCCCAAGACGCCCAACGAGGCAAAGTTCTCACTCGAATACAATCTCGCCGCCGCGCTTTATCAGGGGCAGGTTGGGCTGTCCGATTTCACGCCAGACGCCATCGCCCGGTCAGAAATTCGCGCGCTCTTTGACAAGGTGCGCAAGGAACCGGTCGAGAAACTGGAAAGCGAATTTCCAACTGAAGTTCACGTGCGCACAAGCGCCGGTAAGGAGCTCTCGACACAGATTGTCATGCCACGGGGAAGCCGCCAGCGGCCCTTACGCCGCGATCAGCTGTTCAAAAAACTCGATGATTGCTGCGCGCAGGCAGAACACTGGGTCAGAGCCGATGCGCTGCGCGAGGGTCTTGCCAATCTGGACCACGATGCAAAGATTTCAGATCTTACAACGCTTTTGAAGTCGACACAGCCGCACACTATCTCTTAGTGGGCGCTTGGAGATCGCAAGGGGCCGACATGGAAAAATTCACAGCCTTGATCCTCGCCGCAAGCCGAGCGGGCGCGCAGGACGAGGTCGCCAAACTCCAGGGCGTCAGCCACAAATGCTTGGTCGAACTTGACGGCGAAGTCATGCTGGAACGCGTCATCAACGCTATCAGCGCCAGCCCTTACATCGGGCGCGTCTTCGTCTCGATCGAGAGCGAGAGCATCTTGCGCGAAGCCCCTAGCCTCGCCGCCGCGCTTGATAGCGGACAAATCCACTTCCTTCCCAGCGGAGACAATCTTTTTGCAAGCGTAAGAGACGGCGCCGCAGCGATCGCCGATGCCTATCCGCTTCTGATCTCCACCGGCGACAACGCGCTGCACACGACCGAATATATCGACCATTTCTGCAAGGCTTTCCTCGACACCCAAGGGGATGGCTTTGCCGGCTTCACCCCGGCGCAGACCATTCTTGACGCCTATCCCGATGGCAAGCGCGCGTTTCACGAGCTGAAGGATGGCGGCTGGTCGAGTTGCAACCTGTACGGCCTTCGCAACGACAAGGCCTTGAAAGGCGCGCAGGCGTTCGAAACGGGCGGGCAGTTTGGCAAACAGCCGCGCCGCCTTTTGAAAGCGATGGGGCTTGGATTTGTCATCAAATACAAGTTCAAGTTGGCCACGCGCAACGGCCTGACCGAGCATCTTTCGCGGCGCTGGAACCTCAAGCTTACGCCGATCATCATGCCCTTTGCCAACGCTCCGATTGATGTCGACAATGTCGGCGATTTCCGTCGTACCGAGAAAATCCTGAAGAAGCGGCGTCAGGCCGAAGCGGAGTAAGCCCCGCGCGGCGATGGCGAACGTCTCGCTCTAGCCGCAGCGCGCCGTTTTCAGTCCAGCCAACGCCCTGGCCATTGTGGCCTTGGCGCCTCTGGCCCTGCCGGATCGCAGGCGGCGTGCAACTTGCGCTATCCTAGGACGCCCAAGCCGCTCGCGGTACTGTCGAGCTCAAACAAGTCCGTTGGGTTTGAACGCTTGAGTTTGCTACCGCTAACCAAGAAAAGGAAGGGCCGCTTCGGGCGAGTGAGAGTCATGGGATTGGTGAGCCCAGGCGCACGTCACCGCTGGGCGACCTGTTTGCGTACGCTTTCGACAACTGCGTCCCGACCCGCCAACATGTCGTCGATGCTCTCGGGTGAGTAAATGTCCGGAACTATGCTCCCCCCTTCTCCCTCGACATACTCAAAGTAGCGCGTCGAATGCGGCAACTCGATCCCGGAGTTTGGCAGAACAAACATTCGGACCTCGCCAAAATGGTTCGCCTTTCCGCCCGATGTGGTGCCAATGAACTGCGCGCCCAGCGTCTGATTAAAATTCATCGCGTTGATAATGGCCGCTGAAAATGTCTGGTCGCCAACAGCAACATAGATTGATCCCGGTTGATTCTCGTCGGGCAAGGCCGCTATCTCCTCAGCAAGGCGGGTGCCCTGCGGTGAAGAGCCTCCCGAATTGGCTCGAACATCAAAGATCATCGCCTTGACATCCTTGTCTTTGAGCGTGCGAATAATCCGGTCGGAAAACTCGGAGAACAGCGGATAATTCTTGGCTGTTGTCGGATCGCGGAAACGTTCCTGAAGCTCGCGCCCACATGCTGAATTGTAATGAACAAGATACACGCCATCGGGAAAAAGGATGTCGCGAAACATCACATCGAGGCGATCCTCATTAGAGTTGATCCAAGTGGGATGATCGATTTGATCCGACAGGTAATTCAGATCCGCCTCTTCATCGCCCAACACTGAGGCCGGAATAGTAACCGTCACCTGTTGGCCGGAAAGGGTCGTCATCGTCCAGACCGCCGACGAGCCCTTAGCCGTCCCGATGTAATGGTGAAGACCGATATGGCGCATCATCCAGGGCACGCGCTTGCGAGCAAAGCCTGTGTCTTGTGGTGGGACGAGCGTCGCCAACTGATCGCGAACGGTCTTGATATCATGAGCGTTGATTGCATCGAGCCGAGCGCCAAGGAACTCGCTAAACTCTTTTTCCGCACCGATAATACGAAGGTCCTCGCCAAACCATGCGAATTCCATCGGGAAGGCACCGCGTTCAAATATCGCATCGTAGAACCCCACGCTTGTATGCGAGTCCCCCAAGCTTGCGACAATCACGCGCAGGTCCATCATGTTGGTGAATGAGTCTTGCTCGTCGACCTTGTCGATCAGAGCGTTAAGCCGAGCAACGAAAGCCGCTTTCGATGTGACAGCGAAGGGGTCTGGATGCCGCGCTTCAAGCTGCTCTACGAGGAAATCGAAGTCTTGCCGGTATTCCTCTTGAGAAATCGGACGAGTGCCTGCCGCATATTCACTCGGAGCGGCTCGAGCAGGAGCAAGCGCCCCCACAAGTCCGCTGCAGGCAAGGAAGCCTAAGAAAGCCAAACTTGTTGCCTTGAACCGCATCCTTTTACCCCTCAAACGCCGTTGAGATTCACCCGCTATGATGCTTGCACACTCGAGGGTTGTCCATCTTGACGCCGGTACCGCTAGCACCCGTGTGGCTCGACTGCCTCAGCGCACCCTAGAAAAATCGCACAGGCAAACTTCGGCTTTCCCAACTCGCACCCCGCGCCTATCCGGGCCGGCTGCATGGAATCGACCACGCCTTTACGTCCCCGTGGGCTAACGACGCCGACATGGTCCGGCGAATTGCGCGCCACACTGCTGCTGGCCGCGCCCTTGGCGCTCGCCAATATGCTGCAGATGCTAACCTACGCGATCGATGTGATCTTTATCGCGCGGCTTGGCGAAAACCAGTTGGCCGCCTCATCTCTGGTGATGGCGCTGTGCGGCCTGATCGTTTGGGCGCTGAGCT
>CALCCG010000231.1 GCA_937899785.1 uncultured Erythrobacter sp. | reverse complement strand
AACCGCTGACCTCAACACTGCCAGTGTTGCGCTCTCCCAGCTGAGCTAAGGCCCCAATCCATCAAGTTCTGACCCCATCGGAGATAGGGCCAGCGCCGCTCTCTCGCAAGGGAGCGCGCCGCTTAGGCTCCTCCCTTACGAAAGGCAAGTTCAAAATCAGTTATCGTCGTCGCCGCTGTCGTCACCGGTCGCCGCCGCAACACCGAGATCATCGTCTCCGCCAAGATCGACGTCATTGTCAGGCGAATCATTGTCATCGTCGATGTTCTCGATGTCCTTCAGATCATCGTCTTGATCACCGCTCAGATCGCTGTCGGGTTCAGCCGTCTTCGCTTTCGCTGGGTCGTCGATCGGGATCGGCTGCTTGGATTTGAGCACGGGCTCTGGATACCATTGGTGCCCGTTGGGGCTGGTTACCGGATTATCCTTGCCCAGATCATAAAAACGCTCACCGGTTTGGGGGCAGGTGCGCTTTGTTCCCCACTCGGGCTTCGCCATAGAAACTTGTCCTTCTTGTGCCTGCGGAACGCCACAGGTCGTGTTCACGCGCGAGAAAATGGGATCGCGAAATGAGGGAATCAAGAACGCGTATCCATAAGGTCGCGCCGCTTGCCAGAAGGGCGGTGCGCTGTCAAAGACCGCCATCCCATGCCTGCGCAAACCTTCGCTTCCTCCGGCCCGCTTAAAGGCACGATCCGCGTGCCCGGAGACAAGTCGATAAGCCACCGCGCGCTGATGTTTGCCGGGTTGGCGGTCGGGACAAGCCGGATCGAAGGGCTGCTCGAAGGCGAAGACGTGCTCGCCACCGCTGCGGCAATGCGCCAGCTGGGCGCGGATATCGAGCGCGAAGAGAATGGCACTTGGCGCGTCAACGGCGTGGGTGTTGGCGGGCTGCTTGGGCCGCACGAGGCGCTCGACATGGGCAATTCGGGAACCTCGACACGGCTTTTGATGGGCTTGCTCGCCAGCCATGCGCTTTCGGCCACGTTTATCGGCGATGCGAGCCTTTCGGGGCGCCCGATGAACCGCGTGATCGCACCGCTTTCGCAGATGGGCGCCACATTCGAAGCCTCGGCGGGAGGCACCCTTCCCTTGATGCTGCGCGGAGCCTCGCCCCCGGTACCGATCCGCTACCGCCTTCCGGTGGCCAGCGCGCAAGTCAAAAGCGCTGTTCTTCTGGCGGGGCTGAACACGCCAGGGATCACCACCGTGATTGAACCCGTCGCGACGCGCGACCACACGGAGCGGATGCTCAAAGGCTTCGGCGTCGAACTTGAGATCGGCGAGGAAGAGGGCGAGCGGGCCATTTCCGTGCGCGGCGAAGCGGATCTGACGCCATGCGATGTGACCGTACCCGGGGATCCTTCGTCCGCGGCGTTCTTCATCGTGGCCGCGCTGATTGTTCCGGGCAGCGACGTGATCATCGAGAATGTCGGGCTCAATCCAACGCGCGCGGGGATTGGCGCCGTGCTGCGCCAGATGGGCGGATCGATTGAGGAGTTGAACCCGCGCGAAGTGGGTGGAGAGCCGGTCGCGGACCTGCGCGTTCGGCATTCCTCGCTCAAAGGCATCGAAGTTGACCCCGCGCTGGCCCCCAGCCTGATCGATGAATTTCCCGTGCTGTTCGTCGCCGCAGCTCTGGCGGACGGGACGACGCGCACCACAGGCCTTGAAGAGCTGCGCGTCAAGGAAAGCGACCGCTTGGCGGCGATGGCCACCGCCCTGGCAAGCGCGGGCGCAGGCGTGACGGAGCAGGAAGACGGCCTCACCATCGAAGGCACCGCCGGAGAGCCCCTGCGTGGCAGCGCCAACGCCGAGGTGGAAACCCATCTCGACCACCGCATTGCCATGGCAATGGCGATCGCAGGGCTGGCCAGCCGCGATGGCGTGCGCGTCGACGACACCGCGCCGATTGCAACGAGTTTTCCGAGCTTCACCGAACTGCTGGAGACGGCGCAGCGATGAAGAAGGATTTCCTCATAAACCTGGCGCTGGTCGGGGCTGTGGCTCTTGCCTTCACGATCTACAAGCAGGTCGAGGGAACCTCGTCGATGACAGCGCGCAGTTTTGCCGTGGGCCTCTTGCTCTGGCCGGTCATGTCCTATGCGGTAACGCTCCTTCAGCGCTCGCGCGCTAAAATGCATCAAAGGCACCAAGAGCGCCTACGCGCCAAGCAGAGACGCCAGCAATGAACGCCCCGCTCGATCTTGCCAGCCTGGTCGGCTTTCTCGGCACCGCCTGCATCATCGGCGCGTACGCCTATCTGACCTTTCACAACGCGCCCAACCCCTTCATCCTGCACGGGACGAATCTCACCGGGGCGGGCTTTCTCACCGTCTCGCTCTTGGTCCACACCAATTGGGCGAGCCTCGCGCTTGAGGGTTTCTGGGCGACGATTGCGATACTGGGTCTCGCCAAGGCCACTCCCGCCTGGCTGGCGAAGCGGCGCGCCTCCCAAAGCCAGAACGAGTGATGCGGCGGCGGCGTCTCGTGGCGGCCCTCCTGTTGCTGAGTTCGGCGACGGGATCGGTGTTCTTCTGGAACGGCGGGAATTTTGACCTCACGCAATTCGCGATCAATCTGACTGTGGCAATTATAGGCTTCGTTCTGCTCCATTTTCGTTGGCGCGAGCAGGAGCGCCGCGCGCTGAGCCCAAAGAAAGTGAAGGATATTTTCTCATGATCATCGCTGTTGATGGCCCCACCGCTAGCGGAAAAGGCACCGTCGCGCGCGGTTTGGCGGAGCATTTCGGCCTGCCGCATCTCGACACCGGTCTGCTCTACCGCGCGGTCGGTCGGCAGGTGGCGATCAACGAGGGCAATCCGGATGACGAAGCGGACGCGCTGGCCGCCTGCGACTTTGCCGAGGCGCTGCTCGAGGATGATATCCTGCGCTCTGAGGAGGTTGGCGGCCTCGCCAGCCGCGCCTCGGTCCACCCCGCGGTGCGTGAGGCCTTGTTCCGCCGCCAGCGAGCCTTTGCCGAGCGGCCGGGTGGCGCGGTGCTCGATGGCCGCGATATCGGCACGGTGATCGCGCCAGACGCCGATGTGAAGCTGTTCATCACGGCCAGCGTGCACGAGCGCGCCAAGCGGCGCTGGCTGGAGATGACAGGGCGCGAAATCGAAATCCCGCTGGACGAGATTGAAAAGGATATCGTCATGCGCGACGAACGCGATATCACCCGCAAGGACGCGCCGCTCAAGGCGGCGCCGGACGCCCTGGTTATCGACACCACCAGCTTTGACCGCGATCAGGCGTTCGAGACAGCCCTGGAAGCGGTCGAGAAAGCGCTTAAGGCCTAGCCGCAAGCCCTGGGCAATTGGGCGGAAATTCCTTGCATTTGATACCATCCTGGCCTAGGCGCGCGCCCGTTCTCGAACATCTTTGGATGATCAGGACCTCTGCAGCGGCGTTCGGCTCTGCGGAGAGATCGGCCTCTTGCCCCGTTAGCCTCCGCAATAGTGCGGTGGAGACGGAGAAAGACCCGGGTAAAACCCGTGGCCGGTAGCAAAACGAAAACAGGATACGCCAAACCCTATGGCCACTGCACCTAACCCCACGCGCGACGATTTCGAAGCGCTGCTTAACGAACAGCTCGGCGGCGCCGGCGAAGAAGGCTTTGAAGGCCGTGTCGTCATGGGCACCATCACCGCAATCGAAGCGGGACACGCCGTTATCGATGTCGGCCTCAAAAGCGAAGGCCGCGTCAACCTCAAAGAATTTGCACGCGGTGAAGACGATCACGGCCTGTCGGTCGGCGACGAAGTCGAAGTCTATGTCGACCGTGTCGAAAACGCCGACGGCGAAGCGATGCTCAGCCGC
Organism: uncultured Erythrobacter sp.; assembly: GCA_937899785.1. Taxonomy (GTDB): domain Bacteria; phylum Pseudomonadota; class Alphaproteobacteria; order Sphingomonadales; family Sphingomonadaceae; genus Erythrobacter. Next base: position 29,602 of record CALCCG010000231.1, on the reverse strand, counting down.
GACCGCGCCCGCCGCGAAGCCGCCTGGGACAAGCTCGAAAACGAATTTGGCGAAGGCAAGCGCGTCGAAGGCCGTATCTTCGGCCGCGTCAAAGGCGGCTTCACCGTCGATCTCGACGGCGCTGTGGCCTTCCTGCCCGGCAGCCAGGTCGATATCCGCCCCGTGCGCGATGTCACCCCGCTGATGGAAGTGCCCCAACCCTTCCAGATCCTCAAGATGGACCGTCGCCGCGGCAACATCGTTGTCTCGCGCCGCGCCGTGCTTGAAGAAACCCGCGCCGAACAGCGCAGCGAGCTGATCGACAAGCTGGCCGAAGGTCAGGTGATCGAGGGTGTGGTCAAGAACATCACCGATTACGGCGCCTTCGTTGATCTGGGCGGCATTGACGGCCTGCTCCACGTCACTGACATGAGCTATAAGCGGGTCAACCACCCGAGCGAGATCATCGAGATCGGCCAGACCGTGACCGTCCAGATCGTTCGCATCAACGCCGAAACGCAGCGCATCAGCCTTGGCATGAAGCAGCTCGAAAGCGATCCGTGGGATGGCGTGGCGGCGAAATACCCGGTGGGCGCGAAGCTGTCGGGCATGGTCACCAACATCACCGAATACGGCGCCTTTGTGGAGCTGGAAGCGGGCATCGAAGGCCTCGTCCACGTCTCCGAAATGAGCTGGACCAAGAAGAACGTCCACCCCGGCAAGATCGTCTCGACCAGTCAGGAAGTCGAAGTTCTCGTCCTCGAAGTCGACAGCGAGAAGCGTCGCATTTCGCTTGGCCTCAAGCAGGCTCAGCGCAACCCGTGGGACGAGTTTGCAGAGAAGTTCCCCGTGGGCGCGGAAGTCACCGGCGAAGTCAAGAACGCGACCGAGTTCGGTCTGTTCATCGGCCTCGACGGCGATGTCGACGGCATGGTCCACATGTCCGACATTGCCTGGGGTATTTCGGGCGAAGACGCGCTGGCGCTGCACCGCAAGGGTGAAGAGGTCAAAGCGGTCGTGCTCGATGTCGATGTCGAGAAAGAGCGTATCAGCCTGGGCATGAAGCAGCTCGAAAAGGGCGCGATTACCGAAGCGGGTGCGGCCGCCGCCGGCAGCCTCCGCAAGAACCAGACGGTCACCGTCACGGTTCTTGAAGTGCGCGATGGCGGGCTCGAAGTGCAGGTCGGTGACGACGGCGCGACGGGCTTCATCAAGCGCTCGGATCTCGGCCGCGACCGCGACGAGCAGCGTCCGGACCGTTTCCAGGTCGGCTCCAAGGTCGACGCGATGGTCACCGGTTTCGACCGTTCGAAAAAGCCCAACTTCTCGATCAAGGCGCGTCAGATCGCCGAAGAGAAAGAGGCCGTGGCGCAGTTCGGTTCGTCCGACTCCGGCGCCTCGCTGGGCGATATCCTGGGCGAAGCGCTCAAAAAGGGCGACGAATAAGCCAGTCGCTTACTGTGAATTCGGGAAGGCCCGCTTGCCACATGGCAGGCGGGCCTTTTCACTTGGGGGTCTGCGCAGTAGACTGAGCGTCAAGAGCGAGGATCCTTACCATGTTGCATGTTCACCAGTTCCCGTGCCTATCGGACAATTACGGCTACCTGCTGCACAATTCGGTGACGGGTGAGACCGCGGCCATCGATACGCCCGACGCCAAGGAATACCTGAAGCAGGCCGAGGCCAAGGGCTGGACGATCACGCATATCTGGAACACCCATTGGCACCCCGATCACGCGGGTGGAAACGCTGAGATTGTGGAAGCCACAGGCGCGCGGGTTCTCGCCCCCAAAGAGGTCGAAAAGCTCTCCCCGATTGACCGGGTGGTCTCACACGGTGATGTCGTTAATCTGGGAGAGCACACCGCGCAGGTGATCGATGTCTCAGGCCACACTAACGGGCACGTGGCGTTCCACATTATCGAGGAAGGCATCGCCTTTGTCGGCGACGCGGTCTTCGCGCTGGGCTGCGGGCGTATGTTCGAAGGCGAGCCCAAGCAGTTCTGGGACAGCTTGGACCGCATCCGCCGCATGCCAACAGCCACCACGCTTTACTGCGCCCACGAATACACGCAGGCCAACGCCAAGTTCGCGAGCCACGCGGATCCCGAAAACGCCGAGCTCCAGGCTTATGTCGAAGAAATCGCCGCCAAACGCGCCAACGGCGAATGGACGGTTCCCACGGTGCTGAGCCGCGAGCTCGCCACCAACCCTTTCCTGCGCGCGGATGACCCCGCGATCATCGCCAAATGGGGTGGCAGCGCCCCGCACGAAACCTTTGCAGCCCTGCGCGCGGGCAAGGACACGTTCTAAGCCCTTATGAAGGCCTTGCGTGTTGAGAAGCTTAGTGAGGACATGTCCGGCCTCGCTCTTTTGGATTTGCCCGTGCCGCAGCGCGCATCGGGTGAGGTCCTGGTTAAGGTGCACGCGGCCTCGCTCAATTTCCCCGATCTCCTGATGACCAAGGGCAAGTACCAGTTCAAACCCGAGCTGCCCTTCACCAGCGGTCTGGAATGCGCGGGCGAAGTGATCGAGGCGGACCCTGAAAGCGGCTTTGCGATCGGAGACCGCGTGATGGGCGGCAACAAAACGGGCGCCTTTGCCGAGATTGCAAGCTTGCCTGCAAAGGGCCTTTCGCCCGTCCCTACAAACTTCAGCTTTGCCCAAGGGGCAGCCATGGGCGCGGCTTATTCGACCGCTTACACCGGCCTGGTTGAACTTGGCGGCCTGCAAAAGGGGCAATCGGTTTTGGTCACCGGCGCCAGCGGAGGCGTTGGCCTTGCGGCAATCGACCTGGCCAACGCTTTGGGCGCCACCACAATCGCGGCAACAGGGATCGAGGCGAAGCGTGACGCCATCAGCGCCCTCGCCTCGCCCGATCACACGATCATGAGCAAGGGGCGCTTTCGCGAGCCGATCTCAGACCTTACCGATGGCAGGCTCTGCGATATCGTGTTCGACAATGTCGGCGGCGATGTCTTCGACGAATGCACCCGGTGTGTGACCTTTGCGGGCAAGCTCGTCGTGTGCGGCTTCACCAGCGGGCGGATTGCTCAGATCGCTACCAATATCCCGCTGATCAAAGGTTTCTCGATCGTGGGCCTGCGCGCCGGCGAATACGCGCGGCGCTTTCCCGAGCGCGGGCGTGCGATCAACGCCGCAATCCGTGAGCTCGCCGAAGCGGGGCGGATCAGCCCGGCTATAGGTCGCGAACTCCCGCTCTCAAGCTGGCGCGAGGGCTTTGAGGCAATGGCCAAGCGCGAGTTGGTTGGCAAAATTGTCTTCGACCCGGCGCGATAGTCGGCGGCCAGAAACAAGAAAGGCGGCCTGCTCGGGCCGCCTTTCCCCTCTCCAACTCTGATCCCAAACGGGCGCCTCGCAAAGCTCTTAGTGCAAGGCAGCGACCGCTAGAGCGAAGATATAACCTCATCCGCCAATGCGCTGTCCGCAGCCTTATCATGTTTTTGCGCGATAAGCGAGCGTGACGCTACGGCCGCGGCCTCTACGGCGCGTTCGCGAACGGCATCAAGCGCCTCGCGTTCGGCCGCCGCAATCTTTTCTTCTGCCATGCGCTGGCGGCGTTCGACCATTTTCTCGCTGTCGCTTTCGGCCTTGGCGAGGATCGCTTCGGCTTCGGTCCGAGCGCCCTCCATCATCGCTTCGGCGTCCTTCTCAGCGCTTGCAATCTTGGCCGTGTATTCGTCGCGCAGAGCTTCGGCTTCGGCGCGCAGGGCCTTGGCTTCGTCAAGCTGCTGCTTGATCTCGTCGATCTTCGCGTCGAGCCCGCGGATCAACATGCCGGGCACGTTCTTCCAGATCATCACCAGGATCAAAATCGCCATCGAGGCGGCGACCCAGCCGTAATCGTCCAGAAACAGAGCGGAGTATTCCTCTTTAAGGTATTTCCCGCCCTCGCCGTCATCAGCCAGCATTGGCTGCGAGGCGGCGATCAACAAAGTGGTGAGGTTAAACATGGGTCAAAGCCTCTTTGACGGCCACCTGTGCGCTCGCCTTATCGATGTCACGTCCCACAAGACGCGCCACGATATCGCGCGTTGCCTCGGCGGCAACGCTTTCAATCTCCGCCATGGCGCTGCTGCGCGCAGCCTCGATTTGCTTCTCCGCCTCGGCGAGCTTTTCATCAAGACGCGCTTGCGCTGCGGCAAGCTTGGTCTCGCTGCTGGTCGCCGCCTTGGCCTTGGCCTCGGCGATCAACGCTTGCGCTGCGGCGCGGTTCTCGTTTTCACGCAACCGCCAATCCTCTTCCTGCGCGTCCGCCCCATCGCGCGCCGCCTTGGCCGCAGCCAGGTCGTCGGCGATTTGGCTGTCGCGCCGTTCAACCGTCCCCATGATTTTGGGAACCATGCCTCGGCCAATCAGAAGATAGGTGATCCCGAAAAACACCGCCAGCCAGAAGAGCTGGCTGGCGAAGGTGTCCATGATTTGGTCAATTTGAGGCATCAGGCGAATCCGCGTGAGAAGTCAGGTGAGGCCCGGGCATCGACGCCGCGCACCTCACCTCAAAAGGTTCTGGTTTGCGCTTAGGCGACGAAGACCAGGATCACGGCCACGAGGAACGCGAGCAGGCCCAGAAGTTCGGCGGCGGCGAAGCCGATGAACAAGCGGCCCTGCTGGCTGTCCGCGGCGCCAGGATTGCGCAGCGCGCCTTCGAGGAACTTGGCGAAGACATTGCCCACACCCAGAGCGGCCAGGCCTGCACCGATCGCAGCGAGACCGGCACCGATCATCTTTGCGGCTTCCATTTCCATTGTAGTACTCCTTGGAAAAATCTTGTTTGTGAATATGTTAGTGAAGGTTTTCTGCGTCGTTGATGTACAACGACGAAAGCAGAGCGAAAACGTAGGCCTGGATACCGGCCACGAGAATTTCCAGCGCGCTTATCGCAATCATCAAGATCAACGCCGCCGGTCCAATCGTCGCGCCCAACAACGGGCCCGCGTTAAGGCTGTCAATCACAAAGGTCGCGAGGATCTTGAGCAGCACGTGGCCCGCCATCATCGCCACGAACAAACGGAGCGCCAGGCTGATAGGGCGAATGAGGAAGGAGAAGAGCTCGATCACAAAGAGCAACGGGATCATCGGTGCGGGGGTGCCATGCGGCACAAACAGCCCGAAAAAGCCAAGCCCGTGCTTCCAAAAGCCAACAATCAGCACGATCGAGAAGCTCATCAGCGCCAGAACGCCGGTGATCGTGAAATGGCTGGTGAACGTGAACGGATGAAGGCCAACAAGGCCAAGCGGCAGCAAGCCGAGCAGGTTGCCAAACAGGATGAACATGAACAGGCTGAAGATATAGGGTACGTATTTGCGTCCAGCCGTGCCGATATTGGCGGCCAGCATATCGTCAATAAAGCCGGTCATCGTCTCGACCGCCATCTGCCAGCGACCTGGCACCAGCTCGCGCTTCATCCCGCCATAGACAAACACCCACAGGAGGACGACTGTCACAGCCATCCACAAAGCGGAATTGGTGAACGCGATGTTGAACCCGCCGAACGGCTCCCAGTTTTGGCCGAAAATCGGCTCAATCTGGAATTGCTTCATCGGATCGACTTTGCCTTCTTCGGCTGCCACGTCGTGTCGGTCCTTAGTACCTTGATTGGAACGCGCTCTTCAGATGAGCCGCACGCGGTCCGGCTTCAGTCCGGATTATCGCTCGGATCTTCGGAGCGGGTGTTCGCCGCTAGAATTATATTTCTGAAGGCCACGCCTATCCCAAGGAACAGACAGACCAACAGCGCCCATGGTGCGCTGCCCGCTAGAGCGTCAATCGCCCAGCCAACAGCGCCGCCCCCAAAGATCCCTCCCAAAAGATCAGCCAGCACTCGGTTGCCGCTGCGATAATTCGCATCGACCCCCTGAACCTGGGCTTGGTTGCGCTTCTCTTCGCGCTCGGTCGCGGCTTTTAGCCGTTCATCGAGCGCGTCCAGACGCGCATCTTCAGCGATGGGTTCCGTTGCGGGCTTTTCTTCGTTCACACCTAGCGTCCTCAAAGAAGCGTCAGGCAGGCGCAAAGAGCTGCCCGCGAAGGGCAGGCGCGCCTTAGAAGGGGGCAAAACTCAAGTCAACCATGGCTCGCATGCGGATTGTGCGCCTTTCGTTGCAGCGCACGAGACAGTGGCGCGAACGCCTCGCGGTTTATGGGCACTCGGGCACGCGCTCAGGCGGAGCGCCCGTGCGCGTTTTCCAGCTGCGATCAGGCGCCTGATACTTCTCACCCGCCGCCGTTCGCGAGATGAGATCGCAGCCAACTGCGCGCGCATATTCTTCGATGGTCGCGTTGTTTTCCTGCGCTTTGCGGGTGTAGAGGGCGAGGCGCTTGATATTGATATCATCGACGATGCGCTGGAGCTCCGGTGTCGCGGCGCCAACAACGCCCAGATAGCCGTCGACCTTTTCGCCAACCTTGCCGTCAGCGCGCGCTTTGGCGTAGTCTGGATCGCGCTGAGCGTGCACGGGGGCAGACAGCATCAAAGCGGCCATGACGGCCAAAACACCAGTACGAGCAAACATCATCCTATCTTCCCCTTGCGCGAACCCAATCAAAAGATGCCCGCGTTCTCGTCAATCGTTTCCGCCGCGTCCTCCGCAAGACGGTAAATCACTTCCTGCCGGATGTTGATGTTGAGCTCGATCACGATCGGCTCTTCTGGCGCGGCCACGTTGATGCAACCGCTCAACGTAGACCCGCCAACCATCAAAGCACCGGCCAAAGCCAGCCTGCTTGACCTAACCATTGGCGCGCCCTTCCTCATTGCCGTTCTACAAGTGGCAGCCGCGCGCGGCTTGGTCAATTTCGGGACTGTCATGGCATAGTCTCGCTTTCTGGCGGTTGAACGCCTGGTTCATCGGGCCGCATCGCGTCAGGTTGGGCATTCGAGTCTTCGGGAGCTAACGGCGGCGGCTCGTCGGGCGAATCGCCTGGTCTTCGTGGTCCCGCGCGGACCGCGTCTCGACTAATAAGGCCTTTGTTGATCGGATCGGGTACGGCCTCTGGGTCCCAGAAGGTGCGCACCATTGTCGCCAGCTCATAGAAATTCTCAGAGCGCACATTGACGTTGAAGCGGATCGGCAGCTTCGCCAACCGCCGCGTCACGAAATTTTGGCTTGCATCCTCGCCCTGCCGAACCCCGTCAATGCCAAAGCGGGTGATAATCTCTCCCGCGAGATCGCCATCCAGGTCCACATCCATCCGCCGGTAGTCAAGGCTGCGCAGCGACTGGAACGCGTAATTGCTGATGGCGCCCATATCTTCATAGGTAAGCTCGCCGATGTAAGAGACATTGCCGCCCGGCGGCCGGCTTCTGAGCGCGCCACCTTCAATTCGGCCGCTGCCGTCGGAGTCAAAGATGATCGGGACGGTCCCATCGAAAGTCCCGGTCGCGCTCAAATTGGTAAGCTCCATTTGCGTGACGAATTTGGCCGCATCGAGCGCGGTCACCGTAAAGGAATAGCGCTGTTCCACATCGGCGCCATATCGCAGCCGTGTCGGCTGCATGACCAGTGTCCCTCCCATGAAGGGCCAGCGCGCGTCTTCGATATCAATGATCTCGCCATTGGTCATCGAGTAGCGGATTGTCCCAGCCAACACTTCGATGCCGGGATTGATCGATTCAATTGTGAGTTCCTGCGACGGCTCGGTCGTAAGGTTGAGCAGGTCGGAAAACCGCACTTCGCCTTTGAGGCCCTGCACCGGACCAAAGGCTGCAGCCAGATCGAGCCGTTCGGTGTGAAAGGCGCCCGAACTGGTTATGTCCTCGCCCGTCCACGCGATGCGCCCCTCTCCGCTGACCACACCTTCGGTGTAAACAATCTTGCCCTTGGCAAGCTCGGTCAGGTCGATCGGAGTCAATCGGGGACCAAAATGCAGCTCATCGACGTTCAGAATTGCCGATCCCTGCGCGCTTGAAAGGTCGTGTTCGACAGCAACCCGCGTGAGAGCCCTGCCCGAACGGGGATGCCGCAGTTCAGCGTAAGCGGAAATCGCGCCGCCATTTAGCGTGAGCTTGGCGTCGGCGCCTTCAAGCGCGTTGAAGCGGGCCTCATCCTTGATGCGATCGGTAAGCTCAAACCGCGCGTCAGAAACCGTCAGAACCCCGTCCTGGTAGAGCCATTGCCCCGCCAGCTCGTCAATGTCGAGCGGCACCGCATCGAGCGTTGCGCTTGCCCCCGCAAAAGACCCGCCAGCCTGGTCGCCAATCCGGCCATTGAATGCGGTGCTTGTCAGACGCGCAACGTTCCCTTCATCGCCGAAGCGCGCCTCGATCTGTTCCAATTCGAACCCACCGGGATAGGTCAGAGCGGCGCTGGACGCGCTGATATAGGCGCGGCTGTCTCCAATCTCGCCTGTAAGCTCGAGGTCGTCGGTCGCAATGGCCAGTCTCAGCTCTTCGTCATAGGCGAGCATCGCACGCCCATCTGCCGGACAAGCGCGCATTGTGTGCCCAGCTAGGCTCGCTTCGGAATAGGCCAGCGCGGAAAAGCGAATATTGGAGCAGACGATGCCCAGCCTCAGGCCTGTACGCTCGGCGAAAAGGCCCGTGATGGGCACGACAAGCGAATCGACAGCGCCGCCCGGCAGGGCACCGCTCGCCCTGACGCTCCCGGAAAGCGAATACTCTCCCCCACGTTCTTCGCGCACCAGCAAAGACGGAACCGCGATGCGATCCTCACCCGCCGCATACTCATCCATCGTCAAACGCAGCGCCAGGCGGCCATCGGCACCCTGATCCATCCGCCCGTTGATCTGCGGCAAGTCCCTCCCTCCGGTGAGAAAATTGCCGGAGAGGCGCTGAGTCTGTGCGCTCTCACCGGCGCTCAAGGCCAATCGAGACACCGCCAGGATCGTCTCGCCGGAGGCATTGCGCACGGTGGCCTCAGGGATGACGAGGCTTTGCGCCTTGTCGTCAAGGCGCCAGATGGCATCGCCGCGAAGCTCGGTTGTGCGACGAGCTGAGGTAAGACCGCGCTCAAGTTTGGCCAGCAACGGCGCCAACAACGTGTCGGCCACCGCGTCTTGCGCTTGCGCGAGTGACTGGTTTGCATCAGCGACGAGATCGACGCCTTGCCCTTCGAACCGGGCGTTCCAGGAGCTTTGCGAATAACCCCGAGCGCTGCGCAAAGCGCCTTCGGCGCGTAAGTCTTGCACGCCGACATAAGGGCTAGAGAGGGCGGCAACACGGATATCGTGATCGACGATCATGGCCCCCTCCCCGACCGTGAAGGTTGCACGGCCCTCAGCCCGCTCTGCCCCGTTTTGACCGAAGCTTAGCTCGCGCGCCGCAAGATCCAAATTGCCTTCGAAACGCGCAAAATCAGCCGTAAGCGAGAGGCTTGCCGAAACATCAGCCGAGGCCAGCTTCGCTTCATCGCACGCGCCCCCGCTCAACCGCACTGGCCCGTCGAAACGCGGCGCGCCATCCTCCGTGGCGATCGCCCCATAGGCCGTCAGCCGCTCCGCTTGACAAGGGGCGAAACGGAGACCGGGCGCGACGGCGGCAAGCGTGCCCGAAAACCCATCGTCGATCTGGCCTGCCCCCTCAAACGCCACGCCAACATCGCCGAAATCGGATTCGAGAAGCGCTCCCCCATCGACGATCGTAAGGTCAAGAGCCGGAAGGGCGGCGGGCTCATCACTCTCGGAAAACAACACTGTATCGAGCGCTCCAAGGCTCAGCGCCCCGTCGCGGTATGTCGCATAGAGCCTGGGTCGCTCAAGCCGCGCCGCGCCGATCTGCGCAGTCCCCAGCCCGTAGCTGATGTCGACGACCACGCGATCCACTGTCAGATCGGGAGCCGCCGGATCGCCGACCACCACATTCTCGATGACTTGCTGTTTCGCGCCAATCTGAACGATGTCGTAGCTCGCCGCGATCCCGCTCTTGGCAAGATAGTCGTCGATGAAGTCGCCCGCGATACGCTCTCGGGAAAACCAGAGGTACGCGATCGCGATAAGCGCTATCGCTGCAAGCGCGGCTCCCACGCGCATCAACCGGCGCTTCCACACGCCGGTAGAGCGCTCAAGAATCTCTGCCTCAGACGACCCCATAACGCCCTCACACTTGCGCGTATCGCACCGCAAAGGCAATGAAGCATAAGGCAAAAGGCTAAGTCATTCGACGGGAGGCCCCGTGGCCAAGAGGGACGACAGCTTTGATTTTGGCGAAAGCGCGTCGCAGCGCGCCAAAGAGCCGCGCGCCGATGATCCGGGAGCGGGCAAGATTGCCGGGAAAGGCCACCGCTCCCGCCTGCGCGAAAGGCTGCTCAAAGGGGGCGCGGAGGCGCTCGCTGACTATGAGGTCCTTGAGTATCTTCTGTTCGCCGGCATGCGCCAGGGCGACACCAAGCCGGTGGCCAAAGCGTTGATCGCGCGTTTCGGCTCGCTCGCGGGCGTCCTTAACGCGGAGCCAGCGGCGCTCTGCCAGGTCAAAGGCGTGGGCGAAACCAGCGCCGCCGCGCTCAAGAGCGTCTCGGTCGCCGCGCGCCGCATGGCTCGCAGCGAGGTGATTGACAAGCCGGTGCTATCCAGCTGGCAGAGTCTGCTCGACTACCTCGCGACCGATATGGCGCATCTGACGAAGGAGCGCGTGCGGGTCCTCTATCTCGACGCCAAGAACCGGCTTATCGATGATCACCACCACGCCGAAGGCTCGATCGACGAGGCTGCAATCCACCCGCGTGAAGTGATCCGGCGCGCTATGGACCTGGGCGCAAGCGCGCTGATTCTCGTCCACAACCACCCCAGCGGCAACCCTGAACCGAGCCGAGCCGATATCCAGATCACGCAAAAGATCGCCGAAGCGGGCGCGCATCTGGGCGTGACCCTCCACGATCACGTGATCGTGGGAAGCGAAGGCCATGTAAGCCTTCGCGCCCGAGGGCTGATCTAAAGCGTCAGAGCCGCTGCCTTTAGGAGCCCTAGTCTTTCCCGGTAATCAGGCGGATGCCCGAATGCTGGGCGAAAAAGTTCCACCCCCAGTTGATCACCACCGTCACCCGGTTTCGCGCGCCGGTTAGAAAACCGATATGGACAAGGCCCCAAAGCCACCAGGCTAACGCGCCCGAGAGTTTGAACGCGCCGAAATCCGCCTCCGCAGATTTGCGACCAATCGTAGCGAGGCTGCCTTGGTGCGTGTAGACAAACGGCCCGGGGCACGGCCGGTCGAGCAGTTCGGCTTCGACCACGTCGCTGACATAGGCGCCGGCCTGTTTCGCCGCGGGAGCGAGCCCGGGAACGGGCTTTCCATCCCAGGCGTTGCTGCTCGCCGTATCACCAATCGCAAAGATGTGTTCGATCCCCTCGCCGTCTTCGCCGACAACCCGCATCACGCCGTTCACTTCGACCCGTCCGGCCCGGTCAGCCTTGGCGCCGAGCCACTTGGCCGCCGGGGACGCCGCAACGCCCGCGGCCCACAGCACGGTTTCGGTGTCGATGAAGTGGTCCTCCCCGATGCACACCCGTGTCGCGCCAATCTGGGTTACGCGCCAGCCCGTGCGGATCTCAACGCCCAGTTGTTCGAGCGAGTCTTGCGCTTTGACGGAGAGCTCCTCAGGAAAGGCGGGAAGGATACGCGGCCCCGATTGGACCAGAATGACCCGCGCGCTCGCCGGGTCGACGGTGCGGAATTCGCGCTCGACATTGAGCTTGGCGAGCTCCGCGATCGCACCCGCCAATTCGACGCCGGTGGGCCCCGCGCCCACGATCACGAAGGTCAGCAGACGCTTGATCCGCTCTGGATCATCGCTCGCCTCGGCTTGCTCAAACGCGTTGAGTATGGTGCCGCGCACCGCGACGCCGTCTTCGACCGTTTTGAGGCCTGGAGCGTAGGCACCCCACTCGTCTTTGCCAAAATAGCTGTGCGTCGCGCCGGTCGCGAGAACGAGCTTGTCGAAGGCGATCTCTTGGCCGCCCGCCAGCGCCAGCGTCTTGCCTGCGCTGTCGATTGCGGTCACCTCGCCCTTGAGCACGCGCACATTCCCGTCGGCTTTGAACAGCGAGCGGATCGGTGTCGCGATATCGGCCGGGTTCAGCGTGGCGGTGGCGATTTGGTAGAGCAGCGGCTGGAACAGGTGGTAATTGCGCTTGTCGATCAGCGTGATGCGAACCGGCAGGCGCTTCAACCGTCCGACCGCGGCGAGCCCACCGAACCCGGCGCCCACAACCACGACATGCGGCCAGCTGTCGGGAATGTCGGCGTAGTCGCGGTCAAACAGGATGTTTGTCTCCATCCACGCCAGGATCGCTCGGTCGACGGAGAAGACCCCCGCCCCGCGCGCTTCGTACATGGCGAGGAACAGGAATGGGAACAGCGTCACATTGGGGTGCGCGCCCGCCACCATATAGGCCGCGATAAGGAAGAACAGCGCGTAAGACACGATCACCGCGCCAAACCCGGTGAAGAAGAAGAGCGACACGCCAATGGCGAGCCAAGCGGGCATTCCGGCAAAGATCGTCGTAGGCAGCCACGTCTGCACGTCCACCGGCGGTTCGACCACACCAGCGTAGACCAGCAGCGCAACGCCCAGCCAAATCCGGATCAGCGCCATCAGGATCGGGGCGAGATATTCGCGCGACCATTCCGCTGCGCGGATCGCGGGCGCCGCAAGCGGCAGAGCGCTCGCTTTGAGACCTCCGGAGAGCACTCGATCGATTGAAAGCGCGGCCGGACCCGCCAACGCGTACCAAGCCAGCATCGCGATCACGAGCACATTGCTGGTGGTGGGGATATAGACCGCCTGGCTGACCAGCGTCAGCGCGGCCATCGCCACCGCAGCGGGCCGCGTAAAGAAACCGGCGATCAGCAAGATCGGCCCGATCAGTTCGATCGAAACCCCCAGCAACGCCGCGTTGGCGGGGCTCATCCAGTCGACGGGATATTCGTTGGCCGCCAGATACAGCGCCGTGTCCCAGTCCGCCGCTTTCACAAGGCCTGATCTGAGGAACCACATGCCGATGAAAAGGCGTATCACCAGATCGCTGATCGGCCAGAAGGTCTCCGTGCCGTCGAGATACCACTTCACCCAGCGCCGCAGGGTTACGCGCACAAAGGGCGAATACCTTTCCTCAGCCAGGCGAACACCTGGCTCAGCCTGAGCCGTTTCCATCAACACTGTCCTCCTGCCGCGCAGTTCGCGCGGCTCCCTCAACAAGTTACACTGTGAAGTGGGGCCGTAGCCTTGCCAAGAGCGATGCTCGCGCATAGCCGATGGCCAACCGTTCTCAATCGCTCAGAAAGACACCGCCATGGTCCCTCGCTACGCCCGCCCAGAGATGTCCGCCCTGTGGGAGCCCGAGGCCAAGTTCCGCATCTGGTTCGAAATCGAGGCGCATGCGACGCAGAAGCTCGCGGATCTCGGGGTCGTGCCGGAAACGGCGGCCAAGGCGCTGTGGGACTGGTGGGCAACGAACCCCACAATCGACGTCGAGGCGATCGACGCGATCGAAGCGGTGACCAAGCACGACGTCATCGCCTTCCTCACCTGGGTGGCTGAGCAGGTCGGCGAAGAGGCGCGCTTTATGCATCAGGGCATGACCTCTTCCGATGTTCTGGACACGACGCTGAGCGTCCAATTGGCTCGCGCCTCCGACGTGCTCCTGACCGATCTCGACGCGCTGCTCGCAGCGATCAAGACACGGGCTGAAGAGCACAGATATACACCCACTATCGGCCGCAGCCACGGCATCCACGCCGAACCGGTGACGTTTGGGCTGAAACTGGCGCAGGCCTACGCCGAATTTGATCGCTGCCGCGAACGCCTGGTGGCTGCGCGTGCGGAGATCGCCACTTGCGCGGTGTCCGGCGCGGTCGGCACGTTCGCCAATATCGACCCGTCAGTTGAAGACTATGTCGCAGAGCAACTGGGCCTCACGCCTGAACCGATCAGCACGCAAGTCATCCCGCGCGACCGGCACGCCATGTACTTTGCAACGCTCGCTGTGATCGCGGGCTCGATCGAGCGGCTCGCGGTCGAAATCCGGCATTTGCAACGCACCGAAGTGCTCGAGGCCGAGGAATACTTCTCGCCGGGCCAAAAGGGTTCCTCGGCTATGCCGCACAAGCGCAACCCGGTGCTGACCGAGAACCTCACCGGCCAGGCGCGCATGATCCGCGCCTACGCGCTGCCCGCGCTCGAAAACGTGGCGCTGTGGCACGAACGGGACATCTCCCACTCCTCGGTCGAGCGCTATATCGGGCCCGACGCGACGATTGCGCTCGATTTTAGCCTGGTGCGCCTCACCGGGGTGGTCGAGAAACTGGTGGTTTATCCCGAGCGCATGATGGCCAATCTCGATGCGATGGGCGGCCTTGTCCACTCACAGCGTGTGCTTCTGGCTCTCACACAGGCGGGCGTGACCCGCGAGGACGCGTACCGTTTGGTTCAGCGCAACGCGATGAAAGTGTGGGACAGTTCCGGCGCGCTTCAGCTCCTCGATTTGCTCAAGGCCGACGCAGATGTGACCGCGGCGCTCTCGCACACGGAGCTCGAAGAGAAGTTCGACCTTGCCTACCACTTCAAACATGTCGACACGATCTTTGCGCGCGTTGTTGGCTGAGGGTTGCAGCCCGCATGCCCGAGTCATGTTTGGACTGGCGATGCAAATCGCCTAGGATTGTCTTCGGGATACGACAAAGAGGGGGAGCGCTAGAGGCCATGCAGATCGTTCGGACTATTCTCTGGGTGCTCCTTTTTGTGGCGCTACTGGCCTTTTCGTTCTTCAACTGGGAAGCGGTCGAAGTGACCCTGTGGGAAAATCTGGTCCTTGAAACCAAGGTACCCGCTCTTGTCATCGTATCGTTCGCGCTCGGTCTGGTGCCGATGTGGATCTACCATCGGGGGGTGAAGTGGAGCCTCAACCGCCGCATTCGCAGCCTCGAGAACGCGGCGCGTTCCAACGCTTTGCAGAAGCGACAAGAGCCCGAACCTGGCCCGGCACCAGAGCCCAAGCCCGCTCACGCCACAGGCGCAGCCGGCGGTGCAGAAAGCCCCACTGGCGATGGCGGCGGCCTGCTCAGTCCTGTCGATCCCTCGCAAACGCCTCATCCGGCGGACCCGAAATGAGCAACCCGGTCTATCTCGCGCTTGATGTCCCTCAAATTGAGCCCGCCAAGGCGCTTTTGTCCAAGGTCAAGGCGCATATTGGCGGGGTGAAATTGGGGCTTGAGTTCTTCTGCGCCCATGGGCCGCACGGCGTGCATGAGATCGCGCATATGGGTCTGCCGATCTTCCTTGATCTCAAATTTCACGACATTCCCAACACCGTCGCCGGCGCGATGCAGGCGATCCACGTCTACGAGCCCAAGATCGTTACCGTGCACGCCAGCGGTGGGCGCGCGATGATGGAAGACGCCAAGGCCGCCGCGGCCGAGGGCTGCAAGGTCGTGGGCGTCACCACACTGACCAGCATGGATGGGTCCGACCTGACCGCCACCGGCGTCTATGGCAGCGCCGAAACACAGGTCATGCGCCTCGCTGAATTGGCGCACAAAGCCGGGCTCGACGGGATCGTGTGTTCGGGCAAGGAGGTGGGCAAGGTCCACAAGGAATGGAAGGACGGCTATTTCGTCGTCCCCGGACTTCGCCCGCAAGGCGTTGGCACCGGCGATCAGAAGCGGGTCGTGACCCCTCGTTCCGCGCGCGATAACGGCGCAAGCGTGCTGGTGATCGGCCGCCCGATCAGCCGCGCCGAGGATCCGCAAGCTGCCGCGCGCGCGATTGAAGCGACGCTTTAGTCCGCAGGCTCAAGAGCGGTCGGCGCCTCGTCGAGCCGCTTCATTTCGTCCGGCGTGATCAGCAAGCGATCCGAATTCACCTGCCAACCAACGATCTGCATGTTCTCACCATTGCCGATAAACGTGTAGGTCTCTTTGCCTTCGCCCAGTTCGAATTGGGTCGCCATGGTTACAACAGTGCGTGTCCCGCTGGGCGTGGTGTTGATGTTGAAACTCTCGCGTTCGGATTGCTCAATCGAGCCCAAACGACCAGCAACGAGTGAAACCAGGTCTTCAAGGTCCTCACGCGATGTTGTTTCCCGAAATTCGGCGCTGCCCATGAGGTGCATTTCGTCGGTGCTGCGGTTTGAAAAGAGGTTCTGAAAGCGATCAATCTGATCGGCGGCTTCGTCCAGATTCTCGACCGGATTGCACGCGGCAAGACCAAACGCCAGCAGCGCAACAAGAAAACGCGGCATGAATAAATCCCCATGAAAAGCAGTGCAAACCGATCGGCCAGCCACCTCGGCCAAGGACAACCCTTTCCCTTCGCCAGCCACGCCACTAACGAGCTTCTATGCTCTCCATGAGACAGATCAAGATATGCGGGCTCTCTCGGCCCGAAGAAATCGACGCCGCCGCTCGGGCGGGGGCGAGCCATATTGGCCTTGTCCACTTTGCCAAGAGCCCCCGCCACCTTGAGCTCGAGGCCGCGCGAAAGCTTCGCCTCGAAGTGCCGGTCGGAGTGAAAACGGTGGTGCTGGTGGTCAGTCCGGACGGAAAGACGCTTGCCAACATCAAAGAGATGCTGGCGCCCGACGTGATCCAGTTTCACGGGGATGAGCCGCCCGAGGCGCTCGCGGTCGTCCAAAAGACCTTCGAGGTCGAGGTGTGGAAAGCTTTGCCGGTGCGCGGGATCGCCTCGCTCGATGACAGCGCTGAATATGACGGTGTCGCCGACCGCTTGCTGTTCGACGCGCCCGCGCCCGAAGGCTCGGACATTCCTGGCGGAAATGGGGAAAGCTTTGGCTGGAGCGTCCTTAAAGACTACCCGCATCGTTCCCCATGGGCCTTGGCCGGTGGCCTCAATCCCGACAACGTATCGGTGGCGATCCGCGAAACCGGTGCGGACTTTCTCGACGTCTCCAGCGGTGTCGAATGCGCCCCGGGTGTCAAGGACGTGGACAAGATCACCGCCTTCTGCAAAGCCGCGCTCTCAGCGTAAAGCCCCCCAATTTGAAGCGAACTCCATGAACGAAACGCCCCCCAATTCCTTCCGCAACGGACCCGATGATCGCGGGCATTTCGGCGATTATGGCGGGCGCTATGTCGCTGAGACGTTGATGCCGCTGATCCTCGATCTGGAGCGCGAATATCGCGCTGCGCAGGAAGACCCGGATTTCCAGCGCGAGTTTGACGACCTGCTTGAGCATTATGTGGGCCGCCCCTCCCCGCTCTATTTCGCTGAACGGTTGACCGAGCATGTCCGTGAAGGCGCGCAGGAAGGCAAAGGCGCGCAAATCTGGTTTAAGCGCGATGAGCTGAACCACACCGGCGCGCACAAGATCAACAATTGCATCGGGCAGATCCTGCTCGCGATCCGCATGGGCAAGACCCGCATCATCGCCGAAACCGGGGCCGGCCAGCATGGCGTGGCGACGGCGACCGTGTGCGCGCGCTTTGGCCTGCCTTGCGTGATCTATATGGGCGCAGAAGACGTAGCGCGCCAATCGCCCAACGTCTTTCGCATGAAGCTGCTGGGCGCCGAGGTTGTCCCGGTCACCAGCGGCGGCGCGACGCTCAAAGACGCGATGAACGAAGGCCTGCGCGATTGGGTCGCGAACGTCCACGACACCTTCTACATTATCGGCACCGCGGCGGGCCCCCACCCCTATCCGGAACTGGTGCGCAACTTCCAAAGCGTGATCGGCTCCGAAGCGCGCGCGCAGATGCTGGCCCGCACGGGCAAGCTGCCGGACCTGCTTGTCGCCTGCATTGGCGGCGGATCGAACGCTTTGGGCCTCTTCCACCCGTTCCTGGACGATACAGACGTCAAAATGCTGGGCGTCGAAGCGGGCGGCCACGGTCTGGATGGCGATGAACACGCCGCCAGCCTCCTGGGCGGCGCGCCGGGCGTGCTCCACGGCAACAAGACCTACCTCTTGCAAGACGCCGACGGCCAGATCACCGAAGGCCACTCGATTTCCGCTGGCCTCGATTATCCGGGCATCGGCCCCGAGCATGCCTGGCTCAAAGAGACGGGCCGCGTCGAATACACGGCCGTGACCGATGATCAGGCATTGGAAGGCTTCCAACTGCTTTGCCGCACGGAAGGCATCATCCCCGCGCTCGAACCCAGCCACGCGCTCCACGCCGTGGTCGAGCGCGCGCGTGGGATGGATAAAGACCAGATCGTGCTGATGAACCTGTGCGGACGCGGCGATAAGGACATCTTCACCGTCGCGGAGAAGCTTGGAGTGGAGATGTGAGGCGCGCGCATTGCGGACTAAAAGGACTGCTGATCGGGATCATGGTCATGACTTCCTCCGGTTGCTCCGATGCAATCGCAGACGCTGAGACAAAGTATGAGATCGTCAAAAAATCCGGCGACAAACGAGAGATCTGTGAGCGGAGTAAGAAACTGGTCGAACTTTATTTGGCCAACAACATGGAAGAAGAATATTTGAAGCAGAAAGCAGCTTCGGAAGAGGAGTGCACGTTCACTACCGAAGAGCTCCTAGGAATATGAGATGACCCGCCTCCAATCCGCCTTTTCCGAGCCACATACCCGTCATGCTGAACTTGTTTCAGCATCCATCGCCCGTACTGAGCCACGCGAGCCGAGCCGGGGATGGACCCTGAAACAAGTTTAGGGTGACGAGTTGGCGTTAAACCGTTCAACAGCCCGCACACAGACCACTGTCCTACAGGGGGCTTGGCGTGCCATAATCCAAGCATGACCCCTATCCAGTCCCACCCAATACGCACCAAAAACAGCCGCTCACCACCTCCTAAAATTCCTTCCTCAGGACCGTGTAACACGTGGTCCATGGCTCAGCTCTCAACCCTCGAAGATGAACGAAATTGACCCGACTCGCTAACGCCTTTGCCAAACCCCACGCGGCTTTCGTTGCCTTCATCACCGCTGGTGATGGCGACACCGCCGCGAACCTCGACGCGCTTGTTGAAGGCGGAGCGGATGTGATTGAGCTGGGGATGCCCTTCACCGATCCAATGGCCGATGGCCCCGCAATCCAGAGCGCCAATCTGCGCAGCTTAGGCAAAGGCACGACCACCGCCGATGTGCTGCAAATCGCGTACGAGTTCCGCCAGCGCCACCCCGACACACCCTTGGTGTTGATGGGATACGCCAATCCCATGATCCGGCGCGGCCAGGAGTGGTTCGCCAAAGCCGCCAAGGGCGCTGGCGTGGACGGGGTCATCTGCGTCGACATTCCGCCAGAGGAAGACGGCGAGCTTGGTCCAGCCCTGCGCCAAGCTGGGATCGCTCCCATCCGCCTCGCCACCCCCACCACCGCCGCCGCGCGTCTGCCGCAAGTGCTCGAGGGGTCAAGCGGGTTCCTCTATTACGTCTCGGTTGCCGGGATCACCGGCCTCCAGCAAGCCGCGCAAAGCTCGATCGAAGAGGCCGTGGCCGCGCTCAAAGCCGCCACCGATCTGCCCGTCGCGGTTGGCTTTGGCGTGCGCACTCCCGAACAGGCCAAAGCCATTGCGGCTGTGGCGGACGGCGTTGTCGTTGGCTCCGCGCTGGTGGATCTTGTGGGGGAGTATGGCGCCCACGCCCCGGAAAAGCTAAGAGAGCTGACCGCGAACATGGTCGCGGCGATAAAGGGCACATCACAATGAGCTGGTTCAACCGCGTCCGCAACTCGCTGGGATTTGGCGAGGAGAAGAAGAGCACCGAGAAGGATTTGTGGATCAAGTGCTCGAACTGCCACGAAATGCTGTTCGTCGCCGAATACGAGGAGAACGACCGCGTCTGCCCTCGCTGCGATCACCACGGGCGCATTGGCGCGGATGAGCGGCTCCGGCTGCTGCTCGACGATGGGTTTGAGCTGCTGCCGCAGCCGCAAGTGACCGAAGACCCGCTCAAGTTCAAGGATTCCAAGAAGTACACCGACCGCCTGAAAGCCGCGCGCGCCGCCAACCCGCACGAAGACGCCTTCGTGGTCGGCTCGGGCGCGATCAAGGGACGGCCCGCAGTGGTTGGTGTTCAGGATTTTGGCTTTATGGGTGGGTCGATGGGCATGGCGGTGGGCCTCGCCTTTTGCGCCGCCGCCGAGCGCGCGCTGACCCGGCAATGCGCGCTTGTGGTGGTGACCGCTGCGGGCGGCGCGCGCATGCAGGAAGGCATCCTCAGCCTGATGCAAATGCCGCGCGCGACGGTGATGACGCGGCGCCTGAAGACCGCAGGCCTCCCCTATATTGTGGTCCTTACCGACCCGACCACGGGCGGCGTCACCGCCAGCTACGCGATGCTCGGCGATGTTCAGATTGCGGAACCGGGCGCGCTGATCGGCTTTGCCGGCCAACGCGTGATCCAGGACACGATCCGCGAACAGCTCCCCGACGGCTTCCAGCGCGCCGAATATCTGCACAAGCACGGCATGGTTGATATGGTTGTGCATCGTCATGAGCTGCAGGCGACGCTGGCCAACGTTCTTGACTACCTGCAACCCTCCGAAGCGGCCTAGCCCAAAGCCGGTATGGTTGATTTTGGTCGATCCAACGACCCGCGCGTCCAAGCGCAGCTGGATCGCCTTGCGCAATTGAGCGTGCCGCAAGGGCGCTTTGGGCTTGAAACCATCACCGCGATGATGGGGCGCCTCGGGAACCCGCATCGCAAACTGCCCCCCGTTTTCCATGTCGCGGGGACCAATGGCAAAGGCTCCGTCTGCGCGTTCTTGCGGGCCATGCTGGAAGCTGATGGCAATCGGGTCCACGTCACCACAAGCCCGCATTTGGTGCGGTACAATGAGCGCATCCGCGTTGGTGGAAACCTGATAGCAGACGCGGCTCTCGCGCAATTGCTCGCAGAAGTGCTCGACGCGACCGCTGATCTGGGCCCCAGCTTTTTTGAGGTGACCATCGCGGCCGCGTTCTTGGTTTTCTCACGCGAGCCCGCTGATGCGTGCGTGGTAGAGGTGGGTTTGGGCGGCCGTTTTGACGCGACAAATGTGCTGGAGCCGGCGGCCGTTGCGGCCAGCGGGATAGCGGCGTTGGGCCTTGACCACGAACGCTTTCTCCTCGCCCCTGAAGACGGCACACCGCAAAGCCCCATGGCACGCATTGCCTTTGAGAAAGCCGGAATTGCCAAGAGGGGCATCCCGCTCCTGGCGCTTGATCAAGTGCCCGAGGCGATGCAGCAAATCATTGTGCGGGCTGAAAGCGTTGGTGCCCCGCTTGCGATTTACGGGCACGAGTGGTCCAACAAGAGCGAGGTGGACGCGAAGGAAAACCGCCACATCTATCGCGATGAGCAGGGTATCCTTAAGCTCCAATTCCCCAGTCTTAACGGAGCCCACCAAATCCGAAACGCCGGACTAGCGGTGGCCATGCTCCGCCATCAGGACGAGGTGGCCGTTTCTCCCGAAGCGATGGCCCGAGGGCTGTCAAGCGCGCGCTGGCCAGGGCGCTTTCAGCGCCTCGCTCCGGGCCCTCTGACGGGTGAGCGCGAGGTGTGGATCGACGGAGGCCACAATCCCAGCGCTGGCCATGCAATGGCACGGTTCTGGAAGGATCAACCCATGCATCTCATCGTTGGAATGCTGGCGAACAAGGACCCTAAGGCGATCATCAATCCCCTTTCCAAGTCCAGCGCCAGTGTCACCGCCGTGCCGGTTCCCGGGCATGATCATCATGGCGCTGCGGCGTTCGGGGAAAACGTGCAATCGGCCTCTGACCTGCCGCAGGCTCTTGCCGGGCTGCCGGGTGACTTGGTGACGGTCTTCATCACCGGATCGCTTTACCTCGTGGGCGAAGCGCTGCGCTTGAACGATGAGGTGCCCGACTAACCGGGCGCGGCGCTGACGGGCTTCGCCTCGCCATCAGCAGCCTCTTCGCCAAGGTCATCGGAATCGGTCTGCCGGACGCTCTCCACGACGAAGCCCTTGCGCCACAGCAACCAGAGCAAGGCCATACCCGGCACCGCGACGACCACGGTGAAGATCCAGAACCCGACCCAACCCAGGTTCTCGGCCAGATAGCCCGATGGTGTTGCGAGCCAGGTGCGACCCACCGCCGCGAAACTGGAGAGCAAAGCAAACTGTGTGGCGGTGTAGGCGAGGTTGGAGAGCCCTGAGAGATACGTCACAAAAACGGTCAAACCGATGCCGCTGGTCATGTTCTCCGTGCCAACAGCGATTGCGAGCATCAAAGGCGAATCGCCGACAATGGCGAGAAGGACGAACATGAAGTTCGACAGCATCATCAGCAGTCCGGATATGACCAAGGCCCGGCCCATACCCAGCCAGGCGATGAAGGGGCCTCCCAGGGCCGATCCGATGATCAGCGCTGCAAACCCGACAAACTTGTTGATGGTGATAAACTCCGTGTCGCTGAAGCCGAGCTCGACAATCATCGGGTTCAGCATGCCCTGCCTCATTGCGTCGCCGACTTTGTAGATCAGCTCAAACAGCAGGATCAGGACCGCGCCCTTGCGGCCAAGGAATTCGCGAAACGGATTGACGACGGTTTCTATCAGCCAATCGGCAAATTTTTGGCCAGCCGCGCGCGCGGTGGTGGGGTCGTACCGCCCAGCGCCAGCCCACAAGGCGCCCAAAGCGGCGGGAAGCACCAGGAAGCCGGTCAGGCCGTAAGCCATGGCCCAGCCCACATCGTAACCCTCGGTCGAAGCGAGGTAAATCGTCCCCGCTCCCGCCAGCAGATTGCCTGTGCGGTAACCGAACTGGTTCATCGCGGTGCCATGCGCCATCTCTTCATCCGGAAGTATCTCGATCCGGTACGCGTCAATCACGATGTCCTGCGTGGCCGAAAGGAAGGCGACCACAATCGCCCAAAACGCAAAGAGCCCAATAGTGTCATTGGTTGGGTTGCTTGTCCCCAGTTGCCACAGCGCAACAACCAAAGCGGCCTGGACCATAAACAACCAAGCGCGCCGTTGCCCCAAAAGACGTGTCAGGATCGGAATGCGCGCCTTGTCAACAAACGGAGCCCATAAGAATTTGAGCGTGTACGGCGTGGTCAGCCCAATCGCGAAGCCTATCGTCGACTTATCGATCCCGACTTTCGACAGCCAGAACGTCATAGTCCCAAGCAGCAAGGTCAGCGGAAAGCCCGAGGAAATCCCAAGCAGAAACGCCACGAACGGCATTTTGCGCCGATAGGGCGCGAAGACCGGCACAAGATAGGCCAACCCCACCATAGCAGCGATGACCCCGAAGAGTATGACTGTGCTCCAGTCCATGTATTGACCTGCCTTTTTTGAAATTCGCCTTGAGTGTGCAACACTAGGCTGCAGTGAGAGGAATACACCAGAGGAATAAGAGCGTCGGCATGAATGCGTCCACAACACAATTGGATAGAACACCCGCTCCAATGCGCGCAACGCCCGGGCAAGTCGCCCTTGCAGAGTTGGTCCGCGATGGCACCGATCGCCGCCGCGGGGCCGCCGGGACAGTCCCCGCCAGCCATTACACCGACCCCGCGCATTTCGAGCGCGAGAAGGCGGCTTTGTTTGATCGGCTACCACAGGTTCTGGTGCCCAGTGCGCTGCTGCCCGATCCGGGCATGGCTGTGCCGCACGATGACACGGGTCGCCCGCTCCTCGTCACCCGCGACAAAGAAGGCAAGGCGCATGTCTTTCTCAACGTGTGCAAACATCGCGGCACGCGTCTGGTCGAAGGCCACGATGTGCAATGCGCCGCGCGCATGGTGTGCCCGTATCACGCCTGGACCTATGGTCTGGATGGCAAGCTTCTCGCCCTCCCTCGACCCGAAACCTTTCCTGGCCTTGAGAAAGCCAACCACTCGCTGGTCGAATTGCCCAGCCTCGAAGCGGGCGGCCTCATCTGGTTCGCTCCGCAAGAGGGCGCGGACTTCAACGATGCCGCGCGCGTCGGCGAGGACTTTGACGCGCTCGGCATGCCGGATCTCTACCTCTTCCGCCGCAAGACCCACACGGTCAAAGGCAACTGGAAGCTGATCATGGACGCCTTCCTGGAAAGCTACCATGTGACCCGCCTGCACGCGAACACGATCGGCCCCTTCTTCAAGGACGGGGTGACCGCCGGCGATGAAGTGGGCCCGCATTTGCGCTCCGCCGTGGGCCGCGCCGAAGAAATGGAAGGGGTCGACCTGTCCGATATGGCCGCTCTGCGCAAGCTGGTGACCTTTGCCTACCAGCTGCTGCCAGGCACGGTGATTGTGCCCAGCCCCGATTACGTCAATGTGATGGTCCTGATGCCGCAGGCTCACGATCTGACGCTGGTCGAAGACTTCATGCTGATCCCCGAACCGCCCGCTACCGGTCCAGAAGGCGAAAGGGCGCGCAAGCACTGGGAGCGCAGCTGGGCGTTGCTCGATGGCGGTGTGTTTGCCTCTGAGGACTTCCGCGCCGCTGAGCTTGGCCAGCAAGGCCTGGAAAGCGGCGCGATCGACGAGCTAACCCTCGGAACGCTCGAAGGAGGCATTGCGCGGTTTAACGCGATTGTTGCGGAGGCGATGGAGAGCGCGTAGGCGCGCGGCTCCATGCCCACGAACCCACCCAAGAAGGATGACCGCCCCGAAGGCGACCGCATTGCCAAGCTGCTTGCGCGCGCCGGTGTTGCAAGCCGCCGCGAGGTGGAGCGGATGATCGCCGACAAGCGGATCACGCACAATGGCAAGCCGGTGGAAACCCCGGCGACGTTCCTCACGGACCTCAAAGGCGTCAGCGTCGATGGCAAGCCGGTCGGCCCGGTGGAGCCGACGACGCTCGTCGCCTTCAACAAGCCCACCGGCCTTATCACCGCCGAACGCGACCCCGCTGGCCGGGCCACGATCTATTCCGCGCTGCGCAACGCCCTTCCCAAGGATACGCCGCGCTTAATGCCGATCGGGCGGCTCGATTTGAACACCGAAGGCTTGTTGCTGCTCACCAATGATGGCGGCCTCAAGCGCCAGATGGAACTGCCCAAGACCGGCATCCCACGCACCTACCGCGCCCGCGCCTTTGGCGAGGTAAAGCAGGACCAGCTCGAGGATCTCAGCGAAGGCGTTGAGATCGACGGGGTGCGCTACGGCTCAATCGACGCAAACCTCGAACGGGGCGGTTCGGGCCAGGGAAAGGCGACGAACCACTGGATCGAGATGACCATCACCGAAGGCAAGAACCGCGAGGTGCGCCGCGTGCTTGAGTATCTCGACCTCAAAGTGAACCGATTGATCCGCACCGCTTACGGCCCCTTCCTGCTGGGCGACTTGCCGCGCGGCCAGGCGGCGATCATCCGCAAGGGCGATTTGTCGCGCTTTCAGAGCCAGCTCAAGCGAGGCTACAAAGCGTGAGCGTCGAGCGATGAGGATCATCTCGGGCGAATGGCGTGGGCGCAAACTGGTCGCTCCCAAGGGGTATGCGACGCGCCCGACCGCTGATCGCACGCGCGAGACGCTGTTCAACATGCTCACCAGCCGTCTTGGGTCTTTTGAAGACTTGCACGCCGCCGATTTGTTTGCCGGGTCGGGTGCGCTTGGCCTCGAAGCTCTCTCAAGAGGCGCTGCCAAGTGCCTGTTTGTCGAAAACGAGCGGGAAGCGCTGGATGCGATAAGGAGCAATATCGCCACTCTCGACGCACGCGCCCGCACGCAAGTAGAAGCGACGTCGGTGATGCAGCTGCGCGCTCGCTCGGAGCCGCTCGACCTCATCCTGCTCGACCCGCCTTACAACACCGGCGCTGGCGAAGTGGCGCTTGACCGCTTGTTGCGGCTGGGATGGATCGGCGCCGCGACATGGATCGCTCTGGAGACCGCCGCCAATGAGGAACCATACGTGGCCGGCTTGGAGATCGAATCCAGCCGCAAGGTCGCCAAGGGTCGGCTCAGCCTGCTGCGACGAAACTGTTCGGCGCGCGTTGGCCAAATGCGAATTCAGCGCGCGCTGATAAGAGTGGTGCCCGCGCCCGCGCTTGGGGTTTGGGGGAGCGGCCACGGGCACCACCCGAAAAGGAGCGCTGCCTAGGCGTCAGCGGCGCCCCTCGGACGCTCCACCGCGCCCTTCGATCCGCGCCCAGGCTTTTGCCTGATCAGGCGCACTCATGCCGCTCAGCGCCACTTTATCGGTGTCCGTCAGTCCCCAGAAAAGCTTTTGGCGCTCTTGCGACAGGGTCCAGTAATACGCCTTCGTTTCAGCCGGCCAGAGCCCGTAGGCGGCTTGCTTTTCGGCTGGCCATTTCGCGATCTCTGCCTTGTTTGCTGCACCGTCCTTGGCGCTCATGGCCGCTTCGGACTGCGAACCGGCCGCGTTGGCAACGCTTGCAGGCGCGCCGGTGACGGCAAGAACCGCGAGGCTGGCGAACATTCGGGTTTGAACTTCCTTACGCATGGGTTTCTCCTTGAGATGATGTCCCAAGCGCGAACGAACGCGGTGCTATCCGGCCACAACCTCCCCTGAACCGGACGATCCCGTATATGCTGGGCTGGCTGCTGCGACGCTAGAGATGAGCGGATTTTCGAACGCGCGACGGACACGCGTGAGCGAGACCTGTGGCGAAACCGGGGCGATGCGATTGAGCTTACCGGGCCAGCGTGTCACATCGGTCGACGATTGCTGGCCCGGTGCTTGCGCGCTGGGACTTCGTTCTATACTTGTTCTTTTTACGCCTATGCCTCCGTCACAGCCCCTTGCACCCGATGGCACCCAATCCGCCGAAGACGTCCCGGCCTACGCCGCGCGGCTGAACCCGCCGCAGCGTGATGCGGTGCTCACGACAGAGGGGCCAGTGCTGATGCTGGCGGGCGCGGGCACAGGCAAGACGGCGGCGCTGACGGCACGGCTCGCGCATCTCATAGCTATGCGCCGGGCCTATCCCAGCCAGATCCTGTGTGTCACCTTCACCAACAAAGCCGCGCGCGAAATGCGCGAGCGCGTTAGCGGGCATCTGGGCCCTCACAGCGAGGGCCTTCCCTGGCTTGGAACTTTCCACTCGATCTGCGCCAAGATGCTGCGTCGCCATGCCGAGCTGGTGGGGCTGGAGAGCAATTACACGATTATCGACACCGACGATCAATTGCGGTTGTTGAAACAGCTCATCACCGACAACGATCTTGATGAAAAACGCTGGCCCGCCCGCCAGCTCGCGGGCTTTATAGATGGATGGAAGAACCGCGGTCTCAACCCGGATGATCTCGATCCGATGGAAAACGAGGTCTACGCGAATGGACGCGGCAAGGCGATGTATCAGGCCTACCAGGATCGTCTGAGAGCGCTCAACGCCTGCGATTTCGGCGATCTGATGCTGCATATCCTGAACATCTTTCGCCGGCACACCGATGTGCTGGAGGATTATCAGCGGCGTTGGCGGTACATCCTCGTTGACGAATATCAGGACACCAACGCGGTCCAATATCTGTGGCTGCGGCTGCTGGCGCAGGCTCACAAGAATATCTGCGTGGTGGGCGATGATGACCAGTCGATCTATTCCTGGCGGGGCGCCGAAGTCGCAAACATCTTGCGCTTTGAGAAGGATTTTCCCGGCGCCCATGTGGTGCGCCTGGAACAGAACTACCGCTCCACGCCCCATATCCTTGGCGCCGCTTCAGGCCTGATCCGCGCCAATTCGCACCGACACGAAAAGACACTTTGGACTGAGGCGAATGGCGGCGACAAGGTCCGCGTTATCGGTGTCTGGGACGCACCCGAAGAAGCGCGCCGCGTCGGCGAAGAGATCGAACGGCTGGAGGGCGAAGGCGCGCCGTTGGATCAGGTCGCCATCCTGGTACGAGCGCAATATCAAACGCGCGAATTTGAAGACCGCTTCATCCAGATTGGGGTCAATTACCGGATTATTGGTGGATTTCGCTTTTATGAACGAGCGGAGATCCGTGACGCCCTTGCCTATCTTCGCGTGATCGCGCAGCCGCAAGACGATCTGGCGTTTGAGCGGATCTACAACCAGCCTAAGCGTGGGCTCGGCTCGAAAACGCTTGAGAAGATGCACCAGCATGCGCGGCGCACCGGCATGCCGCTGGCGGCGGCCTCGCTCGAACTGGCTGACACCGACGAATTGCCCAAGCGCGCGGCGAGCGCAATCGGCGGGCTGATGCGCCAGTTTCTGGCGTGGCGCGAGGCGGCGAAGACGCTAAGCCCGGCGGACGTGCTCCGGCTGGTGCTCGACGAATGCGGCTATAACGAAATGCTCTCCAAGGATCGCTCGGCCGAAAGCGCGGGGCGTGCAGAGAACCTTTCCGAACTGGCGCGTGCGATGGAAGAGTATGAGACGCTTGGTGACTTCCTCGAGCATGTCTCCCTGGTCATGGACAATGATCGCGGCGATGCGGAGGAAACCGTCACGATCATGACGATCCACGCCGCCAAAGGCCTGGAATTCGACAACGTCTTTTGCGTGGGTTGGGAAGAAGGCGTTTTCCCTTCGCAGCGCGCCATTGACGAAGGGGGCCTCGCGAGCGTCGAGGAAGAGCGCCGCCTCGCCTATGTCGCGATCACCCGCGCGCGGCGGCAATGCACGATCCTGCACGCTTCGAACCGGCGCATTTACGGCCAGTGGACCAGCTCAATCCCCTCGCGCTTCATCGAGGAATTGCCCGAAGAGCACATCGATCAAGAAACGACCATGACCGGCGGCGCGTCGCGTTGGCGCGCCAAGTGGTCCGAAAACGAAGACCCGTTTGCCCATGTCGCGCAACAAACGCCGGCGCGCGCGCAGACCCGCGGCCCGGGCTGGCAGCGCGCGATTGAGAGCGGTTACCAGACCAAGCAACGCCGCGTCGCCGAAGCGGGCCGGAGCGCCGCCAGCTTTGCCGCAGCGCCGCGCCCGGATATCCGGATTGGCGCTATGGTCAATCATGCGAAATTCGGCGTTGGCTGCGTGGTTGATCAGGAAGGCAACAAGCTTGAGATCGAGTTTGAAGACCACGGCACGAAACGTGTGATTGACAGCTTTGTCACGGTGGTTGGCTGACCCTTCGCTATCTTGATCTCAGCTCTCTGAGTGCGCCTAAAGAAAGCGTTCTTGGTCTTGTTCAGCGACGCATGAAACACCGCGTACGATGGTCCAATCGACCTCCGGCTTGAACGGCGCAACTCAAAGGCGTGGCCGCTTACGGCGATCTCTGGCCAGGGCGGGCTCTTCTCTCTTTTTTGGCGAAGTTTAATCGTCCGAGAGCCAAGGGTTTTCCTCTCGCTCCGACCGACGCCGGTCGGCACCAGAGCGGCGCTCCCTTTTGCGACGGTCGGGGCCGTCAAAGGGCTTGCGCGCAACACGGCGATCGCCGATCCGACGATCGCTGGCGTTAACGTTCTCATTACCCTGAGCCATTGGTTCCCTCGCAGTGTCCCGCCCACTGCGATGGCAGCCAAGAGTAAAGCGTTGGTTAAGAACTCTCATGTGGTTGTTAACTATGCAAGATAACGGAAAGACGAACTCGACCCGCGACCTGAAGAAAAGACGCTAGGCAACTAGCGTCGAAAGGCCGATCGCTTCGGCATATGGTGATCCAAAGTGGCCAGAAAGATCGTGTGAAAAGTAACGCCCGCAAAACTCAAACATGGGTAGAATCGAGGAAGACGCTCTATTTGAACTCCGGTGTTCTTGTCACAGCCAGAAACAAAACACAGCCGCGGCTCTCTCATGAGGCGTCGTGCCGGCTTGCACGCTTCCCGTATCGGGAAATCTGATCTCTGAAGCATGGCCGGGGCCG
>CALCCG010000230.1 GCA_937899785.1 uncultured Erythrobacter sp. | reverse complement strand
AAGAAGTAAGGCCGCGGGTTCGTCGCTGATAATCGAAGAACGGAAATAGGGGGCAAGGACCGCTAAAAGCCTTAGTCCAAATGTTACCGAACACCGGCGCGCTCAGATCGATGGCGGTCAGCGCCACCGGTGGCATTCCGGGATCAATCGTCGGCGGCTTGATACGACAAATTGGGCTTTACGGCGTAGTCTCAATCGCTCCGTCACCCTCTCTAGGCGGACGAAATGAAATCAATCGGTTTGATCCGTGCGACAGTGCGCTTTTTTACTCCGCTGCGGCAGGCGTGTTCTTCAGGTCGTCCAAATAGCTCCAGATGCGGCTCACCACGACCGAGCCTTCACCCACCGAGCTCGCGACGCGTTTAACGGAACCTGAGCGCACGTCGCCGACAGCGAAGACGCCGTCTGTTCCGGTTTCAAACGGGCTCGCGCGTCCCACATCCTGGCCGGTCAGCACAAAGCCTTTCTCGTCGGTTTCCACCAGACCGGAAAGCCAATCGGTGTTGGGCGCGGCGCCGATCATGATAAACAAGGCCTTGGCGTTGATCGGCTTTTCGCCATCCGGCGTTGTGAAGGTCACGCCCTCCAACCAGTCTTCGCCGCGCAGCTCCGTTACGGTCGTGTGGTAATGGATGGTGATCTTGGGATCCGCTTCCAACCGACTGGACAAATAGCTCGACATCGACGCCGCCAAACTGCCCGAGCGCACGACGAGATGCACATGGTGTGCCGCGCGCGAAAGGAACATCGCGGCTTGCCCGGCCGAATTGCCACCCCCGATCACCACGACTTCGCTTTGTCCGCAAAAGCGCGCTTCCATCTCAGTCGCTGAATAGAACACGCCGGAGCCTTCAAGCTCTTGCAGATTATCGAGCGGCAGTCTGCGGTACTGCACGCCGGTTGAGACCAGCACCGCACCCGCGCACACTTCCTGCCCGTCTTCGAGCGTGGCGCAGAACGAGCCATCCTCACGCTTCATCAAACCTTCGACTCGGCGCGGCATCGCAAAGCGGGTGCCAAAGCGCATCGCCTGGATCTGTCCGCGATAGGTCAGATCAGCGCCACTGATACCGGTGTAAAAGCCCATATAGTTCTCGATCCGGCTCGACGTGCCCGCTTGGCCACCAATCGCGGTGTCTTCGACGACAAGCGCGCTTAGTCCCTCCGAACCGGCGTAGACCGCCGCAGCAACGCCCGCCGGGCCGCCGCCAACGATGAGCAAATCGTATTCTTGCTTCGTGCAGATATCGAGATCGAGTCCAAGATATTGCGCCACCTTGCGGGGGGTGGGTTCCGCAAGCCTTTCGCTGGCGCCGAGGATCACCGAAGGCTGGTGTCCGGTGACATCGCAGACCTTGGTGGTCTCGGCGTCGGACGCATCAAGGTCATAGCTTTCAAACGGGATGCGGTTGCGTGAAAGAAAGCGTTCCACGGCCTGCACCGCCGGATCGCGATCCGCGCCGATGCATTTGACCGCACCGTTGGAGAGTTCAAACTGCTTGCGTCGGCGCGCTGCAAAAACCTGGATGATGTGGTCAGACAGCTCTGGCACCCGGCTCATCAGATCGAGCATGGCCACACGTGGGGCTTCGATAACGCGCGTGTCGACCGCGGCGCGCATCCTCAGATAGTTGGCACCGCGATTGAGAAAGCCGATCTCACCCATGAACTGCGTCGGGCCAAGCGCGGATTCCAGGAGCCGTTCGTTGGTGTAGGGATTAACAACCTCAAGCTCGCCTTCAACCACATAGACGAACTTGTCCATTGGTTCGCCAATTTCCGCGACCACCTCGCCTTTGGTGTAGATTCGCTCACCACCAATCTCGAAGATTGCATCAACATGCGCTTGGGCAAGCGGCACGCGCCGCATGGTTTCAAGGTCTTCGCCGATCGCTTCCATGATGCGTCTCCTTCTGGTCCGTAACCGTCTGACGGGATTGTCGAGAAATGGTGAGTGCCACCGGATTATGCAATCGCTCGGTCAGCGGCCAAGCAGGACACTTATCCTTGGTGAGAACATTTCCGAAGCGGTCGCTCGGTAGGACGCCTGGGATGCGAAACGCGACTGCCCGTTTTTGGCTTCAACGGCTTTGTGGCGTGGCTCATCCGCTCCTTGTGCTGTGGCTCGATGGCGCGCGCCATACACGACAAGCGCTGACAGCGTCTCGTGCAAAGACGTCGAGCGTTAAGAGAACCATTTGTTCAACTGCAATGGCTGGTGATCTCAACTCTTTGCTCTTTCAATATACCGGCTCACCGTATTGCCCACCACGTTAAGCGGCGCGTTGCCGCCCATTATGACGGCGGTGTTGAACTCTCTGAAATCGTAAGCGTCGCCCAGCTCAGCCTTGGCTCTCTCGCGCTGGCGCAGAATTTCCGAGTGCCCGATCTTATAGCCGCACGCCTGGCCCGGCCAGCTGCAATAGCGATCGACCTCGCTGGCGACCTCTTCGACTTTGGACCCGTTGCGTTCGACAAAGAAGCGGTTGGCTTCCTCGCGTGTCCAGCGTTTGTGATGGAGCCCGGTGTCGACCACCAGACGACAGGCGCGAAAGGCGATCGCCTGAAGGTATCCAAGCCGACCAACCTTGAAATCGTCATAGACACCAAGCTCATCTGCGAGCTGCTCTGCGTAAAGCGCCCAGCCTTCGCTAAAAGCGTTGAAGGCGAGGATTGAGCGGATCAGCGGCAAGCGGTTCGAATAGGCCGCCTCCCAGACATGGCCTGGAAACGCTTCGTGGAAGGTGAGGTCGGGCAGGTCGTATTTGCGGTGGAGATCAGGTGTTCTCAGATTGATCCAAAAGCGTCCGGGGATCGAGCCATCCTTGCTGCCCCCGCCACCATACGCCCCCGGTGCGCCGACTTCCTCGGCGATCGGGATGCGGCGCACTTCGAATGGCGGGTCGACCAGAGTGGTGAACGCGCGCGGCAATTGCGCGCGGATCGTGGCCACCTGCGTGTCGATAAAATCCAGGATCTCCCGGCGGCCCTCATCCCCGGCCGAAAACTGATAGCGCTTGTCCCGGCCCAGCGCCTGCATGCGTTCACCCACCGTGCCCTTGGTGTAGCCGATTTCCTGAAGGATCGGGTCCATCCGCGCGTGCAGCTCGGCAAGCTCTTCCAGCCCCTGTTCGTGGATTTCATCGGGCGAAAGGCCTGTGGTGGTCGAGGCTTGTGTCGACCAGGAATACCACGCCTCGCCCTCAGGCTGGGCCCACATGCCTGCGTCTGACGTCGCTTCAGCGCGCTGCGAGTTGATCTCCAAAAACTGCTTCTCGAGCGCCTCACGGATCGGCCCGACAACATATTGGGTGGCCTTGACGGCGTGGTCTTCGGGCAAGCCCGCCCGATCCAAGAGTTGCTCGAAATCGCGGATAAACAAGTCGCCGCGGCCCGCCGCCTTGGCGGTCAATTCAAGTTGGTTCGCGGTCTTTTCAAGCAAAAAGCCGGGCGGGATAACCCCAAAGGACCGCGCCTCTTTGACGCGCTCCAATTCGCCCTCGAGAACAGCGGGGATCTCGGCCAGTCTCGCCATGTAGAAATCGACATCCTCAGCGGTCTTGACCGGCTGCGTCGCCGCCATGGCGCGCGGGAAATCGAGATAGCCGCCGACGTTCTGGATCACGATATAGGGTGCGTTGCGCCAACTTCCGACCGCCACATCGCCATAGGGCAGCGCCATGCCTTTGAGCGCGCTGTCAAAGGCGGTTTCGACCACTTCAAAGCCTATCCGCTGGTCTGGAGTCAGGCCCTCTTTGGGGTAGGTGCGGGCGTCTTCGACCAACTCGGTGAGGGTCGCGCGATAGGCTTCGCGGCCCGTTTCGCCCGGCTTGCCCCATGTGCCGCGCCAATCGGCAAACGCGCCCGTGTCAACGCCCAGCCCGGTCGCCCGGCCCGGTTCCTGGCGCAGCATGGCGTAGGCAATCTCGTCGAGTTTCTTATCGGGCCCGGTCAGCGCCATTGGGGTGCGCGTGTCGCTCAGCGCCGTGCTCGCGCAGCCTCCGGTCAGCGCCACAACGGAGACACCGCTCAGACCGCAGAGAGCCTGGCGGCGCGTGAAATCGGTTGGAGCTTTCGTCATGCACGAGGGTCTAGCTGGCAAGACTCTGGTGAGCAATGCGCCCTTGTGAGCGGGCGCTTCAGGATCGACTTGCACCGCGATGCTGCGCTAAAGGAGGGCCGCGCAACGCGGCGCGACCAAGCGATAGGATTTGAGCGGCGATGTCCGAAATCTGGGACGCCATAACCGAATTCGCCGGCAATGTTGGCCTCACTCTGTCGCTCGTGATGCTGGCGGCTCTTGCGCTTTTGGTGGGAGCGTTCGCGTTGTGGCGCCAAACCGGAGACGCGACCAAACCCGTCCTTATGATCATCCTTGCCGCCGTAGCGGTGGTCAACGTCCTCATCTGGACGCTGCCCGGTGCCGATGGAATCGCGCCGATAGAGAAGATTGAAGAGGCCGGAGACGGGTAGCCCCCGGCCTCAGAATACCCCCTAGTCCGGTATCTGCCAGGTGACCGAACTGGAAAAGCTGCCCGGCACTTTGTCTCCCAACCCATCGCGCGCAGGCGTAAACCGGGCGCGGCGTGTCAGCAGCCGGCAGGTTGCTCCGTCGAGCACTGAGTGCCCGGTCGAGGCGGTGATGGTGCAATCACTCACCCGCCCGCGCGCGTCGATTTCAAGCGTAAAGCGCGCGGTTCCTGAGAAACCTCGGTTGAGCCAGATGGTGCGGTAGTCGTCAGTGGTGATCCAGCTCCCCGGAGCGCCGCGCGGGAGTGCAGCGATCGGGTCAGCCATGGGGCTGGGCGCAGGGCCGGGCGGTCCGGAGACCTCTCCGGGAAGGTCAACCGGCGGCAAGACCAGAACGGTGTCGTCGAACGTGGAGATCGGGTCGGTCTGGATCGCGGGTCCCGGATCAAAGACGAAAGGCGTATCGGGCGTCACGGGTTTGGACACTTTAGGCACCGCGGTCGGCGTGGGTGTCTCAGGCTCAATCACCTCGGGCGGGGGAGGATCGATCGGGGTTGGAGTAAGCGTGAACCCAGCCGGGTTTTCCTCGGGTGGCGGCAAAACATAGGTCACCGCCAAGCTGGTGATCAAAAGCGCGCCAACGCCAGCGGGAATAGCGAGCGAGCCAAGCAGCGCGCCCGCGTTGGGCGTTCGGGATTGAGCAACGTAATTCATCGAGGGATCTCCTCATTGTCCGTTTCGTCACGTGAGCGCCGATTGTGTTGGGGGAGACGCTCGGACAGGAGGCTACCGATCTAAGTCCTTATTTCAAAATTGTTTCGCGTTGCTGTTTGAGACCGGTCGCAGCCTGCAACGGGTGTGTGTTTTGAAACTTTCTTCCATCCGCGCGCGCTTTGTGCCGACGAATCACGCGCTTTTAAAGGCCCAGTGCTTTTGCGCGAAGAAGGACACGATCGGCCAGGTTATGGCGAAGGCAAAGGCTGAAAGAGTGGGAGGAAGTCCGAAGTTCACCAGCAAAGGCACGATGAAACCGTTGAGCGACACGCTCAACAAAGCGATGAAAGCATACTTCGCGAGCGTGCGGTTGTGAGGGCCATGCGCCGCGAACGACCAGTGGTAGTTTAGCAGGTAATTCAAGATCGTGGCCAAGACATAGGCACCGACGCTAGCAGCCCAAATGGGCAAATCCAGAAACAGCCGGAAGACTTCAAAGAGCGCCAGATACGCAGCGATCGCTAACGCGCCGGAAATGACAAAGCGCATATATTGCTGAAGGCCCGCGCTGAGCGCGCTTTCGTGTTCGAGCTGCGCGCGATGGTGCTTGCGGCTTTCTTCCACCAGGCTTTCGTCCATTGGCCGTGTTCCTCAAACCGGTCCGATTGGTCAGAGCGAGCTAAGCGACAATCCTCAGGTTTGTTCGCGTGACGGGTACGGGTCAATCCTTAGTCGCCGTGCGGAGAGCGTCCACCGGGGGTAACACGGCGTCCCCGCTTTAAGGGATGCGCCGCGCGGTCAGAACGCGAATAGGCTTGGACGTACGTCTACTTGATCGGGCAATCGGGCGAGAGCCGGAAATCGAGATAGTTGTCGACGCTCGCCATCATGTCTTCCATCTCGTTTTCGAAGAAGTGGTTGGCGCGCGGAATCTCATCGTGGTGAATGGTGATGTGGCGCTGGGTGCGCAGCTTGTCGACCAGCTTTTGAACTGCGCTCGGCTGCACCACCGTGTCCGCGGCGCCTTGCACAAAGATGCCCGAGGCCGGGCAGGGGGCAAGGAAGCTGAAGTCGTACATGTTCGCCGGCGGCGCGACCGAGATAAAGCCGCGTACTTCGGGACGCCGCATCAAGAGCTGCATGCCTATGAGCGCGCCAAAGGAATAGCCCGCGACCCAGGTCGTCTGCGCTTCGGGGTGGATCGACTGCACCCAATCGAGCGCAGAAGCCGCGTCGGACAGTTCGCCCACGCCGCTGTCAAAGCTGCCCTGGCTCCGGCCAACCCCGCGAAAGTTAAAGCGCAAGGTGGCAAAGCCGCGATCGACAAAGGTCTTGTAGAGCCGCTGCACGATCCGATCGTTCATAGTGCCGCCGCCCTCGGGGTGCGGATGGAGGATCATCGCCACTGGCGCGCGCGGGCGCGGGGGCGGAGAAAAACGGCCTTCGAGACGGCCTTCGGGGCCGGGAAAGATCACGGATGGCATGCAATACCCTTATTTGACTTGGATGGCGCGACGCACCGGCTAGTGCGTTTGGTTGCGGGGCCTATATACGAGACCCACCGCACAACGCAAATTATTGAGAACGTTTCGCAATAAGTGGCTTATGACACGCATTTATCTCGATCACGCCGCGACCTCTCCGCTACGCCCCGAAGCAAGGGCGGCGATGGAGGAGGGGTTTCGCATTTGGGCTAACCCGTCCTCACCGCATGCCGAAGGCCGCAAGGCCAAGCAGGCGCTTGAGGATGCGCGCGAGCGGATCAAGCGCGCGCGGGGGTGGGAAGGCGAACTGATATTCACCAGCGGCGCGAGCGAGGCCCTGTGGATCGCGCTCAACCGCAGCAAGGCGAAGCGGCGCATTGTGAGCGCAGTCGAGCACGA
>CALCCG010000229.1 GCA_937899785.1 uncultured Erythrobacter sp. | reverse complement strand
CGACAAAGCCAAGCAGGTCTTCTTCATCAAGCGCTCGATGGGCGGTGTCGGCTACGCCGGTGTCGACAACGACGTGTTCTATATGAACCAGACCGTGATGCTGCTGTCGGACGCGAAGAAGATGGTCGAAGAGATCGTCAAGGCGCTGGATTGAACAAACGGGGTTGCGTGAGCCCATGCTGCGCGGTCTTTTCATTCTGGCCTTGGCCATCGTTCTGGGTGGCGGCGCGTGGTTTATCCTGCGCGACGATGGCGCTCTTGAGCAGGTAACAGCGGCGCGTATCGAGCATGCTTTGCTCGACAACCGCGTGCCCGAACCCATGGCCGCCTGTATGGGCCCGCGCTTGGCGGATCGCTTGTCTATCAGCCAATTGCGCGCGCTTGAACGCGCCAAGCCGCAAGACGGCGAAAGCGCGCTCCCGCTCTCCACGGGCGAAGCGATGGCGCGCCTCAGGCGCATCGATGATCGCGAAGCGGTGGAGCAGGTGGTGGTGGTTGCTGGCGTCGGCGGGTTTGATCTGAAGCTGAAGCGGCGCTGAGGCTGCTTCTGTACACCTGAAATCGCCTTAGCGCGTTAAAGCGGCGGCCCATCCGTCCGGTCGCCTTTCCCGATGGGACGGTAGGGCCTGAACCGGTCAAGGTTGTGCATATTGGTGAGGCGCAGGAACATCGCGTCGCCCGAACCGCCAAGGCGCGACGGCGTGTAGCCGCAAAACCGGCGAATCTCGCGGATCATATGCGGCTGGTCGACAAAGGCGCAGGCGATCTCCGCTTCCCCTTCGTCGGTCAAATTGGGCTGAGCCAGCAGATTGGCGGCGCGGAGCGCGCGAAACTTGCGCGCAAGCCCTCGCGGAGGAAAACCGAAATATTGCTGCACCAGCCGCTCTGTCTGTCGGCGCGAATAGGTGGACCCTTCGAATAGCTCTTCGACCGGCGGATTGAGCGACGAACCAAGCCAGGCAAGCGTGCGATCAATGATGGCTTGATGCTCGGCCGGGATCGACGACAAACGCTCGCGAATCCAGTTGGCAACTTCGAGGCAGGCTCGCTCAGCCGACCATTGATCGCTCAGCCGCTTTTGCGACACGAGGGTGTTCAGCCGATCAACCGCGGGCCCAAGCCGTTCGCTGGCGGGGATGACCCTGTTGCCATATTCCTTGCGCGACGCCTGTGTAAGCGCGGCCCAGCCATACGGTGATAGCGAGGCCCCAAGGCACCACAAGGATCCGTCGGCGCGGTAGGGTGTGGCGACATCAAACGCGTTGAACAGGATGGGCGAGCCGCCAACATCGTCCTCTCGTTCACCGAAATCCACCTTGATGCGTCCACGCAGCGTCAGGGACAATTGGCCCAAAGCGGCTGGGTGCAAACCTTCGATCGAAGACGAATGAAAGCGTATTTCAAACAGTGTCAGAATATACCGCTCAAGCCCGGGCGGCGGATCGAAATAGGTAAGGCTATAGGCATCGCTGCTTTTGTCTATGGCGCGCAGCTTGGGCGACGCGGCAAGAGTGGAGGTCCCTTGGACCCGCGTCGCCCTCAAAGCCCTGGAGTTTGGCCTTGAAGAACCGTTTGCTGTTGGCTCAGGTCCATCCAGATATCGGCTCGCGACCATAGTTCCTTGTATCCGAGCGTCATTGGCGCGCCATTGTAGCAGCGCGACATCGGGTGCCCGATTCCAGCGCAAGAGGCTGGCAGCGAGGCGGCATTTTCGACTTTGACCTTGTACAAACGCTCCACTTTGAGCGACAGTGCCATGGCTCTAATCTTGGGAGGGATTTTCGATGATCCGCATCGCGCTTACCGCCGCCGCTTTATCAATCACGCCGATATCGCTGGCGGCGATGGATGGGCATCAGCATTCCGCCGCAAGCGAGGCTGCCGGTGAACGCGTGGGCACCGAGTATATGGTGTTCGAAACCGGTGTGACGGGCGAAGCGCACGATCAGTTTGTGCGCGGTCTCGCGTTGCTGCACAATTTTGAATACCGCCGCGCCGCCGCCGCGTTTCGTAAAGCGCAAGCCGCTGATCCCACTTGGGTGATGCCCTATTGGGGCGAGGCGATGACGCACAATCATCCGCTTTGGGAAGAACAGGACCGCGCGGCGGCGCAGGCCGTTTTGGCCAAACTGGCCCCCACGCCAGAAGAACGCTTTGCCCTCGCACGCACGGGCCCCGAGGCCGTTTGGCTATCGGCTGTCGAGGCTTTGTTTGGCCCCGAAGGCACCAAGGAAGAGCGCGATCACGATTACCTGAAAATCATGCGCGCCTTTCTGGCGAAGGAACCCGATAACGTCGATGTGCGCGCTTTTACGGGTCTCGCCACGCTGGGGATCTCGCATGGCGGGCGCGATATCGCGCTCTACATGCAGGCCGCCGGTGTGCTGGAGCCGGGCTTTATGACGCACGAAAAGCACCCCGGCATTCTGCATTACCTGATTCACTCGTACGATGATCCGGTGCACGCCGCGCTGGGGCG
This sequence comes from uncultured Erythrobacter sp., assembly GCA_937899785.1. Taxonomy (GTDB): domain Bacteria; phylum Pseudomonadota; class Alphaproteobacteria; order Sphingomonadales; family Sphingomonadaceae; genus Erythrobacter. Next base: position 215 of record CALCCG010000229.1, on the reverse strand, counting down.
GCGTATGGCGGAGCGTTACGCGGGCGTTGCGCCCGATGCGGGTCACGCTCAGCATATGATCAGCCACATTTACAACGCGCTGGGCGAATGGGAGGCGTCGGAAAAGGCCAATGTGCTGGCCATGGCGGCGGACGACGCGGCGCGCGGATACGCCTATCACTGTGGGCATTACGCCGAATGGCTGGTCTACGCTCTGGTGCAACAGGGCAAGGACG
>CALCCG010000228.1 GCA_937899785.1 uncultured Erythrobacter sp. | reverse complement strand
GTGTGCAGGAACAGTTTCGGCGATTTCCCCATCGCGCCGATGAACAGCAGGAAGGCAATCAGGTTCAGCGTGTTCCAGTCGCGCCACAGGAATGTCAGCGTGTGGTCCTGCAAGTCCGGGATCGCAGCAAAAATGTCATCAAACTTGATGCTGTCGGTCACCAGATAGAGCGCAAAGATACCCAGCGCGAAGCCAAAATCACCAACGCGGTTGACCACGAACGCCTTGATCGCCGCGGCACCAGCAGACGGCTTGCGATAGTAGAAGCCAATCAGCAGGTAGGAGGCGACACCCACACCTTCCCAGCCAAAGAACATCTGGACGAGGTTGTCGGCCGTCACCAGCATCAGCATGGCGAAGGTGAACAGCGAGAGATAGGCGAAGAAGCGCGGTTGGCTCTCGTCTTCCTCCATATAGCCCCAGCTGTAGAGGTGGACGAGCGCGGAAACGGAGTTGATCACCACCAGCATCACCGCTGTCAGCGTGTCGATCCGCAGCGACCAATCGAACGTCAGCGCGCCCGACTTCACCCAGGTCAGCACGGGCACGACTTCAGCCTCAGCGCTGCCCGTCAGAAAGCCGATAAAGATCGGCCAGCTAAGTCCCGCGGACAGGAACAGCGCGCCCGTGGTCACAACCTTCGCCGGCGCATTGCCGATCATGCGGTTGCCGAACCCGGCGATGATGGCCGCAATCAGCGGAGCGAAGACGATAATAAGGATCGGATCCACGGCGCCCTACCCCTTCATCCGGTTCACATCGTCGACCGCAATGGTGCCGCGACCACGGAAGTAGATGACAAGGATCGCCAGCCCAATGGCCGCCTCACCCGCCGCAACCGTCAGCACCAGCATCGCAAAGACCTGCCCCACCAGATCCTGCATGAACGCGCTGAACGCGACGAGGTTGATGTTCACCGCGAGCAAAATGAGCTCCACCGCCATCAGAATGACGATGACGTTCTTGCGGTTGAGGAATATGCCCAGCACGCCCAGAACGAACAGGATCGCGCCGCCCACCAGGTAGTGTTCGGTACCTATCGGTCCCATCACAGCTCGACCCCCTCGCCGCCGGTCGGCCGTTTCGTAACGGTGGCGTCCTCTGGACGACGCGCGATCTGCTTGCCGATGTCCTGACGGCCCCGCGCGCCCGGCTTGGGATCGCGGTGTGTGAGGACGATCGCGCCGATCATCGCGACCAGCAGGATGATACCGGCGATCTCAAACAGGACGATGTAGCGACCATAGAGCAGCGCGCCGATCGCTTCGATGTTGCTCTGCCCGACAGCGGCCACGGCGGTACCGTCAGCCTCGCCCAACTCAATGCCTCCAGCGCCATAGGCGCCCACGGCCAGCATCAGCTCCGCCAGCAAGATCGCAGCGATCGCAATCCCGAGCGGGAAGTTCTTGATGAACCCGGCGCGCATGGCAGCGAAATCGATGTCGAGCATCATGACCACAAACAGGAACAGCACGGCCACAGCGCCCACATAGACGATCACCAGCAGCATCGCGATAAACTCAGCGCCCACCAGGACCATCAGGCCGGCCGCGTTGAAGAAAGCGAGGATCAGCCACAGGACCGAATGCACCGGGTTGCGCGCCATGATAACCATGACAGCGCTTGCAACGACGACGCTTGCAAAGAGGTAGAAGGCGATTGCCTGTATCATGCGATTACCCCCACAGCGGAAGCCGTGGTTTTTTGATCCCTAGTCCCTGGCGAAGGCTCGTCCCGGCGGATCGCCGAGGCCGGATTCGCGTGTCCCGTATGTCCTGCAGGCTGCGCCCTAGCGATAGGGTGCATCCGCTTCAAGATTGGCCGCGATGGCCCGTTCCCATTTGTCACCATTGGCGAGCAATTTGGCCTTGTCGTAAAGCAGCTCCTCACGCGTTTCGGTGGCGTATTCGAAGTTTGGCCCTTCGACGATCGCGTCGACCGGGCAGGCCTCCTGACAAAAGCCGCAATAGATGCACTTCGTCATGTCGATATCGTAGCGCGTGGTGCGGCGGCTGCCGTCCCCCCGGACGGTTCCGTCCGCATCTTCAAAAACACGCGGCTCGCTCTCGATGGTGATCGCCTGCGCGGGGCAGACCGCTTCGCACAATTTGCAGGCAATGCAGCGCTCTTCCCCGTTGGGATATCGACGCAGCGCGTGCTCGCCGCGAAAACGCGGGGAAAGCGGCGACTTCTCGAAAGGATAGTTGATCGTCACCTTGGGCTTGAAGAAATACTTCAAGGTCAGCGCGTGGGCTTTCAGAAATTCCCACAGGGTGAACGATTTGAGGAGCTGGGTTGCGGTGGTCATTCTTCCTCATCCGCTGGAATGCACTTGCCTTCGGCCAAGACTTTCAGTGGTTCACGACGACCGTCTTCGAACCGAGTCAATGCGATAGGCTGGAAATGAAATTTGAGTGAGCCGTCGTCCTGCGCAGCGTAGTGAAGCGTCCCGCCGCAGTGACCTTCGGTGAACATGCAGGGCCCCCTGCCAACGACGAACACCGCGAAAGAAGAAGGGCCAGTTTGGATCGCAGGACGCTTGCCCTCAAACTGGAGCGGGCTTGATGGCCAGACAATCTCAATCTCACGTTCGGTCTTGATAAGGTCGAACATCCAGGCCGGATTGGTTTCCTGTCCAAATTGGATCGGCGATCCCGAAACACCCTCGTCGCTGGAGCTCAATGCATAGATGTTACCGAACGAACACGCGTATGACTGCGCCGATGCCGCGGTTGAGGAGGCGACGGCAAGGAGCACGATTGAAGCCTTCCCAATCATCCGAAATGCCCTATCGCCATCAGGTAGCCGCTGATTACAGCTACGAAGATCAGGCTCATCGGCAGGAAGACCTTCCAGCCAAGCCGCATCAGCTGGTCATAGCGGTACCGGGGAACGGTCGCCCAGATCCAGCTGAACATGAAGAAGAACATAAAGGTCTTCAAAAGGAACCAGACAATACCCGGGACCCAATACAGGAACGCCAGCTCAAGCGGGGGCAGCCATCCGCCGAAGAACAGCAGCGTGCAAAGCGAGCACATCAGCAGTATGTTGGCGTATTCGCCCAGCCAGAACAGCGCGAAGGCCATGCTCGAATATTCGGTCTGATACCCGGCGACGAGCTCGCTCTCCGCTTCGGTCAGGTCAAACGGCGCGCGTGCGGTTTCCGCCAGCGCCGAAATGAAGAACACGACGAACATCGGGAAGAGCAGCGGGTGCACAAAATGCGCGTTGATGACGCCAAGGCAAAAGCCCTTCTGGCTCATCACGATCTCGCTCATATTGAATGAGCCGACAAACAGCACCACGCACACCAGCACAAAGCCGATCGAAACCTCGTAAGAGATCATCTGCGCCGCCGCACGCATGGCCGAGAAGAATGGGTATTTCGAGTTTGACGCCCACCCGCTCATGACGACTCCGTAGACACCGAGTGAGCTTATCGCGAGGATGTAGAGAAGGCCGACATTGATATCCGCCATCACCACGCCGTCGCTGAACGGGATCACCGCCCACGCGGCGAGCGCCACGGTGAAGGTGATGATCGGCGCGAGCAGGAAAATGCCCTTGTTCGCGGCGCTTGGGATGATCGTCTCTTGCAGGAAGACCTTGAGCCCGTCCGCAAAGCTTTGGAGCAATCCAAACGGCCCCACCACGTTCGGGCCCCGTCGCAGCATAATCGCGCCCAGCACTTTGCGATCGACATAGATCACCATCGCCACGGCAAACATGACGAGGAGCGAAATAATGACGATCCCCAAGACCGTCGCGATGGTCCAGGCCCATTCGTAAGGAAGGCCAAGCGATTGGAAGAAGGGGGTCATTAGCCGTGCCACCTTACTTCATGAATTTCGGTCGCGTCAGATCTACTCGTCTTAAGGTCTTCGCTAGTTTTGCGCATGGTTATCCAGCCAGAGATCCTGAATATCGCAATGATCAAGAGTATCGCCGTAACGACCGCTCCGATTATGATCAGAGCGACGCTCATTCCGCCGCCTCCTTGATCTCGTCCCCATGAAGCAGTTCGGCCGAGCATTGCTGCATGACCTGGCTCGCGCGCGCGATTGGATTTGTGAGGTAGAAGTCGGCAATCGGGTATCCGGTGATCTCGCCTTCCGCCTTGGCGCTCGCGTCGGCCTTGGGAAGCGCGCCGTAATCCGCGAGAGCCTCTTCACCCAGAGCCGGCACTTCGGCGATCATCGCGGCCTGCAACTCGGCAAAACTGTCGAAGCCTACAGCAACACCCAACGCGTCCGCCAGAGCGCGCAGGATCGTCCAATCCTCGCGCGCGTCGCCGGGTGCAAAGACCGCTTTTTCAGCGAACTGAACGCGCCCTTCCGTGTTGACGTAGGTTCCGTCCTTCTCGGCGTAGGAAGCCGCGGGCAGGATGATATCCGCCGCCTGAGCGCCCTTGTCGCCGTGGTGGCCGATATAGACCTTGAGGCTGTCCGTGAACGGCGAAAAATCCATCTCATCCGCGCCGAGGCTGAAGACCACCTTGGGCTTGGCCGCCGCGATTTCGGCCATGCCGCCTTCGACGGTAAAGTCGAGCATCAGCGAGCCCATGCGCGCCGCGCTCATGTGGAGCACGTTGAAGCCGTTCCAACCGTCTTTGACCAGGTCGAACTTCTCGACCAGCTTGAGCGCGGGCGCCAGCGCGCCCTTTGCCAGAGCCGCGCCGCCCAAGATCACCGCCGGGCGCTCTGCGGCCTTCATTACATCGCCCAAAGCCTTGGGCACGCGGTTGAGTATCTTGAGATCGTTGCCCAGGAACTCCGCCGGATAGGTCGTTTCCCATTCCGGGCCGACGACAAAGACCTTCGCACCATTCTTCGCAGCCTTGCGGATGCGCGGGTTCACCAGCGGCGCTTCCCAGCGTACATGGCTGCCGATGACCAGGATCGTATCGGCGGTCTCAATCCCAGCAAAGGTCGAGTTGAAGTTCACCGCCGCGATGTTCGAGACATCATAGGTCATGCCTGTCTGGCGGGCTTCGATAAGCGAGGAGCCGCAAGCCTTGAGCAGCGTCTTGGCGGCGAACATCGTCTCGCAATCGACCATATCGCCAGCCACCGCCGCGATGGAGCTCTTGTCCGCTTCAAGCGCGGCCGCAATCGCACCAAAGGCCTCGTTCCAATTGGAAGCGGCAAGCTTGCCATCCTTGCGAACAAAGACCTTATCCAGACGACGCTTCGACAGGCCATCAACCTGATAGCGGCCCTTATCTGACAGCCACTCCTCGTTCACATCGTCGTTCACACGCGGCAGAGCGCGCATCACTTCACGCCCGCGCGAATGCAGCGAGATGTTCGCCCCCACCGCGTCCGAGACGTCAACGCTGAGCGTGCGCTTCAATTCCCACGGGCGCGCTTCGAAGGCGTAGGGGCGCGAGGTGAGCGCGCCAACCGGGCACAGATCAATGACATTGGCCGAAAGCTCATGCGCGGCGGCCTGTTCGAGATAGGTCGTGATCTGCATGTCCTCGCCGCGATAGAGCGCGCCGATTTCGTCCACGCCCGCAATCTCCTCGGAGAAGCGCACGCAGCGTGTGCAGTGGATGCAGCGGGTCATGACCGTCTTGATCAGCGGGCCCATGTACTTTTCGGTGACGGCGCGGCGATGCTCCTGCGTGCGCGCAACACCGCGACCATAGGTCATCGACTGGTCTTGCAGGTCGCACTCGCCGCCCTGATCGCAAATCGGGCAATCGAGCGGGTGGTTTATGAGGAGGAACTCCATCACGCCCTCTCTGGCCTTCTTGACCATCGGCGTGTCGGTCCGGATTTCCTGACCCTCGCCAGCGGGAAGCGCGCAAGACGCCTGCGGCTTGGGCGGTCCCGGCTTCACTTCGACGAGGCACATGCGGCAATTGCCCGCAATGCTTAGGCGTTCGTGATAGCAGAACCGCGGGATTTCCTTCCCCGCAAGCTCGCACGCCTGCAGAACCGTCGCGCCCGCCGGGACTTCGATTTCTTCGCCGTCTACGGTGACCTTAGGCATTTAGCTTCCCACCGAGCATCGCACCGAGCGCATGCGCACGGCATTCATGACTTCAGCCCAACCAAAGGCCCGCTCCGTCGGACCATTTCGCTGATAATCTTGCAGCTTGTCCCACGCCTCATCCACCGAAGGCCTATGCCCAACGGGCACATTCCAAAGGACAAAATGCCGCTCTTCCGCCGCTTCGAACCATAATTCCTTGCGTCGGTAAAACTTCTCGTGGATCGTGTTGAACACAAAATTTTCCAACGACTTGGCGCTTTCCCAAACCGATAGATTGAGGGCCATATCATCGCCAATGCGAAAATTCGTCGCGTTGTTGGTTTCGTCCTTGAGCCGCCAGACGAAGCCCAGGCTCCGCTCAGCCACTGCATTCACCAGATCTAGGTTATTCATAAAACCAGCCATGCGCGGATCATCGGTTGGATATTTGAACTTTCCAATATTCAGCTCAGCCAAATGTGTCATTCCGCCGCCTCCCGGACTTGAGGCGCAAACTGCGCGTTGTGCTCTTCGATCCGGCGTTCCAGCTCGGGGCGGAAGTGACGGATGAGGCCCTGGATCGGCCACGCCGCGGCGTCGCCAAGCGCGCAAATCGTGTGGCCTTCGACTTGTTTGGTGACTTCCTGAAGCATGTCGATCTCTTCGATCGCCGCATCGCCCGTGCGCCGGCGCTCCATAACGCGCCACATCCACCCGGTGCCCTCGCGGCACGGCGTGCATTGGCCGCAGCTTTCGTGCTTGTAGAAATAGCTCAACCGGCTGATCGCGCGCACGATGTCGGTGGACTTGTCCATCACGATCACAGCCGCCGTGCCAAGGCCCGAACCCAGCTCTTTCAGCCCGTCAAAGTCCATCGGGGCGGACCGGATTTGCTCAGCGGGAACCAGTGGCACCGAAGAACCGCCCGGGATAACCGCGAGCAGATTGTCCCACCCGCCTCTGATACCGCCGCAATGCTTCTCGATCAGCTCCTCAAACGGAATGCTCATCGCTTCCTCAACCACGCAGGGATTTTCGACATGCCCGCTGATCTGAAAGAGCTTGGTGCCCGCGTTGTTTTCTCGACCAAAACTGTTGAACCAGCTCGCCCCGCGACGAAGGATCGTCGGCGCCACTGCGATGCTCTCCACGTTGTTGACCGTGGTCGGGCAACCATAGAGCCCCGCGCCCGCCGGGAAGGGCGGCTTCAAGCGCGGTTGGCCTTTCTTGCCTTCAAGGCTTTCAATCATCGCGGTCTCTTCACCGCAGATATAAGCGCCCGCGCCGCGGTGCATGAAGACATCGAAGTCGTAGCCCGAACCGCTCGCATTCTTGCCGATCAGTCCGGCGTCATACGCCTCGTCAATCGCAGCCTGGAGCGTCTCGGCCTCGCGAATATATTCGCCGCGAATGTAGATGTAAGCCGCCCGCGCGCGCATGGCGAAGCCCGCCACAAGAGCGCCTTCGACCAGTTTGTGCGGATCGTGGCGGATGATCTCGCGGTCCTTGCACGATCCGGGCTCGGATTCGTCGGCGTTGATGACAAGGAAGCTGGGACGTCCGTCCTTGCTCTCCTTGGGCATGAACGACCATTTGAGACCGGTAGGAAAGCCCGCCCCGCCCCGGCCTCGAAGACCCGAAGCCTTGACCTCTTCGATGATCGATTCCGGCCCGCGCTCGAGCAAGGCTTTGGTGTTGTCCCAATCGCCGCGCATTTGCGCCGCTTTAAGGCCCCAATCCTGGAAGCCATAGACATTGGTAAAGATGCGGTCTTTGTCAGCCAGCATCGTTCTCATCCTTTACCCTTGCCATTCTCAACTGGCGCAAACACAGCGCCTGAAACACCAAACCCATGCCCATCAGAGCAACGCCCAAAGCGCGGTCGCCTTGGGCGGCGAGATACGCGCCCGCGCAAAAGCCAAGGAGGCCCGCAAAGGCCAGAGCGAGCACACCGCCGTTCATTCGTCCCCGCCCTCTTCGGCGTCCTCTTCCTTGATCAGAAAAACGAGGCCCACGATAGCCATCGCTGCGCCAGCGGGCGCAAACACCCAGTCAATCGCGAGGCCCAAAGCGAGACTGAGGCCCACGCCTGCACCCAAAAACGAGATACCAATCGCCTTGTTCTGCGAAGCCTCCGCCATCACCAATCCCCCCGATAATCATGATTGGCGTCGACCATCTCTTTGAGCGTGGTGACGCCATCCTTGGGTTCGGAGGTGTGGCGACCGGGCTCTTGCGTGCCCGTCTTGGGTTGCTCGCCTTCGGCCAGCGCGTCGAGCACGGCGTCAAGCCGCTCAACCGTCAAATCTTCGTAATTGTCGTCGTTGATCTGGACCATCGGCGCGGTGGCGCAATTGCCCATGCATTCCACTTCGGTCAGCGTCCAAAGACCATCTTCGGAGACTTCGCCCTTGGCCATTCCGCGCGCCTTGCAGGCACTGATAATATCGTCAGAGCCGCGCAGCATGCACGGCGTCGTGCCGCAGACCTGCACGTGGTATTTGCCCACCGGCTTCATATTGTACATGAAATAGAAGGTTGCGACTTCGAGCACGCGGATCACCGGCATGTCGAGATAGTCGGCGATGTATTCGATCACCGGCAGCGGCAGCCAACCTTGGGTGTCGGTCTCCGCGCCAACTTGACGCTGACCCAGATCAAGCAGCGCCATCACCGCCGATTTCTGACGGCCTTCGGGGTATTTGGCGATGTGATAGTCCGCCTTGGCCTTGTTCTCTTTCGTCCATTGGAAAGAGCCCCAGCGCGCGCGCAGTTCCGGCGTATCGGGTGCGGGGGTACGGTCAGCCATTGCGGTGCCTCTCCTTTCCTACATTCGGAGTTTCACGCAGGTAAGCGAAGCGCCGCGATATCGAGATTGCTGCGAGCAGAAGCCCGGCAAAACCATTAAGAGCCTGCACATCGCTCCCGAAGAGAAACGAAAGGAACCCATTCAACAACACGAGCGGCAAAACAACCACGACTACGAGTTTTAGGAGCGCAGAGGGTGGCACGACCCAATTCCATGAGAAACCGTCAGAAGAACGTCTTGCCGCGTCTTCCCAAAAGTCCCGGTTCCAAGAATCGAGAATTGCAAGCGGCCTCACCGATCACACTCCCCAAACACAACGTCGATCGCGCCCAGAATGGCTGTCGCGTCGGGCAGCATGTGGCCTTTGCTCATGAAAT
>CALCCG010000227.1 GCA_937899785.1 uncultured Erythrobacter sp. | reverse complement strand
CGATGGAAGACCTGCCGTTTGGCGGCGTTGGCCCCTCAGGCATCGGCAGTTACCACGCGATCGAGGGCTTCCGCGAATTCAGCCATGCGCGCAGTGTGTACCACCAGCCCAAGATCGATATCGCCAAGCTGGGCGGGTTCAAGCCGCCTTATGGAAAGGCCACCGAGAAAGCGGTTGCTAACATGATGAAGTAAAAGCGTTTTTGGAGGGCGGCTTGCAACAACTGCGAACCACCTTTGATAGCGTTCGATTTCGCGCAACAATCATACGCAGTTTTGCCCGAGTCGCGCCCTTGCCACGCTAACGCGACAAGCCTAGGTGACACCCGGGATAAATCAACTTGGACACCATCGCTGTGATCGACCTCAGCCAGTATCTGCCGATACTGTTATTCATCTTTATCGCGCTGGGCCTTTCCGTGCTCTTCGTGTTCCTGCCTATGGGCGTTTCGCGTCTCACAGGCGCTCACAAACCTAACGCGGACAAGCTGGCCGAGTACGAATGCGGTTTTCCCGCTTTCGAAGACGCGCGCAGTCAGTTCGATGTGCGCGTCTACCTTGTCGCGATCAGCTTCATCATCTTCGATTTGGAAGCCGCGTTCCTCTTCCCCTGGGCCGTCAGCCTGGGTGAAACCGGCTGGGTCGGCTGGATCGGCATGATGACCTTCCTCGCTATTCTGGCCATCGGCCTGACTTACGAGTGGAAGAAGGGAGCTCTGGACTGGGAATGAGCAACTCCTCAAACACAATTATCACCCCGCCGACCGCTCCGCTGAACGCGAACGAGGCGGCACAGATGATGCCCACCGCCAAGGGCGGGGAGGTGAAGCAGCCGGACGCGGAGTATTTCAACGCGCTCTCAACTGAAGTGAACGACAAGGGTTTCCTCGTCACCTCGCCCGAAGACGTTTTCAATTGGGCGCGCACCGGCTCGTTGTGGTGGATGACTTTCGGCCTCGCGTGCTGCGCGGTCGAGATGATCCACGTGAACATGCCGCGTTACGATATGGCGCGCTTTGGTGCCGCCCCGCGTGCATCCCCGCGTCAGTCTGACCTCATGATTGTCGCTGGGACTTTGTGCAACAAGATGGCTCCGGCGCTTCGCAAGGTCTATGACCAGATGTCGGATCCCAAATATGTGATCAGCATGGGTTCCTGCGCCAATGGCGGTGGTTACTACCACTACAGCTATTCGGTTGTGCGCGGCTGCGATCGGATTGTGCCTGTCGACATCTATGTACCTGGCTGCCCTCCAACCGCCGAAGCCTTGCTTTATGGCGTGATGCAATTGCAGCGCAAGATCCGCCGCGTGGGGACAATCGAGCGATGAGTTCGGGCAAGAACGGGCTTTACGGGCGGACGTTTGGCCCGGTAATTCTGATCGGGATGGCCGTGGCGTTCATCTACGTTCTGCCATTTCTCGGCATATTTACCTCCCCATTCTTTTGGCAGGCCGTGATCGGGGGCGTTGTGCTGATTTACGGCTTTATGTGGCTGGTTAGCCTTGTTCTTGGCGGTGGAAAGAAAGAGGATCGGTGATGGCTGTCCATTCCGCCCCCAAATTTGCCTCAAACGAAGGCGTTCTCGACGCGCTGATGGCCAGCGTCAGCGTCTGGCTGGACGACGCGCGCGAAGAGCATGGGGAGATCATCCTCACCGCCAAGCGTGACCAGATCGAGACGGTTCTGCGCCCTCTGCGCGATGATCATTCCTATCAGCAGATGATGGAAATCGCGGGCGCTGACTATCCTGAGCGGCCTGAGCGGTTCGAGATCGTCTACATGCTGCTGTCGCTCACCAAAAACCACCGGATCATGGTGAAGTGTTCGACCGACGAGAACACGCCGGTGCCCACTGTCACAACCTTGTGGCCCAACGCCGGTTGGCTTGAGCGCGAAGTGTTCGACATGTTTGGTGTCACCTTTGCGGGCAACAAGGATCTTCGCCGCATCCTTACCGATTACGGCTTTGAAGGGCACCCCTTCCGCAAAGACTTCCCGATGACCGGCTACACCGAGCTGCGCTATTCGGAAGACGA
>CALCCG010000226.1 GCA_937899785.1 uncultured Erythrobacter sp. | reverse complement strand
TGATGGTCCATAATGAAGCGGTCGCGCTTTACGTCGGCATCCAATTCGCGCGCCAGTTGCAGGGCGTCACCGCATGATCGGATCGCCTCGGTCTTCGTCTCAAAGGCACCCCGCGCCACTTTGCCGGTTTCCACCGTCAACTGCAAAAGGTGGTAATTCGGGCTGCTCGAAAGCTGCGCGGATTGCGCTGAAAGACCAAAAGGAAGCGCCGCGGCGAAAATCGCCGCTCCCATGCTGAATGCGGTTCTGAAGCGAGCGGAGCCGCGCTTGGGTGCATTGTCCATCGCGCAAAGCTGGCGAAACGTCACTGAACCCGGCGTGAATTGGCCCGGCTAAACCCCGTGACGGCCTAGCCCACAAAGGCGCGTTCGATCACGAACTGGCCGGGCTTGTTGTTGGCGCCTTCTTCAAAGCCCCGCTTTTCAAGATCGGCCGCGTGGTCCTTGATCATCGCCATCGAACCGCACAGCATCACGCGGTCTTCATCGGGCACAAAGCGTTGCGGGCCCTTGCTCTGCTCAAACAGGCGTCCGTCCTCGATCAGCGTCTGGATGCGCCCTTGCGTGCGGAAGCTTTCGCGCGTCACTGTGGGGACGTAGATAAGCCGCTCGCGCTGATCGTCTTCGAGCAGCGGATCGCCTTCGAGCTTGCTTTCCAGAAGCTCGCGATAGGCAAGGTCCACCACCCGGCGCACCGAATGCACCACGATCACCTCTTCAAACATCTCGTACACGTCTGGATCACGCGCGAGGCTCATGAACGGAGCGAGCCCGGTGCCGGTGGACAGCATAAACAGCCGTTTGCCGGGCAAGAGCGCGTCGGTGACCAAAGTGCCCGTGGGCTTTTTGCCCAGATAGATCGGATCGCCCGGCTTGATGTGCTGAAGCCGCGAGGTGAGCGGGCCATCCTGAACGATGATCGAAAGGAATTCGAGCTCCTCGTCATAGGCCGGGCTGGCCACCGAATAGGCGCGCAGCAGCGGTTTGCCATTTTCTTGCGGAAGGCCGATCATGATGAATTCGCCCGAGCGAAAACGGAAAGCGGGCGGGCGCGTCATCTTGAGCGTGAAGAGCTCCTCATTCCACTGCTGCACGCTGGTGACGGTTTCAACCGAAAGCGCTCCGCTTTCCTTGAACTGTTCGCGATCGGTAATGGGCATGTTCATGATGGGCTGGGCCTCGAAATGGTCTTGTAAAATCTGGGATGGGTTTCGACGGGATCAAACTGGCTTGGATGGGCGCGCAGATGGACCTTCCGCGCGCCCGCATCAAGATTGTTTCCTCTTTTGGCGCTGATAGCCGCCCTTCGCGCGTGAACGACGCGGCCAAAAGCGCCGCGATCAGTTCCAGCCCGCCGCGTCGTAGATCGCCACCGCCTTGGCCTGGCCCGCGCCGATTGTCGCGGTGCTGAGCGTGTCGGAGCGAAACTCTCCCAGCTCCTCGACAAAGCTTGTCGGCGCGACGCCAACCACAGCGGGGTATTCGTTGTTGCCGTTGGCGAAATATTGCTGCGCCTTGCTCTCGGTGAGATATTCCAGGAAACGGATCGCGTTTGCGCGGTTGGGCGCGCTCTTCGTCAGGCCCGCGCCGCTGACATTCACATGCGTGCCGGTTTCGCCTTCGCCCTGATTGGGGAAGATGATTGTGAGCTTGTCCAGAATCTCAGGCTTGTCGGCGTAGCGCGCAAGGTAATAGGTGTTGACCAAGCTGACTCCGCATTCCCCGCTCGCCACCGCTTCGATGTTCACGGTGTCGTTGCCCTGGGGTGGCCGTTTGAAGTTGGCGACCACGCCGTTAGCCCATGTCTGCGCAGCCTCTTCGCCCGCATGCGCAATCACGCTGGAAAGCAGCGATATGTTGTAGATATTGGTCGATGAGCGCATGCAAACCTGGCCCTTGAAGGCCGGGTCCGCCAAATCGGCATAGGATTGCAACCCGCTCGTATCGACGGCGCTCGCGTTGGCGATGATAATCCGCGCGCGCGTCGAGAGGCCAAACCACAGACCATCGGGATGACGCAGGCTTTCGGGCACCCGCTCGGCCAGCGTTTCGGACTCGATAGGGGCAAGCACGCCCGCATCAACAGCCCGCCAAAGGCGACCCGCATCCACGGTGATGAGAAGGTCCGCAGGGGAATACTCCCCTTCGCTTACGATCCGCTCGATCAAAGCGTCGGCGCCCGCCTCGATGCGGTTGACCTTGATGCCGGTGGCGCGGGTAAAGTCTTCGTACAGCGCCAGATCGGTGTCGTAGTGGCGCGAGGAATAGATGTTCACCTGTCCCGTGATCTCGACATCCTCAAGGCCCCCTTCCTCCGCCGGAGCGCAGGCCGCCAGCGCAAAAAGGCTGGCCAAGCCGGCCACAGAGGCGAGAATGTGTAAGGGGCTAAGCGATGAGGTCACGGGGCGATTCCTTATGTCTGCTAAATGTGCGCTGAATTGCGAGTGATTTGCATTAGTAATTCGAAAATGGCAAGCGTCCAATGGTCGCGCTTGGGGGCACGCGCCGGGTTCTAGACATCACGCACGGCAAAGGCGCGCACACTCGCAGGGTCGGGCTTCACGCGGTAAAGCGCGCCGGGGCGAATATGGTCTCCGGCTGATTGCGGGACTTCGGCGGTCAGTTCCGCCCCGCTGGGATGGCGCAGCAACACCCGCGCGCGCGCGCCCAGCGGATGGACGTCGCGCACCGCAAGCCCTTCACGATCCCGATCAAGCCGCAGCGCGCGGGCCTGAACCAGTATATCAAGCGCGGTGTTCTCTTCGGGCGGATCGCCCAACACGCAATCCGCCGCCCAGCGGCCAAAAACGCTTTCATAGGCGCCGTCCTTGAAGGTTGCGCGCACGATCTGCGCGCCGCCAAAGATAGCGCCAACCGACGGCGCCAACGGCGCGTTGTACAGCTCTTGCGGGGTGCCAAACTGGACGATCCGTCCCGCCTCCATCACCGCGATCCGATCGGCTATATCGAGCGCTTCGTCAGGGTCGTGGGTCACCAGCACGGTCGTCGTCTGGCGCTCGCGCAGCAAGATGCGGCATTCGCGGCGCAAGGCCCGGCGCAAGACGATATCCACGCTGGCAAAGGGCTCATCCATCAACAGGATGGCGGGCTCGGGGGCCATGGCGCGGGCGAGCGCGGCGCGCTGTTGCTGGCCGCCGGAAAGTTCGTGCGGGTAGCGATCCCCCAGCCCGCCAAGACCCACGCGCGCAAGCCACGTCTCAATCTCCCCGGCGTCGTCCATTCGACGCGCTTTGGGAAGGCCAAAGGCGATGTTCTTGGCGATCGACATGTGTGGGAACAACGCCCCGTCCTGAAAGACAAGACCGACAGGCCGCTTTTCGGGAGGAGGGTTCAAACCCGGCTCCGCCAGGGTCTCACCTCCCAGTGCAATACGTCCACTTTGGATCGACAACAGCCCCGCCGCGAGACCCAGCAAGGTTGACTTGCCGCATCCCGACGCGCCAAGCAGACAGGTGATCTCCCCAAGCGGGGCTGTGAAGCTGACGTCGTTCAGCGCCGGCGTCGCGCCGTAAGCATGGGCAATATGGCTGAATTCAAGGCTCAAATGGCGGGTCCCGGAATCTGGGGCATCAAAGTGCGAGCGCGCGCACAATGAGCCGCTTTAGGCAATTTGCAACCGGGCAGGCAAGGACCGCGCGGCATCGGATGGGCTTCGGCTCGCCCGCGGCCTCTGGCTGGTGGGTGGCGGCCGCGCTGATCGCGTGCCTCGCAGCCATTCCCTTGGTCACAATCGCGATCAGCGCGCCGGGCGGCGGACTGCGCGGCCTCGCCCAACTCGCGCCAACAGCCCTGGGTCGCTATATCGCGAACACGGCGCTGCTGATGCTCGCAAGCGGCGCGCTGGCGAGCGTGATTGGCGCGGGCACCGCCTGGCTGGTGAGCGCCTGCGCCTTTCCCGGACGGCGCGTTCTGGGCTGGGCGCTGGTGCTGCCGCTTGCCGTTCCGTCTTACATCGCCGCTTATGTCTACGCCGATCTGCTCGACTTTTCCGGGCCGGTGCAAAGCGCTTTGCGAGCCGTCACCGGATGGGGCGTGGACGACTACGCTTTTCCGCCGATCCGATCTTTGTGGGGCGGCGCGCTGATCCTGGCGCTGGTGCTGTATCCCTATATCTACCTGCTCGCGCGCGCCGCGTTCGAAACACAAAGCCTGGCGCAGTTTCGCGCCGCGCGCAGCCTGGGCGCCTCTCCTGCACGGGCCTTTACGCGCGTCGCGCTGCCCGCGGCCCGCCCCGCCCTTGCCGGAGGACTGGCGCTGGTGCTGATGGAGGTGCTGGCCGATTTTGGAGTGGCGGAGTATTTCGCAATTCCGACATTCTCGACCGGCATCTTCCGCAGCTGGCTGGCTATGGGCGACCGCGAAGCGGCGATGGGGCTCGCCGCGCTGATGCTGGTTTTTGTGGCGCTGTTGGTTGCGCTCGAAGCGCTCACACGGGCCGGGCGCACCGACTCGCACGATGGCCTGGCGCGCGGCGGCAAGCGCGAACCCTTGGTGGCGCTCACAGGGCTGGGCAAGCTCGGCGCGGTCTTGGCCTGCGCGCTCCCGGTGGTGTTGGGCTTTGCGATCCCAGCGCTCCACCTTGTCAGTCTGGCGCTCGACGAAGCCGCCATCGGCGCGGCCTCCTCGCTCTCGTCTTACGCCTGGGCGAGCGTCTGGCTGGGCCTTGTCGTCGCGCTGGCAACAACCGCGCTCGCCTTGATCCTCGCTTTCGCCAAATCGCGCAGCGCGGACCGATCGATCGCGGCGGTGACGCGGCTGGCCACCTTGGGCTACGCGCTGCCAGGGGCGTTGCTTGCGGTCGGGCTGCTCGGGCCGCTGGGCGCGTTTGACCAGGGTGTGACGGGCTTTGCGCGCGATCAGTTCGGATACACCGGAGGGCTGCTGCTGACCGGAACAAGCCTGGCGCTGATCTACGCCTTGTGCGTGCGCTTCCTGACGGTCGCCTATAACGCTCTCGACAGCGGGATGGCGCGCGTTCCGCCGTCGCTCGACGCCGCGGCGCGATCGCTCGGCGCGAAGCCGGGCCGCGTGCTGGTGCAGATCTACACCCCGCTGTTGCGCTCCAGCCTGCTGGCGGCCCTGGCGCTGGTGCTGATCGACACTTTGCGCGAACTGCCCGCAACGCTGATCCTGCGCCCGTTCAACCTCGAAACGCTCGACACGCGCACCTATCGCCTTGCCAGCGATGAGCGCTTGGTCGAAGCTTCGATCCCCGCGCTGATCCTTCTGGCGGTGGGGCTGGTTCCGGTGATCCTCCTGACGCGGAGCCGATCGCGCTAACCCCCCCAAAGTGTCAGGCTGAATTGTCACTAGCGCTTGTCCAAATCGTCGGAAGCGTTCATGAAGCCTTCGCCATGGCTCATTTTCCCTTCTCCGCCATCGTCGGCCAGGACGAGATGAAACAGGCCCTGCTGATCGCCGCCATCGACCCGGCTCTGGGCGGTGTGATGGTGTTTGGCGATCGTGGCACCGGCAAGTCGACTGCGGCGCGCGCGCTTGCCCGGCTGCTGCCGCCGATCACCGCGATTGAGCACTGCCCCTATGGCTGCTCGAAAGACGACAAGGCGCGCTATCCCGATGTGTGCGGCACAGGCCCTTTAAGGAAGCGCCCCGTTCCCTTTGTCGACATGCCGCTGGGCGCGACCGAGGACCGGGTGATCGGCAGCCTCGATCTCGAACGGGCTTTGCGAGCGGGCGAGAAAGCGTTTGAGCCAGGCCTGCTGGCCAAGGCGCATCGCGGCTTTCTTTACATCGACGAAATCAACCTGCTCGAAGACCATCTCGTTGACTTGCTGCTTGATGTCGCCGCGTCGGGAGAAAATGTGGTGGAACGCGAGGGATTGTCCGTGCGCCACCCGGCCAAATTTGTGCTGATCGGCAGCGGCAACCCCGAAGAGGGCGAACTGCGCCCGCAATTGCTCGACCGCTTTGGCCTGTCGGTCGAGGTGAGAACCCCGACCGAGCTTGAGACCCGCATCGCCATTATGAAGCTCGTCGCCGCACAGGAGCGCGATCCCGAAGCGTTCGCTGGCGAATGGGCGGAGCAGGACGCGAAAATCCTTAAACAGATCGCGCGTGGCAAGACGCGGCTCCCCAAGCTGGAGACGGGCGACGACGTGCTCACCGACGCGGCGCAATTGTGCCTGGCGGTGGGGGCCGATGGGCTTCGTGGAGAGCTCACCTTGATGCGGGCCGCGCGCGCGCTTGCGGCTTTGAAGGGCGCCAAGTCGGTCCGGCGCGAGCACCTCATCGCGGTCGCCCCATCCGCGTTGCGCCATCGCCTGCGCCGCGATGTGCTGGACGAAACCGGCTCCACCGCGCGCATCACCCGCGCGATCGCTGAGCTGTTCGGGTGAACCCGGAAGCGCCAGCGGATCCGATCGCGGACGCGCAGCTCGCGGCTCGCCTATTCCTGACAGCCCCGGCCTCGTTCGGCGGGATGGCGCTGCGCGGCTCGGCGCCCGCGCGCGACGCGATGGTGGCGGCCTTGCGCGACGCCATGGCGGCCGCGCAGCGAGCCTGCCGCCGCTTGCCGGGCCACGTCGATGATGACCGGCTCCTTGGCGGGGTCGACCTTGCAAGCAGCCTGGCGACCGGGCGCGCGGTGCGCCAGCGAGGCCTGCTCGAGGAATGCGAGGGCGGAGCGCTGATCGTGCCCATGGCGCAGCGGCTGGAGCCCCATATCGCCGGGCGGCTCTCGCAAAGCCTGGATGAGGGCGCTGGCCCTGCGCTGATCCTGCTCGATGACGCGGTAGAGCCTGACGATGCGCCCCCGGCAAGCCTGTTGGAGCGCGTGGCGTTTGTTTGCGACCTCACCGCTTCGCGCGCGGTGCAGGTGCCTTCGCTGAAGGCTGAAAGGGTGTTGGACGCGGTGGCGCCGCTTGAGCCCGACGCGCTGAGCGCCTTGGCCGCGACCGCCGATGCGCTGGGGGTTGGGTCCCTGCGCGCCTTGATCTTTGCCCACAAAGCCGCGCTGGCTCACGCCGCTCTGGCCGGGCGCGCCGCGGCGTCGGAGGAAGACCTCGCCGCAGCGGTCCGCCTGGTGCTCGCCCCGCGCGCAACGCAGTTGCCCTCGGTTGAGGAGGACGCCCCTCCCCCCGACGACACAGCGCCTGACACGCCGCCAGATCCGGGCGATAGCGACCGCGACACGCCGCAACCCCCTTCCGAAGCGCCGTTGGAAGAGGTGTTGGTCGACGCAGCCAGGGCGGCGATTCCGGCCGATCTTCTCGCCGCTCTCGCCGAGGGCAAGGCGCCGCGCCGTGTCGCCGGCGGGGGCACGGGCAAACGGCGCAAATCGGGCCTGCGCGGCAAGCCCCTGGGCGCGCGTCCGGGGGCGCCGCGCGGCGGCGCGCGGCTTGCGCTGATCGACACTTTACGCGCCGCGGTGCCGTGGCAGGGCGTGCGGCGCAAAGAGGTCGGCGCTGAGCCCGACGCGCCGATCCTGATGCGCAAGGAAGACCTGCGCGTGCGCCGCTTTGAGGATAAGGCCGCGCGCGTCACTATCTTCGCGGTCGACGCGTCGGGCTCCGCGGCGGCAGCGCGTCTGGCCGAAGCCAAGGGCGCGGTCGAACTGATGCTGGCGCAGGCCTATGTCACCCGCAGCGAAGTCGCGCTGGTCGCCTTTCGCGGGGAGAGCGCCGAACTGATCCTGCCCCCCACGCGCTCGCTCACCCGCGCACGCCGGGCGCTCAGCGAATTGCCCGGCGGAGGCGGCACACCGCTTGCCTTGGGGCTCGACACCGCGCGCGAATGCGCCGAAGCGGTGGCTTCCAAAGGCCGCACACCCAGCCTTGTGGTGCTGACCGATGGGCGCGCCAATATCGGCCGCGATGGTGAGCCCGGACGCAAGCAAGCGGGAGAAGACGCCGAACACTCAGCCAAGGCTGTTGCGCGCGCCGGGATTGACGCGCTGGTGATCGACATTTCGGCGCGTGCGGGGCCCGAAAGCGCGGCTCTCGCCAAGGCGATGAACGCGCGTTTCCTCGCCCTGCCGCGCGCCGATGCGCGCACAATCGCAAGCGCTGTCGAAGCCATCCAGCCGACCAAGGCGGCCGCGTGAGCCGCGCGCTGGACTGGAACCGCGAGGGGCGTCTATGGCCCCACCGCGAGGCGAGCGCGTTTCTCGCGGTGGGCGACGCGACATGGCACGTCCAGCGCATGGGAGAGCCCGACAATCCGCAGGCGCTCCTGCTCCACGGCACCGGCGCCTCGGTGCATTCCTGGCGCGCGCTTATGCCGTTATTGGCCAAGGATTACGCCGTCACCACCATGGACCTGCCGCGCCACGGTTTCACCACCGGCCACCCGCCCGAAGCCATGTCGCTCCCAAAGATGGCCCAAGAGGTCGCGCGGCTCACCACAGCTTTGGCGCTTAAACCCGATATCGTGATCGGCCATTCGGCCGGCGTTGCGCTTGCGCTGCAACTGGCGCTTGATCACGATTTTGACGCGCCCATTGTCGGGCTCAATTCCGCGCTTCGCCCGTTTCCCGGACCGGCCTCGCAGATTTTCCCGGCGGTGGCCAAGCTGCTGTTCGTCAACCCGCTGGTGCCGCGCGTCTTCTCCCGAATGGCCACCTTCAACGGCGAAGCGGAGCGCTTTCTTTATCGTTCCACCGGCTCGCGCATCGATGCCGAGGGTCTGGCTTGCTATGAGACGCTGTTGGCCAATTCGCGCCACACCAAGGGGGCGCTGGCGATGATGGCCAATTGGGACCTGCCCAGCTTGCGCGAGCGAATGGACGAGATCACAACGCCGGTGCACATGATCCATTCGGACAAGGACGCCGCGATCCCGCTGGAATGGGCGGAAGAGGTGCAAACCTGGCTTCCCACAGCGCTATTGGAAGTGCTGGGTGGCCTTGGTCACCTTGCGCATGAAGAAGCGCCCCAACGGGTCCACGCGGCGATCATGGCCTTTGCCAAAGAGCGCGCTATCATGGCTCGGGCTTAGGCAGGCATGGAGACCCAATGATGAGCGGCGGAATGTTTGGCTTTCTGGAGCTGATCTTCTTTTACGGCATCGCGATCGGGTTTGGTGTGTGGCAGTTCTGGAAGACCGACAAAGAGCTCAAAAAAACGCGCGCCGAGCGGCTTGAGCGCGAAGCGCGCGAGGCCAAGGAAGCGGAAGTGGAGGCAGCGCAGGCCGCCAGCCAAGAGGCTA
>CALCCG010000225.1 GCA_937899785.1 uncultured Erythrobacter sp. | reverse complement strand
TTGATATTTCGTAGTTTTTGTATTCTTTTACTTTCTCTTTGTTAAGTTGTTGGCCTTCCGGTCCAATTCCACCCCCCCCTCTCATGCTGACTATCGTGGCGTCAACTCCACCGCCGACGAGCGGTACTTCAGCTTAGTCTGTTGTTTTGCCAAGGCCAGGCTGCGGGTTATGGCTCGCGAGCCGGCGGGCCACTTTTGGGGGTTCAAGACGATTAGCGCCGCCGGACCGCCTTTGGAGCAGACTCCAAGACCGATCGTTGGCCGCCTCGAACGGGGCGGAAGCCGGTGCATCAACCCCTCGCTACTTGGCACCGGGCTGGTTAGGAGCTTTGAGGTCCGGGCTCACCCGCCGCGTCGTGCGAAATCAGGGCTTGGCGTCCCCTTGTAGCAGCGCGGGACAACTGGCCACCGCCGCGTCAGGAAATAGGCATAGGTGCCATCGGGAAAATCGGGCGTCCGGACGAAACGGCCATTGCACTCATCCAGATTGCCTAAGCCAGCGACAAATTCGTAGTCACGAATGAAGGTTCCATCATAGGCGCCGCCTGGATCGCCATTGCCGCTTGGTCGTGCCCCATCTTTGACTCGATAGCTTGATTCAAATTCGCTGATTCCGCCATCGTCACCCGTTCCATAAAGCGCATAGATCGGAAAGCCGTCCGCCGCCCAGCCCACCAATGGAGAGTGCGCGTCTGGCCGGACATCCAGTTCCTCGAGCAACATTCCGGGAAGGCCGTGATAGTGGTAGGCGCCATTGGGCTGCACGTGCGCGTGATTTTCGTCCAGTCCCATGTTGAGCGCGTTGCGCAGCGGCTCATACTGCCACCCCGAGTTGCGATCTCCGAGATAGTGCTCGTTCGCGCTGGGGTCGAACACGACCCCGTTCACCGCAACGCCGAAGACGCGCCTTTGTGCGCTTTGCATCGACCCGGTCAGACGGGGTGCAGCCGGTACACGATAGTCATAGCGCTGGGTCTCGATGCGATGGGGGTTACCGGAATTGGGGAATTGGCCAGTCAAATGAGCGGCGATCCCGTTGGCGCGAATCTCTCGCCACTTCTGTCCCAAATCGTCGGTAACGATGCTGAGCGCGATCGGTTGCTCAGTGGCTGGGACCAGCACGGCAGGCCCGCTGCTTTGGATGACTGTGTGGCGGCGCAGCGGCCGCGGTCCGCCACCGCCTCTTGCCGGGCCGCTTTGCGAGGAGCGGCCAGTGGGTCGACAGGCCAACCCATCATGCCCGGGCGGTGCGAAGCAGCGGCCGGACACTTGGCCGCGCGGCGTGTCGAAGGAGCAAGTGTCATTCTCTTGCAGGGCGGCGCATGCGTTTACAGCTTCCGCTGGCGGGCTTCCACGTCGACCTTCACCGCGTTGGGCCTGGGCATGCGCGGTAAGCGCGGTGAGCGTGAGCGCCGCGCCGACCCCTATCAAAGCCAGCGCCATCGTGTTGGAGGCTGTCATAGCTGATCTTCCATCCATTCAAGTGTTGGCGCTCAAAGGCGAATCAAAGGCGAAACCGAACCGACTGATCGCACGTTACCGGCGTTGGCCACCGTAACACGATACGTCCTGTTCTCAGCGTTCTCATTTCTCTTTCTTCAGGAACCGGCCCGAGAGAGCGATTGGCGCCGGTCTGCGCCAGTTAGCCTCGCTCGAAAATCGCCGGATCAGGCGGGCGCTGCGTCGCCTTGCGTCTTGCGTGGCTCGTCCAGCCATTTTGCGGCGCGCACCCCAAAGGTGATCAGGAACGGGACCAGCGCAATGCTGAGCGCGACCTTCGCCAGCACCTGCCCGATCAAGAGCTCGGTGATGTCAAATTCCCCACCAAAGGCGAGCGTGATGAAGATCACCGAATCGAGCGCTTGGCTGAGCGCGGATGCAATCGCGCCACGGATCATGAGCCCGAGTGTCGTGGCCTCTCCGCTGCCGCGCAGCCGATCAAAGATCCAGATGTTGAGCAGCAGGGAGGTGATATACGCCGCCGGGCCAGCCAGCCACACGCGCCAGGCGGAGCGGTGGACCTTCTCAAAAGCCGCCAGCCCATCCGGACGCTCCGCGAGCATTTCTGCAGAGGCCGGCAGGAAAAGAACGAGCTGCATAAGCAAGGCCGAAAGGCACAGCGGCAAAAATCCCCACCAAACAATCCGTGTCGCGGCAGAACGGCCATAGAGCTGCGCCAGAGTGCTCGAAATGACAACCAGAAGCAGGAAAGGGAAGATGCCCGATTCCACCGATAGGCCGGTGGGCCACAACTGCACCTGCTTGAACGCCAGCACGCCAGCCAGCACGGTCATGCCGCCGTAAAGCAGCGTGTAGACAAACATCCCCAGCGGGATGTTGATTTTCGATTTCGGTGAGATGTCGGCGGTTGCCGCGCTTGGAAATGCGTTCGTGTCAGTCATCGCGCAAAGGGGGTAGTGCGGCACGCATGAAAAGGAAAGCCGCCTTGCGTCCACAGGCGGCGGGCTAGGATTGGCGGTTGCGCGCTGGCTTTGAGGGTGCCAACACACAGGAGAACGTGCGCGGCTGATCGGCTGGGCGAGGGTAAGCCGAAAAGGCCTGCCTCACACTTTTGGGGCTAAATCGGGGTCAGATCACCACTGTGAACGAATATCTTGTGTCCGCCGGGTTCAGCCTGTTGGGAATTCTCACCATTCTTGTTCTCGCCTTCGCTCTTTCATCGGGCAAACGACGCATCAATCTGCGGATCGTCGGTGCCGCTCTGGCGCTGCAAGCGGTGATGGCGATCTTCGGCTTGCGCACTTCGGTGGGCAGCGGGGTGATCAAGGGCATGTCGGACGCGGTCTCAGCGTTGCTCGATTACGGCAATGAGGGGACCAAATTCCTGTTTGGCGCGGATAATCCGTTGGCCAACACTTTTGCGGTAGGCGCCTTACCAGTCATTGTGTTCTTCGCGTCGCTCGTATCGATCCTGTATTACCTAGGGATCATGCAGCGGCTGGTCCAATGGTTGGGTGGCGCGATCCAATGGGTGACCGGCGTAAGCAAAGTCGAAGCTTTGGGTGCAGCCGCGAACATCTTTGTCGGCCAATCCGAAAGCCCGCTTGTCGTGCGCCCCTATCTTGCTGATCTGCCACCCTCGCGCTTGTTCACTCTGATGTGCGTGGGCATGGCGGGCACGGCCGGGACGATTCTGGCGCTGTACACCAGCATTATCGGCACCGAATACTTGCCCTATCTTCTGTCGGCCGCCTTCATGTCGGCGCCGGGCGGTATTGTCATGGCCAAGATCATGATGCCGGATGAAGAGCCCAAAGGCGAGGAGGGCGAGCCGGTGGTCAAGCTGGTCGACAGCTTCGAAGAAGGTGTCAAACCGGCCAACATTATCGAAGCAGCTGGGCAGGGCGCGATGACCGGTGTCCGGCTGGCTGTGGCGGTGGGCGCGATGGTTCTTGCCTTCGTTTCGCTTGTCGCGCTTGCCAATGGCCTTATGGGGGGAGTTGGCGGCTGGTTTGGCTATCCCGATCTCACCTTCCAGCAGTTTGCAGGCTATGTGATCGCTCCAATCCTTTGGCTTTTGGGCCTGCCTTGGGCGGAAGCGCAGCTTGCTGGTGGCATGTTTGGCACCAAGATGATCACCAATGAGGTGGTCGCCTTCCTGCAGTTGATAGACAACGCTGAAGCCCTGGCCGACCGCAATCGCAAGATAGCGATCTACGCCTTGTGCGGCTTCGCCAACCTGTCTTCAATCGCGATCCAGATGGCGGTCATAGGTAGCCTTGCGCCAACCCAGCGGTCGACCGTTGCGCGGCTGGGGCTTAAGGCTTTGATTGCGGGCGCGTTTGCCAATTTGATGAGCGCCGCCTTGGCGAGTTTATTCCTGCCCTTTTGAGGCCGCACGTGGCGCGCTTGTCGATCTTGGCACGGGCGGCTTCCGCCCTTACAAGGCCACGGTACACAACCCTCGTTTCCATCGAATAAAAGAGCGCTTCTCGTGACCACATCCTCCGTCAACATCGCCAGCGTAAGCCTCGCGCAGCCGCTTGAAGATATCGCCGATGAGCTGGGCCGAAGCTTTACGGAGAACGGGTTTGCGGTGATCCGTGACCATGGGATCCCGCAAGATTTGATCGATCGTGCCGACGCTATGTCCAAGGCGTTCTTTGCGCTGCCAGAGCAGGCTAAGAGGGCATATCATCAGCCCGGAATAGGCGGCTCGCGCGGTTACACGCCATTTGGCACCGAAAAGGCCAAAGACGCCGATGTCTTCGACCTCAAGGAATTCTGGCACGTTGGACGCACTCTGCCAGAGGGCCACGAGTTGGCCGACTACATGGGCCCCAATATTTGGCCTGAGGAGGTTGCGGGCTTCAAGGAGACCTTTAGCGAGCTCTTTACCGCGTTTGAAACCGCAGGAAGGCGGGTGCTTGAGGCCATCGCTTTGCACTTGGGCCTCGATCGGGCGTTCTTTGACAGCACCGTGGCTGATGGCAATTCCGTGATGCGCCTGCTGCACTATCCGCCGCTCGGCCCTGAGGCTCCGGAAGGGGCCATACGCGCGGCCGCCCACGGTGACATCAACACAATTACCTTGTTGCTTGGGGCTGAAGAAGCCGGCCTCGAACTGCTCACTAAAGCGGGCGCGTGGCATCCTGTGGAGGCGCAAGAGGGCGCGCTGGTCATCAATGTTGGCGACATGCTTGAGCGGCTGACAGCGGGCAAGCTGGTTTCAACCACGCATCGCGTCGTCAATCCCGCGGGCGCCGGTGCGCTTCGGTCGCGCTATTCGATGCCGTTTTTCCTGCATTTCCGGCCCGATTACATGATCGAACCGCTGCGCGATTGTGTGTCGGAAATGGGCGAAGGCAGCGCTCAGGAATCGATCAGTGCGCATGATTTTCTGATGCAACGGCTGCGCGAGATCAATCTCGCCTGAGCGAAGCTTCCGAGCTGTTTTTTCGCCCAAAACCGAGAAACTGCCCCCTCGTTGCATCCACGCAACACAGGGTGTCAAAGTCCAGCAATTGTGCGGGTTTGAGGCGTTGTCACCCCCCTCGAAATGTAGGGTGCAATTCAACTGCAATTAAGTTTCACAAAAATGTCATATAATAGACACATTTCCGACTTGCAACGCACTTAGTGGCGACCTTGCTCACATCCTTTCCACTGTGATCAGGGGCCCTATACATGAAGCTTAAATATCTCTTGGCGGCGAGCGTTGTCTCACTGTCCGCCGCTGCGACGTTCACTGCGCCGGTTCACGCGCAGTCGATCACCTCGGGTATTGAGGGAACCGTTTCGGACGCGGAGGGCAACGTCCTTCCTGGTGCGACCGTCACGATTACCGATTCGCGGACCAACGCCGAGCGGACAACGGTCTCAGGCAGCAATGGCGGTTTCCGCGTTTCGCAGCTGCCCCCAGGCGGGCCATACACGATCACCGTGACGGCGCCCGGCTTTGAAGGTCAGACCGTCGAGAACGTCTTCACCAACATTTCCAGCAACTCAGGCTTTAGCTTTGAGCTTTCCGCGACGGCGGCTGGTGCAAGCGACAGCGTCATCGTTGTCACCGGTGCCCGGGCCCGCGCCACGCAAGTCGCGGTTGGTCCCGGAACGGCTTTCAGCACCGAGACGCTCGAAGCGTTCCCCTCGATCACTCGCGACGTTCGCGACATCATCCGGATTGACCCGCGCGTCAGCCTTGAGGCGGAAAACGACGTCGATCGTATCTCCTGCCTTGGCGGGAACGACCGCACCAACGTCTTCACCGTTGACGGTATCGTCCAGGCGGACGTTTTCGGTCTGAATGGAACGCCGTTCGCTGCGCGGAACTCGCTTCCGCTCCCATTCGACGCGATTGAGCAGATTTCGATCGAATTCGCGCCGTTTGACGTCGAATATTCCGAATTTACCGGTTGCCTCGTCAACGCCGTCACCAAGGCCGGTACGAACCGCTTTAGCGGCTCGGCCTTCATCACGTATTTTGACGATGGTCTGTTTGCGAACTCAATCGACGGTCTTGATCTCAACGCCAGCGAAGAAAAGCGTTGGGGCGCCACGCTTTCGGGTCCGATCATTAAAGATCGGCTGTTCTTCTCGTTCGGCTATGAAGAGGTTGACCTCACCCAGGGCAACAACTTTGGCCCGTTCGGGGGCGGCTTCACCAACGAAGCCGAATTCGTCACCCAGGCTCAGTTTGACGAGTTCGCGCAAATCGCAAACGACGTGTACGGGCAGGATGTTGGCGGATACCCGACGACGCTGGCGGAAGGTAACGTTCGCTACTTTGGCCGTCTCGACGCTATCATCAACGATGACCATCGTCTTGAAGCGACCTATCAGCGCCTTGAGGAAACCAACATCGAATCCGATTTTGGTGGCCAAGAGCTAGGCGGTTTCAACTCGTTTGAAGATGAAGGCACCGTCTCGGACTACTACTCGGTCCGTCTGTATTCGGACTGGAGTGATAGCCTGTCGACTGAGCTGCGTGTCAGCCGCTCTGAAGTCGCCGACGTTCAGGGACCGGTCGGTTTTGGTGAAGCGCAGTCGGACGATCCGACCGTGCGTCTTGTCGTGGGTGTTCCCAATGAGACGTCGGGCCTCATCCCGGATGGCCAGAACGGTCGTCTTGCAACCGGCCCGGGCATCTTCCGTTCGGCTAACCAGCTCGATACGAAGATTGACCAGCTGCGCTTCCAGGTGAACTACGAAGCGGGCAACGGTCACTTCCTGAAGTTCGGCACCGAAATCAACGACCTTGAAGTGTTCAACCTGTTCGCGATCAACGCGACCGGCACGATTTTCTTCCAGAACTTTGACGACTTCCGCGAAGGTCTGGTGGCGCCGGGCTTCTTCTCAAGCGTCTTTGCCGATTCCGATGACCTGGTTAATGGCGCCAATGGTGGGGCTACCCAAGCGGTTGCGCAGGGCGGCGATATCAACAACGCTGCGGCGCGTTTCAGCCGTCGGATCTACTCGGTCTACGCACAAGACGAGTGGGAAGCCACCGACCAGCTTTCGATCAACGCCGGTATCCGGGTTCAGCTCTATGACGGTGACCGTCCTCAGACCAACCCGAACTTTGCTGATCGCTATGGCTTCACCAACGCTGTCGGTTTCGGCCAGATCGATCCGGTCATTCTGCCCCGTCTTTCGGCGACCTACAGCTTCGACAATGAAGGCTTCTTCTCAAACAGCAGCCTCCTTGGCGGTATCGGTATCTTCTCGGGCGGTGACCCGGTTGTGTACTATTCGAACGCCTTCTCGAACAATGGCTTCTCGACGGCGAACGGCGACACTTTCGACTGCGACACCGCTGACTTGCCAATCGATCCGGTTACAGGACAGATCGACGTTGTAACGGGTGGCACGTTCACCGGAATTCCGGCCTGCGCGATCGCTTCGGGGCAATCGGACGCCGAACAGGGTCTTGCGGATGTTCAGTCGACCGATCCAGACTTGGACGTGCCGACAGTGGTTCGCGCAAACCTGTCGTTCTCAAGCACGTTTGGTCCGGAGACCGGCTTCTTCAGCAACTGGAACCTGAACCTCGACTACATCTATTCGCGATTCAACGATCCGCTGAACTTCGTCGATCTCAGCCAGGCGCCCGATGTGCGGGTCAATGGCGGCTTTACCGTCGATGGCCGCCCGATCTACGCCGCCGTGGACGCAACGCAGACCGGCTGTAACGCCGTTCTGCAAGATCAGGGCGGTACTCCGCCGGTCTACACGGGTCTGACCGCTGAGTGCTTTGGCACGTTCCGGGATGATAACATCCAGCTTACCAATGGCCGTTCCTCGGACAGCCACGTGGTTTCGGTTGGTCTGAGCAAGCGTTTCTCTAGCGGCTTGTTCACCGATGGCGGTGCGACGCAGGTCAATCTCGGTTACGCCTACACCGATTCGAACAACGCTCGTAACAACCAATCATCGACTGCGACTTCGTCGTTCGATGTGACCGCCGCGTTCGATCGCCAGGACCCGGCCGTTTCGACAGCGACCACGGAAACCCGCCACAACTTCACCGCGGCGATCAACTTCCGTGAGGAGTTCTTTGATGGGTACGACACGAGCCTGGGCATTTTCTTCCGCGCTCGCGAAGGCCGTCCGTACAGTCTGACCTTTGACGGTGGCGGCGTCTTCGCCGACAGCTCATCGGGCAGCGACAACGCTCTGCTCTACATCCCGACCGGAGTCAGCGATCCGAATGTGTCGCCGGACTCTGATCCCGATGCGGTGCAGGCGGTTCTCGACTACGCGAACGGCACCAACTGCTCGTTCACACCGGGTGAGACGATCCGCCGGAACACCTGCCGTAACGACTGGCACTACGACATGGACCTTCGTATCAGCCAGGAAATCCCATTCCTGGGCAGCCTGACCGGCATCGTTCAGGACCGGATCGAGATCTTCGCCGACTTCGCCAACTTCCTCAACCTGATCGACAGCGGTGCGAACATTCTTCGTTCGCGCGGCGGCTTTAACGGCCTGGTCGACGTGGCTGACGGCGGCGTTGACGATGAGGGTCGCTACATCATTACCGGCTTTAACCCGGACGATGACAACGACATCGCCATCAACGCCTCGGCTTGGCGGATCCAGATCGGCGCGCGCTACGAGTTCTAAGCTCGGCGCTAATCGATTGACCCAATATCAGCGGCGGGGCCCTACGGGCTCCGCCGCTTTTGTTTGGAGATGGGCTCCGGCCTCGCAACAAGGCGCCGACGCGACGCGCCTAATTGTTTGAGGAGCCCGTTGGCGTGAGGGTCTGGGTCGGCTCGTCCGCGAGCGCCAACAAGGCAAAAGCGTGCGCTTCGCAGGTTTCTCCCGGCTCATCTGTCTTCATCGCTTGCTCCAGGGTTGCCGCCTGCTCGCCCAGTTCGGGCTCTCCAAAGGTCCCAGCTGTACCGGCAAGCTTGTGGATCAGCCTAAGAAGGACCGCGCGCTCCGCGCTGTCCTGGACGCGGCTCTCGCCAATACCGCCAATCAACCCTTCGGCAAGTCCCATACGCACCGCCTCCACCGCCTCCTGACGCCGATTAAGCCATTTTTGCAGCAGAGAAGGACCGCTTGCAGCGGATGGCATCTCCTTTTTCTGATCGAACGCCTTGCCGGCCTGATCTCTTCGCGTTCCAGTCTTGCCGCCTGAGGCAATCGGGACCACCTTTGCATCTTCCTGCTCCGCCCCGTCATGCGCCGCGGTCTCGCCAGCCTCTTCGTCTTCGGGCAGCGCCAAAGCCATGTCTCGGTCCATCGGGGCTTCCACGCTACGCGTGGTCAACCACCGATACAGCGCGTGCGCGAGGTCGGCAAAGACCACCGGCTTCGCCAGATGAGCTTGCATCCCAGCCTCGCGCGCTGCGGCAACATCTTCGGGGAACGCGTTGGCGGTGAGCGCTATGATCGGCAGGCGATCGGGCCCGATCCCTTCTTCTCGGATCGCGCGCGTAGCGGAATAGCCATCGCAGTCGGGCATCTGGACGTCCATCAAGACCAGGTCATAGGGACGCCCGCGCAAGGTCGAATCGATGACCATCGAGATCGCCTCCCCACCGTCCTGCGCGATATCGACACTTTGGCCGCATCGTTCGAGCATTTCCGAAACCAGCATCCGGTTGACGTCGTGGTCTTCCGCCAAAAGGATCCGGGCGTGTTGGGGGAGGTCCTCTGGAATAAGCGGTTCGGCGAATTCCGGGCCGGCGTCTTCGGCCGCGATCAGGGTCGTCGGCAAGGTGAGCGTAAAGACAGAACCCACACCGCGTTCGCTTTCCACCGCGATAGCCCCGCCCAATCGATCCGCCAGCTGACGGCTGATCGAGAGGCCAAGGCCGGTCCCTCCAAAGCGCCGCGCGGTGTCGCTTTCCCCCTGTGTGAACGGCTGAAAGATGGTGTCGAGACGGTTGGGGCTGATCCCTATTCCGGTGTCCTTTACTCGCACGCACAAATAATCACCGCCAGCCCAATAGGTGACGCGGATCTCGCCAGTCTCGGTGAATTTGACGGCGTTGCCCACCAGGTTGAGCACGATTTGGCGCAGCCGAAGACCATCGGTCACAACAGTCGGGAGCAGGTTGGCGCACGCAGGTTCCTCGCTCTCGTCATGCGCCGTGTCCATCTCGTATTCCAGACACAGCGACAGCCCCTTTTTCTTGGCGGTCTGGCGATGCAGCGCGACGCATTCGTCCAGCGTGGCGTGCAGATCAATCGGCCCGGTGTCGATCACGATTTGCCCAGCCTCGATCTTCGAGAGGTCGAGAATATCGTTGAGCAACAGCATCATCGAGCGGCCGGATTCCACGATCATTTCGGTGTGGCGACGTTGCTCGGGATCTAGTTCCCCTTGGAGCATGAGCTCCGCAAAACCGAGAACGCCGTTCATCGGGGTACGGATTTCGTGGCTCATATTGGCGAGGAAGTCCGATTTGGCGCTGGCGGCGTTTTCGGCATGGCGCCGCGCGCGGGTGAGCAGCAATTCAAGCTCAACGCGTTCGGTTACGTCGCGCGCAGAGATGACAACCCCTTCCTGTTCGCCGCTCAACGGGTCGAGCGTGACGGCGCAGTCGGCCTCAATGAAGACGGGCACACCATCGGCGTCGTCCTGACGGCGACGATAGGTCAGCCTTTCCTTGTCGCTGTCACCCGTCAGCAGACGCTGCAGCACGTCCGCGATCCGCTGGCTCGCGTCTTCGTGGGTCAGTTCGTGGATTGGCTTGCCAAGAAAGTCGTGAGGGCTCTGGCCGAGCACATCGCGCACCGAGGGAGAGGCGTAAGTGCACACGCCGCGCGCGTCGAGCTTGAGAACGGCGTCGGTGATGCTGTTTGCCAGCAGCGCCAGTTCTCGTCGCCCGTCGGTCAGCGCGACCGTCAAGCGGTCTCGCCCGGCCAGGATCGCGGCGATTGGCAGACCGGTCAGGAAATTCGCAGCGATGAAGGCCTGAAGCAATTGCAGTCGGACCGCAGGCGCTGCGCTGGTCTCTACGATCGGCCCAAGGCCGGCCCATGTCATCGCGGTTGACACTCCGGCGACCAGCGCAATGTGCAGCGCGGTGCCTGCGCTGCCCAGTCGAAAGGCGTGCACCAAGGTCATCGGCATGATCAGAAACAACAGCGGGTAGGCGTTCTGGCTGAACACCAGCACCACGCATAGCAGGCTTGATGCGAGCAAAGCGGTGCATTCGGCCAAAGCTGCGAGTGGAGGGAGCCGTGGCGCGGTTAGCGCCTCGCAAATGAGCAAGACCGTCGGCACGATCAAGATCATGCCCATACTGTCGGTCAGGAACCAGCTGACGCCGCCCTCCCAGACAGCCGACAACGTCTGGGCGCTCGTACCCGACAACGGAAAGCCCACACCCGGCGCCATCGCCAGCGCTGCTATCGCCGCAGCGGTCGCTGGGCCGATCAATCCCCCGATCGCTACAAAGCGTGCAAGGGTCGCGAGATCCCTCATGTCGGGCGAAGAACCGCAACTGCGCCGCGTGAGCCCTGTGACCAGCGCGACATTGGTCATATTGGCGAAGGAAAAGACGAGCGACACATCGACCGCGTTGCCGTTGAGTGTGTTGGCAAGAAAGCTGGCTGGAAACGCCATAGCGTAAAACGCCAGTTCGTTCGCGAGCTTCATCCGCAAAAGGAACGCAACCGCGCCCGCACTGGGCAACCAGACGGTCGCCAGGGCCGTGTCAAAGCGGGAGAGCGAGATGCTCAAATAGGCAAGCGTGAAATAGAGCGCCGCCCCGGCCAAGGCGCCGAAAAGGCTGCGATGATCGGGAGGTCCCAGAGCTACGATCGGTGCGTTCGGATTGGCCTTGCGGAAAACCTGCCCATCGTTCTGCCCTGCAAAGGGAGCGGGCGCCCAATCGGCTGGCGAGAACGCGTCTGGAGAGCGCGCCGCGCCCAGAACGCGCGCGCGATCGCCCGTATCGGGTAACCGCCTGTCCGCAGACTTGATGGTGCGCTCCATCGCTTAATCCTTAGTTTCAGCTATAAACAGGATGGTAAAGACGGTGAGGGCAATCGCGTCCGAAACGGATTGAAACGTGCAAAGAGCGGCGCACAAAGCGGAAATTCTAGAGCGCTACGCCGCGCAGCCTCGCCGGGTGCGCTGGCCTTTGCTGGCCGGGCTTGTCCTGCTTCACACGGGGGCGCTTTATGTCCTGGCTTACGCTCTGGTTCCCGACATGGCGCGCTCAATCGAAGGCGAAGTGATGGCGGCGTTCACG
>CALCCG010000224.1 GCA_937899785.1 uncultured Erythrobacter sp. | reverse complement strand
GTTGCGCTCAAACTCGGCCATCGTACGGTCAAAAGCGGTGTTGTAGGCGCTAAGCTCGCGCTCCAGTTGCTCAACCCGCGGAGCGAATTGCGGCGCGCGCTCGGCCATGACGGATTTGATATCGGACAGCTGGCCTTGCGCCACTGACATGGCGTCACGGCGGCGTTCGAGCAGCGCCGTATCCTGTTCCGACAAGAAACGCACGGAGGTGTAGCGGACATCGGCGAAGGTTGCGCGAAACTCGCTCGTCTCGCTCATCGCGCGTTCGATCGCATCAGATGAGTGGAAGAGAAACCGCGTAGGGTGTAAGCTGATTGTTCAGAGCCGTGCGCGTCATATTCCGGCACAGAAGCCGGAACCGAGTTTTCCTCTCGCTCTGATTGCACCGTCATCATGTTCATGGTCGAGATCCCCACGCCTCTCTGGTTTGGAGAAGGTGTGAAGGAAAATCGTTAATAACGCCTTGCCGTGATCCCCTTAAGCGCGGGGAAAGACGCCGTTTAGGACACGCGGACCTTTGCAAGGAACGCGTCGACTTGGCTGGTAAGAGAGGCGGCTTGGTCCTCAAGGTTTGTCGCGCTGGAGAGAGCCTGGCTGGCGGCTGATCCGGTCGAAAGCGACAGCTCCCGGACTTCGGCGATATGGCCGTTAACCTCTTCGGTGCCGCGCGCGGCCATATCAATGCTGCGCGCCAGATCTTGCCCTGCGACCGACTGTTGATCCACAGCGCTGGCAATCGAAACGGCGGTGGTCTCCAAATCCTGTATTTGGTCGACGATGGACCGCAGCGCCTTCACGCTTACGCCCGTCGTATCCTGCATGGAGCGGATCTGCTCGGCGACCTGTTCGGTGGCGCGGCTTGTCTGCATCGCCAGCTCTTTGACTTCGCTCGCCACACAGCAAAGCCGCGTCCCGCTTCGCCGCCGCGCGCGGCTTCGATAGAGGCGTTCAGCGCGAGAAGGTTGGTACGCTGAGCGATGGTCTGGATCAGTTCGACGATCTGGCCGACTTGCTGCGCGTTGTCGGACAATGCGGACATAGTCGTGTCGGCCTGCGTGGCCGATTGCGTGGCCTGCCGCGCCAATTCGGCGGATGAGGCAGCCTGACGGCTGATCTCTCCGATGGACATGGCGAACTCATCGCTGGCGGCGGCTGCGGCGGTCGCGCCCGAATTGGCTTCGGACATCGACGCGCTGACATCACCGACGCGGCGGCTGGATTCCTCGGCCACTTGCGCCATGGATTGCGAGGTCGCATGAAGCTGGGTGGACGCCTCGGCGACACCGCTGACGACTTCGCCCACGGTGCGCTCGAATTGATCCGCAAGCCCTCGCAGCATCCGCTCGCGCTCAAGCCGCGCTTCCTCCTGTTGCATCTGCAACCGGGTTTGCTCTTCCAACTCGGTTTTGGCCTTGGCGGCTCGTTCGCGCGCCAGACGCTCAAGCCGTTTGCCCGCGCGGTGAAAGATCGCCATCGCGCGCGCCATATCGCCGATCTCATCGCGCCGATCTTTGCCCGAAATGGTCACGTCGCTTTGCCCAGAGGCGAGCTTCTTCATCTCGCCCGTCATAGCGGTCAGCGCGCCGCTAACACTGCGATCGTAGTAACGCTGCGCGGAGAGCGTCAGCAGTGTCAATATTGCGGCATAACCAATCCAGGACACCAAGAGCGTCGAGATAAGCGCTTCGCCCGCGTCCAGTTCTGACTTGGCCCTATTGCTCAGGCGCTGGGCCAGCTCGCGCGAGGCCTTCAAGACAAGGTCGCCGGTCGCCCGCACTTCAATGGCTTGGCTTTCGCGGCGAGGTGAGTTGGCGTTGGCGGCATCAAAAACGCGGATCTGGCGACGAAAGTCCTCAACGCCGCCTTTGATCAAAGCGATGCGATCAAGCGCTCTTACGTCTTGGCCGAGGACTTCGGCCTGCAAGTCGGCAGTCTTTTGGTCGGCGATGTCGAGTTGACCAAGAGCCGCTGAACCGCGTTCGGCGTCGCCGCTCGCCACCAGCACTTCCGAATGGCGCTGAGCTTCGCTTAACACCGCCACAAGCCTCTCGGCGTCCATGGCGTATTCGTGCTGCATCGCGATCTGGCGCGTGCGATCGCCCAGTTGGACATACCCCACAATCACAAACAGACCCGCGATCAGAGCGAAGGCGAGGTTGGCGAGGAAAAACGTCCGTATCTTGCGACCGATTGAAAGGCCTCCAAACCACGATGCCACCGCGCGAAGGCCGACTTCGCGCTTCGCGAGGCGATCCGGGTTTGATTGTCCATCTTCGGCCACGCGTTCCGCTTCCAGATCCACTGCCAATTCCTGTAAGGCGCTCATGCCGCCTGATCCCCTGTGCGACCCGCATGTGGTGCGGAGTGGTGCTGAGTTGTCCGTGTTGCAGCGCTTTCCTCGCCCTCAATCTGGGCGCGGTAGAGCCTATCCACTTCGGTGTTGGGAAGCGCTTTGTAATAGAGCCAGCCTTGCAGCTGATCCGCGCCCGCGACACGGACCATGTCAGCCTGTTCGCGCGTTTCGACCCCTTCAGCCGTCACGCTCATCTTGAGCGCGCGCGCCATGGCGATGCTGGACAGCATCATGGCGCGGCTGCCGTCGTCTTCGCCAGCTTGCACCACAAGGCTGCGATCAAGCTTCAGCTTTTCAAAGCGGAATTGGCGCAAGAAGCCGATTGACGCGTAGCCCGTGCCAAAATCATCGAGCGATATATTGACGCCAAAACCACGGATCACATCAAGGCTGCGCTCGGCCACCACGGGGTCGAGCACGAGACAGGTTTCCGTGATTTCGAGTTCCAGCCGTTCTGGGGCAAAGCCGGTTTCTTCCAGCAGTTCGCCCAGCTTGATCGGGAATTCCGGGTTGCGCAATTGCGCCGCCGAAATGTTGACCGACAAGGTGATGCCTTCCCATGCGGCGGCGTCGCACATCGCGCGGCGCAGCACCCACAAGCCTATTTGATTGATGAGGCCCATTTCCTCGGCAACTGGGACGAAAACAGCCGGGCTGATCGGTTGGCCGTCCGCACGGTTCCATCGCAGCAGCGCCTCCACCGCGACAATCGTTCCGTTGTCCGCGTCGACCAAGGGTTGATAGGCCAGAGCGAACTCGCGATTGGCCAAAGCAGAACGCAATTCATCTTCGATCTCGCGCACCGCTTCGCGGCGTTGGTCAAACGTCTCGGAAAACCATGTGCAGCGCATTTTGCCGCCGCGCTTGGACATGTACATGGCGACGTCGCTGCGGCGGAGCATCTCGGATGAGGGAATGCGCTTTGCTGGCCAAGAGCGAGCGAGGCCGATGCTGGCGCCGACATTGATGTGCCGTTCGCCGACGGTGATCGGATTGGCCAGGCGTTGAAGCAGACCGCGGCATATTCCTTCCAGGATTGTACCCGCAACGGGGCCGCCCATGACCATGGCAAATTCGTCTCCACCCAAACGATAGCAGCGCGCCTCATCGCCGCACGCCTCTTGCAAGGTGGCGGCGCAGGCTTGGATCAATCGGTCACCGACCGCATGGCCATAATGGTCGTTGACTTGCTTGAAGCTGTCGAGATCGATCAGCGCGATGGCGACTTCCTCTGCGCCGCGCGACAGCTCTTCGATGTCCGCGTGCAGCGAGCGGCGATTGGGCTATCGGCTGTGCTGGTCCGTGACCCCCATCGATTCCAGCTCGCGCACATTGGCAAACCCGCTTTTGGCAAGGAAGAACAGCGTCGCTGCGTAAATCAGCGCACCGGCAATCAAAAGCGGCGCGGGCGAACGGAATTCGATCTGGTCGCTGGCGATGACCACGAGGCCAATAATCGCGAGAACAAGGCTGATGGTCGCAAGCGGCAGGCCGACAAGGCCCACTGGGGTCAACCGCAATGGCTTGCTGAATTCACTCACCCAAGATCCCCGAATACGGTTGTGTCAGCGCCTTCGGCGCGGCCCTGTGTTCGGCGAAGTTTCCTAAAGAGCATTGGCTAAGGAAGCGTAAAGCATCACCCCATTGGTCCGGCGCGCGCGCCGGCCAAAATCGCCGTTTTGAGGTCTTGGGTTTTGAAAAAAAAAACGACGCCCGGTCCAAACGGGATCATCGCTTCAAGCCCGTCAAGCGACGAGCGCGCTTTTCCTCGCCGCCGAGGCCGTATTCTGGGTATTCAATTGGTACAGGCTGACCCGCTCAGGGCAGGGGGCAAACGCACTGGTTTGACCCACGACTGTCTCTCCGGCGCCAAGCATGAGATAGCCGTCGCTGTTTATCGCGCTGGCTAGGCGCGCGAAGGCTTTCTCGCGCGC
Source organism: uncultured Erythrobacter sp. (assembly GCA_937899785.1). Taxonomy (GTDB): domain Bacteria; phylum Pseudomonadota; class Alphaproteobacteria; order Sphingomonadales; family Sphingomonadaceae; genus Erythrobacter. The sequence continues at coordinate 346 of CALCCG010000224.1, read as the reverse complement.
TGGTTTGTCAAAGTAGAGCAAGACGTTGCGACACAGGATCAGATCGACGCGCGCGCGTGCAGGAGGCTCTGATAAAACATTGTGGCGTTCGAACCGGGCGCATGCGCGGGTCTCGTCCTTGATACGCCACCCTTGCGACGTCTCGTCGAAATGGCGCAGCATTTCGATCACGCCCAGACCGCGCTGCACTTCGAATTGCGTGTAAAGCCCGCTGCGCGCGGTCTGTATGGCGCGCTCGGATATGTCCGTACCAAGAAGATCGATGTGCCAGCCGTGCCAGCGCTCCGGGTTGTCGGCGAACAGCATCGCAACGCTGTGCACTTCCTGACCGGTCGAACAGCCCGCA
>CALCCG010000223.1 GCA_937899785.1 uncultured Erythrobacter sp. | reverse complement strand
TAAGAAGCGACGTCGGATAGCGCCAGCGGGGCTCACTTTGAGCGATTTTGCACCTATTTTCCCCGTCCTTTCGCCGATCTGGATGGTTACCGCGCTTGCCTAGGCCCTCTGCGACTGCAAGGCTCGACACATGATACCCGCGATATTCGGATGTTCCGGTCCACGTTTGACGGCCGACGAACGCGCTTTCTTCCGCGAGGCGGACCCAGCGGGCTATATCCTGTTTGCGCGCAACTGCGAAAATCCTGAGCAGCTGCGTGCTCTGACCGATGAGCTTCGCAGTCTCCATGGGCGCGATAAACTGTTGGTTTCGATCGACCAGGAAGGCGGTCGCGTCGCGCGGCTGCGACCACCGCATTGGTCGCCCTATCCCGCAGGAGAAGCGTTTGCCCAGCTTTATTCGCTGGCCCCGGCGAGCGCGATCGAGGCCGCCAGAGCGAACGCGGAAGCTATGGCGCTTGAGCTATCGGCGATGGGGATCACGGTTACCTTCCATCCGCCGCTCGATCTGCGCCAACCTGGTGCCCACGACGTGATCGGCGATCGCGCGCGCGGCCGCGAACCCATGCAGATCGCCGCGATCGGACGGGCGCTTCTTGATGGCCTCGCGCGCGGGGGCGTCACAGGGTGCATCAAACATATGCCCGGCCATGGCCGTTCGATGGTCGACAGCCATAAGGAATTGCCCACCGTTCACGAAGGCGCAGAGGCGCTGGAAGCGGATATCGCGCCGTTCCGGGCGCTCAACTCGGCGAAGATCGGCATGACCGGCCATCTCATGTTCCCGGTGTGGGATGCGGAGAACCCGGCGACCCTATCCTCGACGATCATTCGCGAGGTCATTCGCGGCGCAATCGGCTTTGAGGGGCTCCTGCTCACAGACGACATCGACATGGAGGCGCTTGCCGGCTCGGTCCCCGAGCGCGCCGCGCGCGCGATCGCCGCAGGTTGCGATATCGCGCTTAATTGCTGGGCTAGAATGGACGATATGCAAGGCGTTTGCGAATCGCTCCCCGCTATGTCTGACGCCGTCTCGCTCCGGCTGAATGCGGCGCTTGAAAACACATGGATCGCCGACACCATTCCAAGTGCCCAAGGCGAACTGCTGGCCAAACGTGACGCGCTTCTCGCATTGGCGGGAGAGGCGGCATGAGCGCAAGCGATCACGAGCCGCAACCCGAGGCGCTGGTGCGCACCCTTACCGAAGGCGGCGAGAGCTTTATGCTAAGCGGGGATGCCACTGGGCGCGCTGAGCCAACCGTTGAGGATTGGTCGGACGATACCGTCGCGCCGGGCGCCCAAGACCTTGGCGAAAAGCTCTATTTGGAACTGGATGGTTGGGAAGGCCCGCTCGATCTTTTGCTCGACCTGGCGCGGCGTCAGAAAGTCGATTTGCGTCAAATCTCCATCCTGGCGCTGGTGGATCAATACCTGACCTATATCGAGCACGCAGCGGATCTGAAGCTTGAACTTGCTGCGGACTATCTCGTTATGGCGGCCTGGCTTGCGTATCTCAAATCCGCGCTGCTCTTGCCTAAAGAAGAGCAGGAGGACCCAAGCCCGGAAGAACTTGCCCTGCGTCTGCAACTGCGACTCCAGCGATTGGGTGCGATGCGCGAAGCCGCGGCGCGGTTGATGGCGCGCGATCGAATCGGGCGCGACATCTTCCTGCGCGGCGCGCCCGAGGGACTGCGGATCGATCGCAAAACGCTATGGAAGTCGGACGCCTACTCGCTCATCCAGGCCTATGGCCAAGTCAAGGCGCGAACCTCGCCGCGCATCTACCATGTTGCGGATCGGCCGGTGATGACGCTCGACAGCGCGCTGGATCGGGTTTCCGCGATGCTGGGCGTCACGCTTGAATGGATGGACATCCGCGACTTCCTCCCGCCTCATGCGAGCGCGGACCTGCGCAAATCCGCACTGGCTTCAAGCTTTGTTGCCGCGCTTGAGCTGGCGCGCGTTGGCCGTGCGGAGATTGCGCAAGACGGTGCTTTTGGACCGCTGCGCATTCGGCGATTGAGCGAAGGAGCGGGTTCGTGAGCGATCCACAGCTTGATCCGATGGCGCACGATGACGTGGTTGCCGAGCGTAGGCCCGATGAGATCGAGCGAGCGATCGAAGCGACGCTGTTTGCGGCTGAAGAGCCGTTGAGTGTCGAAGCGTTGGCGGCGCATCTGGGCGGGCTGGAGAACGCTGTGGTGCGGGCGGGGCTAAAGACGCTGTGCGAGCAATACGCGCAGCGTGGTGTCCAGTTGGTGGAACGTGGGAAGCGCTGGCATTTTGAAACCGCCCCTGACCTGGCGCATCTTTTGCGGCGCGAGCGCGAGCAGGTTCGTCGCTTGAGCCGCGCGGCCACCGAGGTGCTCGCGATCATCGCTTACCACGAGCCGGTCAGCCGCGCTGAAATCGAATCAATCCGCGGTGTGCAGACCGCCAAGGGAACACTCGACGTTTTGCTGGAAGCCGGATGGATAAAGCTTGCGGGACGTCGTGAGGTGCCCGGACGACCGGTGATCTACGCAACCACTTCAGAATTTCTCGACCATTTCGGCCTCGCCTCGCGCCGCGATCTTCCTGGCATGGACGAATTGCGCGCTGCGGGCCTGCTTGATCCGGTGGAAGAAGCGCTTGAAGACGCGCTGGATGGCATGGCCGGGGCAGAGTTTGGCAAGGGTGAGGACCCCGACTGCGAAGCGCACGAGGACATCGAGTCGTCCGATTCTGATGGTGCTTGGAACGCTTGATTACAACGCATGACTGGCGCGGGGGGCGATCAGGCCCTATATTGCTGTCAAACAAACTAAGGAAAGTGTGTCCCCATGGGTCTCAGTGTCTGGCAGATTGCGATCATCGCGGTGGTTATCCTCGTCTTGTTTGGGCGCGGCCGCATCTCTGAAATGATGGGCGATTTTGGCAAGGGCATCTCAAGCTTCAAGAAAGGCATGGCCGAGGATGTTGAGGAAACGCCCGCGACCAAGGCGCAGATTGAGGCTCCTCCCAAAGATGTGACCACCGCCGAGACCACCGGCACCGAATCCGGCGACACGGCTAAATCGTAGCGCTGCGCTGGCCCCGCAGACAGATCGCATAAGGAGCAGCGCGTCAGCGCGCGAGACATGTTCGATATCGGCGCGATGGAATTGCTGGTGATCGTGATCGTCGCGGTCCTCGTGATCGGGCCAAAGGACATGCCGCTTGCGATGCGCAGCGCAGGGCGCTGGATTGGCAAGGTTCGCAAGGTCTCTGCCCATTTTCGCACCGGGATCGACGCTATGGTTCGCGAGGCCGAGCTCGAAGACATGGAAAAGAAGTGGAAGGCGCGCAACGAAGAGATCATGCGTGAACAGCCGCTGACGCCCACACCCACGCCTAAGCCTACACGGCTGCCCGCTGCCGATGCGAGCGCGGAAGCCGCTGCACCGGCCGTGACGGACCCGCCAGCTGTTGAAGAGCCGAATGAGGCCGTCGCCAGCTCGCCGGTTGCGCCCGATTCGCCGAAGAAGCCCTAAGGCGCAACGTATGGCGTTTGAGGTGAAAGATATCGACGAAAGCAAGGCGCCGTTGCTCGATCATTTGATCGAGCTGCGCACACGCCTGATGCGCTCGATTGTGGCGCTTATCGTCGCATTTTGCGTTTGCCTTTACTTCGTCGATCCCATTTTTGGCTTCCTTGTTCAGCCGCTCCGCGACGCCTTTCCAGACGGTGAAGGTCAGTTGATATTCACCAAGCTGCCCGAGGTGTTCTTCGTTGAACTCAAGGTGGCGCTGTTTGCCGGCTTTATGGTCAGTTTCCCGATCATCGCCAACCAGCTTTGGGCGTTTGTCGCCCCCGGCCTTTACGCCAACGAAAAGAGGGCGTTTTTGCCGTTTCTGGTCGCGACCCCGGTCTTGTTTCTGGGTGGCGCGGCGCTCGCCTATTACATCGTCATGCCGACGGCGTTCCTGTTCTTCCTTGGCTTTGGTGGGGAGGTGGGCGGACTCGACATCAAGGCGCTGCCTGCAACGGGCGACTATCTCAACCTGGTGATGCAGTTCATTCTGGCGTTCGGGCTGACGTTCCTCTTGCCCGTCCTCCTGATGCTGCTGCACCGTGCCGGAATTGTATCGCGCGCGCAGTTGGCGGGCGCGCGGCGTTATGTGATTGTCGGCGTTGTGGCGCTAGCCGCCATCGTGACTCCGCCCGATCCCGGCAGCCAGGTAATCCTCGCAGTGCCTTTGCTGTTGCTGTTCGAAGGATCGCTTTTCCTCATGCGGTTTCAAGAGAAGAAAGTGATCGACCAAAACGGTCAGACCGAAGAGGAAAAGAGCGCCGCTGCGGACGCCTGAGCAAAATCGAGGCGGGGGGCTCTAAGCTCTCGTGGTCGGGAGTGTTCCTCACCCCCTAGCGTGTCGCCATTAAGCATAAAAAAAGGGCCTCACGAAGGAGGCCCTTTTGAAATTGTTTTAGCGGGCTTGGTTTAGCCGCTCACACCCTCATCGTCGTCGTCGTCGACCGCGATGATGATACCCGCGATGATCGCAGCACCGGCGAGAACACCAATGATCAGACCCGTGCCTTCGAGCTTGCTTTCGCCATCAACCGGCGCGCTCGCACGCTCAAAAGTTGCCTGGCCGAGGGCTGGTGCAGCAGCAAGGGAGAGGGCAGCAGCAGCCATAGTCACGTTACGGATCTTCATTCTTCGTTCTCCTATGAGCTCTTCGTCATTTGCAGAGTTGGATTTTTAGTAAAGCAGCATTTTGCCTCTGACAACCCATTAAGTGTATCAATCCGTCGCCCGGCGCGTCGGAAGAACGGTTTGTATTCAGCATTTTACGCGCGCGTTGCAAAATTACATCGTTCACCGATCGGTCAGACGGAGTGTAAATCACGGTCAATCGTCGAGCGTTTTCGCAGCCTGCCCCGAAAAAGCTGCCCTTTCAGACCGATTCTCTCAAAGAAGTCACCGCGTCACGTTCGCACAGGATACTGCGTGCATTCTGTGACGGATTGATGAAAGTTCGCCTACTTTCAAGGGGCTAAGTGGCACCACGTAGGTTTGAACTGGGGAGTGTCTCCCTGGGGCTTATCGGGCCCTTTGACCGCCAATCCACACCTCTTCCACCCGAGTCTTGCGGATTTCAGCAGGGGAGGAGAGGAAGGGATCGCGGTCGACCAAGAGAAAATCAGCGCGTTCGCCCGGCACAAGGCGGCCGTATCGTCCCTCGGCAAACCCCGCAAAGGCCGCGTCTGCGGTGTAGGCTTTGAGCGCTTCTTGCCGACTGATAACCTCTTGCGCGCGCCAGCCGCCAAATGGTTGACCGTTCTCATCGGTTCGGCTGATCGCAACCGCGAGTCCGGCAAAGGGGTCCGCAGGCTCTACCGGGGTATCGGAGCCAAACGCGAGTCGCCCGCCCACTCTCAAAACGCTGCGCCAGGCGTAGGCACCGCCCAAGCGATCATCGCCCAGCCGCGCTTCGGCCATGTGCATATCGGACGTCTGATGAAGCGGCTGCATCGAGGCAATCGTTCCGTAACGCCCGAATCGCTCCAGGTCTGATGGATCGACAATCTGCGCGTGTTCCACCCGCCAACGCCGATCGCCGGTGTAGGTTTGCGACAATTCCTCAATAGCCAGCAAGACGTCGCGATTCGCTGCGTCTCCGATCGCGTGGATCGCCGTCTGGAAGTTGTCGAGCGCGGCGCGGCTCATGAGATTGCGCAGCTCGGTCGGGCTCAGCAGCGGCGAGCCAAGCGAATCCAACTTGTCCTTATAGGGCCGCAACAAGAGCGCCCCGCGTGAACCCAACGCGCCATCAACAAACAGTTTGATCCCATTGAGCCGCAATCTGTCGTCATAAAGCCATGGCGTGGGGCCCGGCCCGCCGATCAGTTCCATTGTCTGTGTGTCAACGGCGTAGGAGACAATCCGGATCCGGAGCGTGCCGTTATCTCCCGCGCGCCGGAAGGTCTGCCAGTCTTCCATTGTGGTGCGCATATCGGCAACCGCCGTCACTCCATACGCCAGAAGTCGCTCTTGCGCTTTGGCAAAGGCGGCGTCGCGATCGGCCGCTCGCGGAGGCGGAACTACGCTTTCGACGAGCGCCTTGGCCCCATCGACAAACACTCCCGAAGGAGCGCCGTTGGGGTCGCGGATGATCTGTCCACCCGCGATATCTTCGGTCTGAGGGGTGATCCCCGCAAGCTCCATCGCGCGGCTGTTGGCCCAATTGGCGTGATTGTCCGCGCGCTCAAGCCATACCGGCCTGTCCGGCACGACCGCGTCGAGTTCGGCGGCGGTGGGAAAGCGTCCCAAACCCCACTTTTCCTGGTTCCAGCCGCGGCCAAGGATCCAAGGGCGGCCCTCATTCGCTTCGGCAAAGTTTTTGATGAGAAAGAGAGCCTCTTCGAGCGACGTCGTGCCTGAAAGATCAAGCGTCAGCGCGCCAAAGCCCAAGTCCATGATGTGGACATGCGCGTCGATCATTCCGGGCAGCATCACGCGGCCTTCGCCGTCAACGCCAAAATCGGTCCGCGGGCGCGGTTCGCCGCGCTCCAGAGTTTGGGTAATAACCCCATCATCGTCGAAGACGAGCCCGGTGAAACGCTTTAGCGCACCATCCTCGTCGATTGTGATCCCTTCGACATTCTCAATTAGGGTATCGGCCCAGGCAGGCGTGGCGAATACGGCAAGCAGAGCTGCGCTGACTGCGTGGAGGATAGATTGCATGGGTTGCTCAGATCAAAGACGGGGTTTGGCCAGACGGGTGATGAGCGAACTCGTGTCGCAGCGCGAGCCACCAGCGGCTTGAACATCGGCGTAAAACTGGTCGACTTGAGTGGTTATGGACAGGTCCATGCCGCGCTTTCCACCTTCTTCCAGCGCGATGGCAAGGTCTTTGCGCATCCAATCAACAGCGAAACCAAAGTCGAACTCGTCCTTCACCATGGTCGCCCACCGGTTGTCCATCTGCCAGCTTTGCGCGGCGCCGCCGCTGATGGCTTCGAGCACTTTATCGGTGTCGAGCTCCATGGCCTGGGCCAGACGAATGCCTTCCGAAAGGCCCGCTAGAACCCCGGCGATGCAAACCTGATTGACCGCTTTTGCCGCCTGACCGGCGCCGTCTCCTCCGACATGCACAATGCGCGCCGCGTAGCGTTCCATGAATGGGCTTGCGTGCTTCAAAGCGAGATTGGTTCCGCCGCACATGATCGACAGCGTGCCATTCTCTGCGCCCGCCTGTCCCCCAGAGACCGGAGCGTCAAGACAATGGATGCGGCCCGAGACACCCGGCGCGCTGGCGATGCGCCTTGCCGCCGCTGGAGAGATCGTTGTGTGATCGACATAGGTTGCGCCTTCGTCCATCGCCAAGAGGGCTTTTCCATCCTTCAGCATGACGCTTTCGACGTCGTCATCGTTGCCCAGGCAGGCGAACACAGCCGCGCAACCCGCAACGGCCTCTTGTGGCGAATCGGCGATCGTCACACCCAAGCCTTCCGCCGCACACTTGTCGCGCCACGCAGTCGCACGCGCGGTGGTTCGATTGTATCCCACGACCTGATAGCCCGCGCGCGCAAGGTGTCCGGCCATCGGCCCGCCCATCACGCCCAGACCGATAAAGGCGACTTTCTTTGCGTTGCTCATGAACCAATCGCCTAATGCCTCCCGCGCCGAATGCCAATCATCGCTTCGAAGCCCAGCGTTACACCCCATTGCTCTGGCGCTTTGCTGAGCCTAGGGGCGCTAACGCTATGACCATTCAGCCCGACGCGATCACTCCGGCCACACCAGCCGATCTCACCATCGATGATGTTCGCGCAGCCGCGGCTCGGATTGAGGGCGCGGTGGTGCGCACGCCCATGATGCATTCGATCACGCTGTCGCAGATCACAGGGGCTGAGATCTGGCTCAAGTTTGAGAACCTACAATTCACCGCCGCCTATAAGGAACGAGGAGCCCTGAACGCGCTGCTGCATTTGACCGATGAGCAAAAGCGGCGCGGTGTCATCGCGGCTTCGGCGGGCAACCATTCGCAGGGGCTTTCCTATCATGGCACGCGGCTGGGGGTCCCGGTTACCATTGTCATGCCGCGTACAACGCCCACGGTGAAGGTGATGCAGACCGAGAGCGTGGGTGGCAACGTTGTGCTTGAAGGTGAGACCTTTGACGACGCTGCGGCGCACGCTCGCGAGCTGGAGGTCGAGCGGGGCCTCACCTTTGTCCACCCGTTCGACGATCCGCTCATCGCGGCCGGGCAGGGCACTGTTGCGCTCGAAATGCTTGACGTGAAGCCAGCTCTCGATTGCCTAGTGACCCCTATTGGTGGTGGTGGCCTTATCTCCGGCATGGCAACCGTGGCGCGCGCGCTCAATCCCGACATCGAGATGGTGGGCGTTCAGGCCGAACTCTTCCCGAGCATGTACGCCGCGATCAAGGGCACCGATCCTGCGTGCGGAGGAGACACGCTGGCCGAAGGCATCGCGGTCAAACGGCCAGGAGCCTTCACGGCGCAAGTCATCAAGGACCGCGTGGATGACATCATGCTCGTCGACGAACCGAGCCTTGAAAAGGCCGTCGCGCTGCTCTTGCAGATCGAGAAGACTGTGGTCGAAGGTGCGGGCGCAGCTGGGCTGGCGGCGGTGCTGGCCAACACTGATCGCTTTGTGGGCAAGACCATTGGCTTGGTCCTGTGCGGCGGCAATATCGACACGCGGCTGCTTGCCAACGTCCTGCTGCGCGATCTGGCCCGGCAGGGGCGACTTGCGCGGTTGCGCGTAACCTTGCAGGATCGTCCCGGCGCGCTCTTCAAGGTGATGCGCCTGTTTGACGAACACAACGTCAACATCATTGAAATCTACCACCAGCGTATCTTCACAACACTTCCCGCCAAGGGCCTGATCACCGATATCGAGTGCGAGGCGCGCGATGCGGCGCAAGTGGAGCGGCTTGTAGCGGCGCTGAAGAAAGCCCGGTACGCAGTGCAGGTCGTCGAGCTCAACTGATACTTCGGCCCTGCGTATTTACACTGTACGCAGCCCGTGTCTCGAAACGACGCAAGCGCCGCTGGGCCTCATAAACTCGGTCCAATTTGGTGCAATTCTGGGTGGGATTTTGTGCATAGTAAGGCATTATTCACCCTGTTTTGTGGTTAAGGGTCTTTTACCGGGGAACCCTTGCAGGCATAACATTGTCTTAACAAAGTCATCGCCGATTCTCCCTCTCTTTTGAAGGACACCGCCAGCCCGTGACGGCTCCGATCCGCTTCCCCCGCTTCTTTGTGACGAGCCCTGCGCCGTGTCCGTATCTGCCGGACCGTCAAGAGCGCAAGGTCTTCACAGAGCTCAAAGGCGGGCACGCGGACCAGTTGAACGAAGCGCTTGGCCGGATTGGTTTCCGCCGCAGCCAGACGGTCGCCTATCGGCCAAGTTGCCTGGGCTGCCAGGCCTGCGTTTCGGTGCGCGTTGTGGTCGATGAGTTCAAACCCTCTTCCACCCAGAAACGCGATGTCAAACGCAACCGCGATCTCGTCGTCACCGAATGCCGTCCCTGGGCAACAGATGAACAGTTCGAACTGCTCACCAAATATCTCGGCGTGCGCCACCCGGATGGCGGCATGTCGGCGATGGACGAACTCGACTACGCTGACATGGTCGAACAGACCCCGGTGTCGAGCAATCTGGTCGAGTATCGCGAGCCCACCGCCGATGGTTCGGCGGGCAAGCTCATCGGTGCGTGCCTGACAGACCGCCAAGGCGATGGCCTGTCGATGATCTACTCCTTCTACGATCCCGAGCACACGAGCCGCGCCGGCCTTGGCAATTACATCATCCTCGATCACATCCGCCGCGCCGCGCGCGACCGGTTGCCTTATGTCTATCTGGGCTATTGGGTCGAGGGTTCTCCGCGCATGGCCTATAAGGTCCGCTATCGCCCTCTCGAGACGCTCACGCGTGATGGGTGGAAGCGTATGGCCACAGACGAACAGTCCAAGCTGATTGCTGAAGCCACCGCGCCGCGTCCCAAACCTGACGAAGCGCTTCTCGGAGCGCGGGGCAAGGACGGGCAGCCGGCCAAGTTCCCGTCAAGCTGACCCGCCCTTAGACCCCTTGGCGGCCACCGCCCTTTATCCCTTCCGATAGAGCCGCTCTTCTTCCGAGCGTCGCCGGACAAGCCCTTTGAGCACCCGGCCTCCTGCTTTGTTCCAACGCCGAAACTCGCTAGCGGCCCCCTCATAGTCGCGCGCCACATGCTTACGGGTCAGCGTCGCGCGCGCAATCGCGCCGGTGTTGTAGTGAAAGCTGACCATCGCATCGAACTGGCCCTGCGTCGTCGGGGCATCGCCAACCGCGCGAGCCACGTCGCGGGCGTAGCGCTTGAGCTCGCGCTCAAGGCGCGCGTCGCATTGCGTCGCGCTCCACACCGTGCCCGGTCCGCTGCGCGATCCCTGGGTCGCCGCGGTCCGGTCGTTCTCCCCCGTCGCGCCCCAACCGATCGTCCAGGGCTCTCCTCCGGTTCCCGGATCAGGGTAGGCTTCGATGAGGCCGTCTGTGCGTTGCCGCGCGCAGCCTTCGAATTGCTTGATCAGAGCGATCCCCTGAGCGCCGATTCGCGAGATCCGGCCGCGCCCGATCAGCGCGTCCCAAGCGGTGCGGCGCGGTGTGTTGGAGACACGGGCGAAACGGTCTTTACCCGAAGCAGATCGGCCCGGATCCGCCATCGCGTCAAGGGCATCGTCGATTGCGTCGACTTCCGATTGGCGAAAACCGCGCCCGATCAGGGCGCGCACGGTGTCAAACAGTTTTGTGCGGGGGGCAACAGACATAGCGAGACCTCTTGGCGTTGAGAAAAGAGGTCGCGTGATTAGGCACAAAAGAGGCGAGTAGGAAAATGGATTTTTAGCAAAGGCCCGATCTTGCGAAGGCCGCCTATCACCATCCGAACAGGAATCCGGGATAGGCCTCTAGCGGGTTATCGAACTCTTCTCAGCGTAACGGTGGAGGAACGCCGAGCGCGCACCACCCCTGCTTCATCAAGGGCTCTATCGAGGTGGCGAGTTCGGCGATCATCTGGCCTATGTCTTGCGGAGCGCTGACCGCCATCTCGATGGTCATCCACGTGTCCGGACTGTTCCATCACTCCTTGATTCCAAAGGGCGTATCAACCCGGCTTGGCTGCAGGAATATCAGGCCCGCGATATAAGAGAGTTCGCGCTCAGCTGACGTGTTGGGCGCGCTGGTCTTGCGCAAGGCCGTCACCGTGACGTCCGTATCATCGCGCTTGATTTGTCCGTATCCCATATCGCTGACGAAGCTTCTAAGTCGTTGAAATACAGGGCTTGGGTGGGATATTAAGCGGCAACGGTGTTGAAGAGCTTCGGCTTTGCGCGCACGGGTCCGGTGCCAACAAGGCTCGCGAAATTTGTCGACAGAGTGGAAAGGACGGGCGAGACCAGAATCATCCGCGCGCCCAGCGGATAGTGTCCCTGCGTCGTGTGCTTAGCGATCCAATTGGCCCCGCCCACCAGCGCGATGTTCTTCAGATTGCTTGCGTCCTGGTGCAAACTGACTTCCAGCGTTTCCGAACCGCTCAGACGCGCGCTCTCGAAGCATTCAGGCGCGGCGGTCTCGGACTGCGCCAGCGCCTGCGAGGTCGGGAAAAGCCCGGCGAAAGCGATCGAAACGAAGACCACCGCTGCACGAAGATGAGCGGTTCGTGTTCTCGGCATGAGGCGATTCTCCGCTCTTTTGCTTAAGCGGAAAGAGTGCAAGTTTGGCGAGATTTCGTCCACATGCGGGGATGGTCACTGCGTTGCACGAAGG
>CALCCG010000222.1 GCA_937899785.1 uncultured Erythrobacter sp. | reverse complement strand
CGAAGAACAGCTAGTGGGCTCAGATCAGGATAACGGCCTTGTGCTGCACGAAACCGCCACACCGGACGACGAGGCCTATTTCGAGAAGCTGGGCGCTTATGTCTCCGCCCTCCTCGACGCGTGCGGCTTTGTCTACTGCAAGGGCGGGATCATGGCGAAGAACGCCCAGCAGCGTTTGAAACTGCGCGACTGGTGTGACCGATACACCAGCTGGATAACCAACCCCACCGAAGACCGCGTGCTGCGCGCGACGATCTTTTTCGACATGCGCAGCGTCCATGGCGATGAAGCGCTGGTCAGCGCGCTCCGCCGCGACGTTCTGGACACATTCAAGACCAGTCCACTCTTCATCAGTTTCCTTGCGCGCGACGCGCTGCGCAGCAAGGTGCCGCTGGGGATCTTTCGCAATCTGGTGCTCGACAAGGGCGAGGACGGACAAAAGATCTTCAACGCCAAAAGCCAGGCAATCCTGCCGATCGTGGACATTGCGCGCACCAAGGCCCTGGCCAAAGGTGTCGGCGAAGTCGGTACCGCGGCTCGCCTCGCCGCGCTCACACAGGTGGGCGAAATGAACCGCGACGACGCGCAAAGTCTTCAAGATGCGATGGAGTTCGTGAACGAGCTCAGGATCGCGCACCAGGCGCGCCAGGTGGAGGCAGGCCAAACGCCCGACAACGCCATTGCTCCAGCGGACCTGTCCTCGCTCGAACGCGACTACCTTAAAGACGCCTTTTCCGTGATCGCTGAAGCGCTGGATGCGCTGCGCCGCAATTACGCCGGCGGTATCGCGTGATAGCGTCATGAGCCTTTTGGGGCGCTGGCGGGGCGAAAGGGCGCTGAAGGCTCTGGCGGCGTCAGAGTATCCCAAGCTCGCCGCCTATGGCGCGGCCATGTGGCCTGATCCTGGCACCCTCGCGCGTGAAGCGCCTTACCTGGCTCTTGATTTCGAGCTTGATGGCCTGCGCAAAGGCGCGCATTTGCTGCAAGCGGGCTGGACGCCTTTCGAAGGCCGCATCCTTCGCCTTGATGAGGCGCAGTCGCTCGACATCCGCAGTTACGCGGAGCTGGACCGCAAAGCCGTCACCATTCACGGCATTGGCGAAGAGCGCGCGGCACAGGGTACACCGGTAGTCGAGGCGTTGCGCGCGCTTATTGCGGCACTCACCGGACGCATCATGGTCGCGCACGCCGCTTGGATCGAACGCGCCGCTCTATCGGGAGCGGTGGACGCTTTAAGCGGCCTCAAGATGCCGATCCGGTGCGTGTGCACATTGACGATTGAGCGGCAGCTGAACCCCAATCTGGTGGGCGCGGAAGCGCATCGCCTCGCCAACACGCGCGCGCGCTATGGCTTGCCGGAATACGAACCGCACGACGCGCTGACCGACGCGATTGCCGCGGCGGAATTGTTCCAGGCGCAGCTGACCCGGTTGCCCCGCGACGTCACGCTGCGTGATATCGAATTGGGATGACCATCCCCACAGCGCGCCTTGCGTAAGACTAAAGTCGCTCTCGAAAGGGGCGCGCTCTTTCCATAGCCTTCTGGCCAAGATCGAAGAGAGTCTCGTCTTGAGCTTCAAGGCCTCTGCTCGATCGGGGAGCTTCAAGGGAGAGCCACATGAGTGAACCAATTTCCGCCGCCGATCCCGGCGATTTCGAGGCCACCGGCCCGATGTCGGGTGACGCTTCGAACGGGGGCGCTTCATCGCTCTCAAGCGCTGCATCATCCAGCGACGCATCCGAGGAAACCAACCAAGCGGAAGGCGCCTATTGGCGCGAGAACATCCGCCTGCTCGTCACCCTGATGACGATCTGGTTTGCTGTCTCGTTTGGGTGCGGAATTCTGTTCAGAGGTTTCCTCGATCAGTTCAGCCTGGGCGGCTATCCGCTCGGATTCTGGTTCGCTCAACAGGGTTCGATCTATGTCTTCATTGCTCTCATCGTCTTCTACGTTGTTCGTATGAAGCAGATCGAGCGCAAGTATGATCTCGACGACTGAGGGGGCTGACCAATGGACACGCAAACTCTCATTTATCTCTTCGTCGGCGCCACCTTCGCGCTCTATATTGGCATCGCCATCTGGAGCCGGGCAGGGTCGACAAAAGAGTTCTATGTCGCCGGCGGCGGGGTGAACCCGGTCGTAAACGGAATGGCCACAGCTGCGGACTGGATGAGCGCGGCGAGCTTTATCTCCATGGCCGGGCTCATCGCCTTCATGGGCTATGACGCCAGCGTCTATCTTATGGGCTGGACGGGCGGTTATGTGCTGCTGGCTTTGTTGCTTGCGCCCTATCTGCGCAAGTTCGGCCAGTTCACCGTGCCTGACTTCATCGGCACGCGCTACTATTCAAAAGTGGCGCGCGTGGTGGCGGTTATCTGCCTCATTTTCATTAGCTTTACCTATATCGCAGGCCAGATGCGCGGCGTTGGGATCGTGTTCTCGCGCTTCCTTGATGTCTCCATCTTCTGGGGCGTGATCATCGGCATGGGCATCGTGTTCATCTACGCGGTGCTGGGCGGTATGAAGGGCATCACCTACACGCAGGTCGCGCAATATTGCGTGCTGATCTTTGCTTACATGGTCCCTGCGTTCTTCCTCAGCTTCATGATCACCGGAACGCGAATCCCGCAGAGTGGCCTGGGATCAGAAGTCGTTGGTGGCGGCGGCGTGAGCGTGCTGCAAAAGCTCGACATGGTCTTGGTGGACCTTGGCTTCACCGCCTACACCGCCGGGTCCAAATCGACGATCGAAGTCTTCTGCATCACCATGGCGCTGATGGTAGGCACGGCGGGTCTGCCGCACGTGATCGTGCGCTTCTTCACGGTGCCCAAGGCATCGGACGCGCGCAAATCGGCTGGCTGGGCCTTGGTCTTCATCGCTCTGCTGTACACCACGGCGCCAGCCGTCGGCGCGTTCGGCATGCTGAACTTCGTCGATAAGGTGAACGAGACCGAGTATTCTCAAGTCGACAGCTTCTTCCCGCTGTACGAGGATAACGGTCTGCTGGCCTTTCAGGACAAGAACGGCGACGGCGTGATGCAATATCGCCCCGGCGACGCGTTTTCGGGCAAGCCGGAATACACCGATGAGCGCGGGGCTAATGGCGAGCGTCTGCTGGCCAACACGCCCAACGCTGACAACGCCAACGAGGTCTATGTCGATAAAGACATCATGGTCCTCGCCAACCCGGAGATCGCTGGGCTTCCGGGCTGGGTGGTCGCCTTGATGGCGGCGGGTGGTCTGGCCGCGGCGCTTTCGACGGCGGCGGGTCTGCTGTTGGTGATCTCGAGCTCGGTCAGCCATGACCTGCTCAAGAGCACCTTTGCGCCCAACATCTCGGCGAAATCCGAGCTGCTGGCCGCACGCCTGGCAGCCACAGCGGCGATCTGTGTCGCGGGGTACCTCGGCATCTATCCTCCGGGATGGGTCGCGCAGGTTGTGGCCTTCGCCTTCGGTCTGGCCGCCGCCAGCCTGTTCCCGGCGATCTTCATGGGCATCTTCTTCAAGGGGATGAACAAGGAAGGCGCGATTGCGGGAATGGTCTCTGGGCTCGTCTTCACCTTCGGCTACATCGCTTACTTCAAGCTGGTGGCGCCTGAGGCGAACAACGCGGCCAACTGGCTGTTCGGGATTTCACCCGAAGGCATCGGAGTGATCGGCATGCTGATCAACTTTGGTGTGGCGATTGCGGTGGCCAGCGTCACCGCCAAGACCCCGGCGGAGATCCGCAAACTGGTTGACTCGATCCGCGTGCCTCGCGGAGCGGGTGACGCTCACGTTCACTAAAGGGGGGACACTTTTTGTGAACTAGAGCACTCGGCCCTCACCTAGGGAGGGGGCTTACAGGAAGGGCGGCGCTTACGGGATCGGAAGCGTCGCCCTTTTCGTTTGCGTTGTCGGCAATCAGCGATGTCTTGCCCATTCGAGTGGACGCTCAAAACTGTAAAGGCTTGAGATTTTCCGACTTTCGCGTAGCCTTTCTGGCGGGAGAGGGATGGGATCATGTTGTTTGGAGCCGCCATCGCTGCGGCCTGCCTCTATTTGTACGGTCTGTTCTGGTTGGCTGCGCGCCGCGACGCGTTGGCGGCCGAAGAAGCGCTGTCAGCGGCCGAGGAGACCGCGCCGCGCTGGTACGACCGGCATTCAGGCGTCATCTATGGCCTTGGCCTCGCCGTCTATTGCACCAGTTGGACGTTTTATGGCGGGGTGGGAACCGCGGCGACGAGCGGGCTCGATTACCTGCCGATCTATCTCGGCCCCATCCTTGTCTTCACGCTTGGCTTTGGCCTGGTGCGCAAGATCCTCGCGCAATCAAAGGCGCAGCATTCCACCTCGATCGCCTACTTCCTGTCCGCGCGCTATGGCAAAAGCGCCGCTGTCGCCGCGCTGGTGACGGTAATCGCCAGCGTCGGCTCGCTGCCTTACATGGCGTTGCAATTGCAATCGGTCGGCGCCTCTCTGGTGACGCTGTCGCCTGACATTGTCGACACAGTCGCGGCTGATGAATTGGTCGCGATAGTGGCGGGTTTGATGGCGTTGTTTGCCATCCTGTTCGGATCGCGCCGCGCGGATCACGCGGGCAACAATGCAGGCCTTGTGCTGACTATCGCGGTGGAAGCGGTGGTCAAGATGATCGCGCTTATCGCGGTGGCCGGCCTAGCTCTGCTGGTGCTGCTGAACGACGGCGGATCGATCGCGACGACAAGCGCGCCACCCGTTTTCTCAGGCGCGCAAATCGATGCGCGGTTTTTCACCCTGATCCTGATCGCGGCCTGCGCGGCCCTTTGCCTGCCGCGCCAGTTCCACATGACTTTTGTCGAAGCGAGCGGCGAACGCGCGAGCCCACAGATGCGCTGGGTATTCCCGGCCTATCTGCTGATCACGGCGGCGGTGATTGTGCCCATTGTGTTAGCCGGGCTGAGCGCGCTTCCCGCCAGCACAAACCCTGACAGTATCGTTCTCGCCCTTCCCCTTGCAAACGGCAATTACTCCCTCGCTATTCTAGTCTTCCTTGGTGGGTTTTCCGCATCGGCGGGTATGAT
>CALCCG010000221.1 GCA_937899785.1 uncultured Erythrobacter sp. | reverse complement strand
GTGCGGCGCTTTCAGTCCGCCCCGACGTCTTCTATCGCGCTATCTGCAATCTGGGGCTGCAGACGCTGGTCCTGCTGCCGATCTTCATTGCAGCGCCCATGATCGGACTGCCTGAGAGACTGTGGGTGTCCCCGTTGCAGATCCTTGGTGGTGCGGGTCCCGACTATTTCACGGTGCAGCTTTACACGATTGAGCCGGGCGTTGGACGAACGCGTTGGCAATTCTTCGCGCCCTGGTCACCAGCCGTGGGATTGATGGGCGTCATCTACGTTCTCCTCGCCGCGCGCGAAAAACACGCGGGTTGGAAGGCGATCGGGATGGTCGCAGGACTTGCGCTCGCCGTCCTCTCGCAATCGCGCCTCGCTTTGGTGGCGCTGGCGGTTATCGCTCCGTTCGTCTGGGGCGCAGCGCGTATCGACCGTGGCTTTATGTGGCTGATCGCCGCGCCGGTCGCCCTAGCGCTTGGCGTGTTTGGCCCGACACTGCTCGAACTGGCGGACACCGCCATCTCGGAATTCTCGGCTGCGCGCGCTGATTCGAGCCGCGTGCGAGCGGTGCTGGGCCGCATTGCGATCGATCGTTGGGAGACAGAGGCCTATTGGTTCGGTCACGGCATCGTGGAAAACGGCCCGCACCTCGTCGAATACATGCCAATTGGCAGCCACCACAGCTGGTACGGGTTGTTGTTCGTCAAAGGATTACTCGGAGCGCTCGCGCTCGCCATTCCCCTTGCCATTACAACGGTCACGCTGATGGTACGCTGCCAGCGCAGCGAAGCGGGGCGCGTGGGGCTGGGAATGGTTTTGACACTCGTGCTTTATTCCTTCGGCGAGAATCTGGAGATCCTGGCCTACCTGTACTGGCCCGCGCTTTTGATCATCGGGATCGCCCTGCGACGCGACCTTTAGGACGGACCGCGAGCGGGAAGACAGACCCGCATCGTGATCGCGTGTTCTTGCCACTCACCGCCAACAAAAAGAGGCCGCCGCTACGCTGGGTGTGAAACGCGGATCGGCGGCCTAATATGTGGCCTGATCGGGATGCAGTTGGATCACGCCACGGCTTCTCCCCATTCCGACGATCACCCAGATACGGTTTGTCCGCAGCGATCGCTGTGAACGTCCTGGATAAGCTGGCACCAAAGGTGGAGGATTTTGGTGTGCTGGCTCTTCACCCCGCGCCGCGCGGCGGCGCCCAAGTGGGCAAGATCGGCCCGCGTCGCCCAACGGATCGCTTTGGCGATATCGGTTGCGGTGTTCATCGGGGCCACATAGCCGCCTTTGCCAACCTGTTCGGGCAGACCATCAATATCCGCCACAATCACCGGGCGCGCGGCCATACGCGCTTCGGTAGCGACCAGGCCAAACGCTTCGTAACGCGAAGGGACAATCACCGCATCGCAGTCGGCCAGATACGCTTTGGGATCGGGAGATGGACCATGAACTTGGACATGAGGCAAATCCGCAGCGAGCGCCTCGAGAAGCGCGCGTTCAGGCCCATCGCCAAACACTGTTAGCTGCGCTTTGCCAGGATCTGTAAATCGCATGGCGGTGATCAGTTCGGCAAAATTCTTTACACCCGCATAGCGCCCATAGGTGAGCAGGCGGACCGGCCGGTCCGCGCGCGGCTTGGCACCGGGAAGAGCAAAGAGCTCTGATCGATCGGTCCACGGGTAGATCACGCGGAGCTTGGCGGGGTCGACTCCCACTTCGCTCAAAAGCCATCGGCGCTGTGCGTCCGAAACACACACAATGTCGTCAAACAGGCTCGCCGCAATGCGCAGCATCGCGCGAAAACGCACGGTGGCGCTCACCTCTCTTTGCTCAAACGCACGCGTATAGCTGTGCTCGACATGGACAATCCGAGCCTTTGGATTGCGCGCGCGCAAACTGATCAGAAACGGCAAGCGGCTCCATGAGAGCGCCGCGTGATCCACAATCAGATCCGCCTGTAATCGGCGCGCTAGACGCGCGCTGGAGCGCACCGGGACTATCTCAGAGCAGGCCTGACGCTTGATCATGGGTTCTTCAAACAGCGTGAGGGCGCGTGTAACACCGCCCATGGCAAAATCGTCCATTAAATGAGCGATCGTGATCATGCCGCATCTTTCAGGTAGCGACGCATCAGCGCCGAAAAGCGGTGTTGCCCCAACATTTGAGCGAACAGAATAGTGGCCGCCGTGGTGGTGGTTTTGCGTGGCTCCTCGATCAGGATTGCCGGCTCGAGGCCAACCGCCTTGCCCAACAGATCCTTGGCCAGCTTGGCATTGCCCAGTTGAACGGCGCGCCGCGCAAGATAGCGCAGCTGATAGGCGCGCGCAGTGTTGCCATGCGCGATGACAAATTCCGGCGCGTAGCCGCGCAGCTTGCGCAGCATCTTGGTCCAGCTGAGATATTGCTTCACCACATTAGCCGAGAGCGCACCCGCAAGGATCCGGTAGTCGGTGAGCAGCCCTGGGATGCCGGCAAAACTCACCTCGTGCTTGACCGCCAGGCGGGCCCACATCTCGATATCCTCGGACTGACGAAACTCTTCGTCGAACCAGCATTTGCGGCCCACCGTGGTCGGGTGCATGAACGCCGCCTTGTCGAGCTCGGATTTACGCAGCACCGCGGCGCTGCCATTGCCGACAGGGTTGCGGCAGATGATGTCGCGCGCGGTGACTTCGCCGATCTTGGGCTGCATCGAGACACTCAGCGGCTCGCCCTTTGCATCAATCAGCCGTGATCCGGCGTAGCTGACGCCCACATGCGGGTTGGCGCGCAAGTGGATGAAATGCAGCATAAGCTTGTCGGGGTGCCAGACATCATCGCTGTCGAGCAACGCCACGAACTCGCCCCGCGCATGCGCGATGCCGCTGTTGCGCGCGCCGGCCAGACCGCGATTGGCCTGATGGACAATGCGGATGCGCGGATCGTCGTATTCGCGGACGATGTCGATCGAACGGTCGCTTCCACCGTCGTCGACGCAGATCAGCTCAAAACCTTTGAACGTCTGGTCGAGCACGGATTGCACCGCTGCGCCGACGAACGCTTCGACGTTGTAGATGGGCATAACGACGGAGATCATGGGAGTGGTCATTTCAAGCGTCCCTTTGAAAGAAGTGAAAGATCAGGCGAAGACAGCGCGGCGCAGCGAACCGGGCATCGCGCCACCCGCGACCACACCGCCAAGGGTGAGGATCGAGCGGGCGCCGCCCGCCATGAAGCCGGCGCGATCCGCTGCAAGACCGCGGCGGGCGAAAGAGCGAGCGACCTCGATACCCGCGCCTGAGCGCAAAGCCCGGCGCGTGAGGTAGCGGCAGTAGGTCGCCTCAGCCGGGGCCAGATCGCCTTCGCTGAGCCAGTTGCAAGCGAACGAGCGCCAGCCATCCAGCATGGCTTCAAAGTCGCAGGATAGGCCGCCTTCGCTCAGGCGATAGCGCACCAGAGGCGCGTCGATGCCAAGCAAGGTCCCGCCTTCGGACAAGAGCAGCGCGAGGATTTCCTGATCCTCGGCGTAGCGCATCCGCGTCGAAAAACCGCCAAGGTCCTCGAAGACTTCACGATCAATCACGAAGTTGGATGCGGTGCAAACGGGGTTCTCGGTGACCACGTCGGCCATGTCGAGATAGCCCTGAGGAACGCTCGACACCGTGCGGCCAGCGGCCATGGTGCCCTCTTCGTCGGCGCAAAATTCGATTTGGGCGAAGCTGGCATCCAGCATTGGGTCGGCGTCGTGCAAAGCGTGGTGACGCTCCAGCTTATCGGGAGCCCATTGGTCATCCGCGTCGAGAAAGGCCAGGAGCCGGCCCTTGGCCAGTTCTGCGCCAAAGTTGCGCGCCGAGGAAACACCTTCGTTGGGCTGCGATACCACGCGCACGCGCATGTCTTCAGCCGCAATGCGCAGCGCCACGCGAACTGTGTCGTCGGTCGAACCATCGTCGATGATGAGAACTTCGAAGTCCGAGAGGCTTTGGCTCAGGACGGTTTCAACAGTCGAGCGAAGCGTAGTTGCCGCATTGTAGGCCGGGATGATGACGGAAAAAATCGGCGTGGACATTAGAGCTCTCCTTGAGCGCGGGTAAATTGGGGGAGCGAGCGCGCAAGGTGCGGGATCGCGGCGGGCAAGAGGATGAGGGCCAGCCCTGTGCCAAAGCCAACGCAGGCTGCGGCGAGCGAGTGTTGGCAGCCAAGGCAAAGGCCGATCAGCCCCATGGCGGTCGCCAACGCCATCAGCCGCGTCTCGGCGGCGGGATCGCCCAGAGCGCGCTGACGCGCTCCGATCATCGATCCAGCGAACAAGGGCAGCGCGGCGCAGGCGAGCAGCGCCAGATAGGGCGTGGCAGGGATCCACTTTTCGCCAAACACGATGGGGACGTAGGTCGATGCCAAGAGCGCCTGCGCGGCGATCAGCGGTGCAATGATTGCAAAGCCGCCCAGAAACGCGCGGCGAAACTCACGTTCGAACTCGGGACCCGAGAGCTTGGAGAGATGCGGAAAGAGTACGAGGTTGCACGCTGCGACCAACGAATGCGTGATCCCGAGCCCGGCGTTGAAGGCGAAGTAGTAAAGGCCCAGAGCCTCAGTCCCTAGAAACGCGCCAACAAGCAGCTTGTCTGCGTTAACGCGCGCCGCGCTTAGAAGCTCGGAGATCAAGATAGCCGGACCAAAGTGGCAGAAGTCGGCAAGCGGGGCAGGGATGACCGCGCGGTCTGGTGACCAGGAGAAGGTGCGTCGGGCAAGCACCAGCCAGACCGGCGCGGTCAAAACTTTAGGTAGGATGATCGCCCAGGCGCTTGGCCAGATAAGCGCTAGCGCGAGCGTGAGGAGGCTGTCAGCGATGTTCTGCGCGGCGGTCACGCTGGCGGTGGCGGCCATGCGCTGGGCTCGCATCGCGAGGAATATCTGCACGAGGCCTGCGGGCATGAAGAAGTAGACCAGCGAGAGCACAGCCAGCATCGCGGCCACTTCGGCTTCGTCAAACACACCCCACAGAGTGGCCGCAACCGCCAGTTGCACGCCTGCGACAGCTAGGCACATCATCCAGAAAAGGCGCGTGGCCGCGACGCACACGCTTTCCAGCTCGTCCGCCCCGGCGATAATTATGCGCTGGCCGATGCCGACATTTGTAAGCACGCGCACCAGCTCGAACAGGCTGAGCGCAAGAGCCGCAACGCCAAGCATGGTCGGTGAGATCTGACGCGCCACCACCAGAATGCTGGCCAGGCGCACGATGCGGGTCGCCGCTTCGGCCGAGCCATAGGCCAGCATTCCGCGCGCAAAGGCGGGCCAGCGATCGGGCGTCATCCAGAGGCGAATGGTGTTGTTCATGCTTTCCTCGTTGCGAGCGTTGGGAAAGCGGTTTCAACATCCGTGCCAATCGCGAAAATGGCGGAATTCCGCAGGTTTCGCGGCGGCGGCGGGTTCAGATTTGCAAATCAGGGGCCCTCGTTTTGCAAACTGCAAAAGGCGCCTGCCGCAAAACGCGAAATTCTCCGGTCAGCGCTGACCGGGAGATCGCGTGAGTTCAAATTTAGTATTATAAAACAGTGCATTAGAGAATTGGCACGGCGATTGCGGAGGAGGGGACACCAACCGTTTTGGAGTCCCTGTGATGAAACCTGCAAACGATTTGAATTTTCGCATCATCGCCGAAGCTGAGCTTGGAGCTCATCTCGAAGCCAAACGCGACTGGCCGAACATCAATCTTTTCGGCCATCGCCTGGTTTGCGCTGACCGTTCGGACATCGCCCATCACATCGTGGCTCGGGTCAACTCGTCCGAGCGCTCAACGATAAACTTCATCAACGCGCATTGCGTAAATGTTGAAAAGCGCGATCCGGACTATCGCACAGCGCTCCATGCAAGCGATCTGCTGCTGCCCGATGGCATCGGGATCGAGATCGCAGCAAGCCTGACCGGCCAGAAGCTGGGTGACAACCTCAATGGCACCGATCTCTTCCCCGAACTGTGCCGCGAGGCCGAGGAGGAAGGCGTTGGTATCTTCCTGCTAGGTGGTGAACCCGGCGTCGCACACGCCGCTGCGGGCTGGGCGGCCAACCGCTATCCCGCGTTGCGCATCGCTGGCGCGCAGAACGGCTTTTTTGCTCCTGAGGATGAAGACCGCGTTATCGAACGTATCAACGCCTCCTTCGCCGGAATCGTCCTGGTCGGCATGGGCGTGCCGCATCAGGAAAAGTGGATCGCGCGCAACCGTCACCGCATCAACGCGCCGGTTGTTATGGGAGTGGGCGGCCTGTTCGATTACTACTCGGGACGTATCCCGCGCGCGCCCAAGCCGGTTCGCGCGCTAAAGAGCGAATGGATGTGGCGCCTTGCGATGGAGCCGCGGCGCATGGCCAAACGCTATCTTTGGGGCAACCTGGAGTTTCTCGCGCACGCTATGGTTGAGGCGGCTTATCAAAGAGGCGCTCTTGAGAAGGCCAACGCTGTCGGCAAGCGTGCGCTCGATCTTGTCGCGGGTTCGCTTGCGGTCCTCGCACTCTTGCCGATCTTTATCGCCACCGCGCTCGCCATTCGCCTCGAAGACAAGGGGCCGACCTTCTTCCGCCAAACCCGAGTGGGCGAAGACGGCACGCCCTTTAGCATGATCAAGTTCCGTTCGATGTACACCGACGCCGAGGACCGTCGAGCGGCGCTCTTGGCCCACTCGGACCGCGAAGGAACGAGCTTCAAGATGAAGCAAGACCCGCGCATAACCCGTACGGGCCGACTTATCCGCCGGTTCTCCATCGACGAACTACCCCAGCTGTTCAACGTGATCGGCGGCAGCATGTCGCTCGTCGGCCCGCGCCCTGCTTTGCCTTGCGAGGTGGCCGCATATCGCAACGCGCAGTGGGACCGCTTGAAAGGCAAGCCGGGCATTACCTGCACCTGGCAGGTCCGCGGCCGCGCTGAAATCCCGTTTGAGCGTCAGGCCATCATGGACCGCGCCTATCTCAAGCGCACCAATTTGTGGGTCGACCTGAAACTCTTGCTGTGCACGCCGGGAGCGGTGCTGTCGGGCCGCGGCGCATACTGACCGCCCAATCAGTCGCTATGCACCAAAGCGCGGTAGAGATCGTCGAAGGCCAGCAGGCTTGAGGCGATCTCTCGGCGCAAGGCGGCGCTGGTGAAGCTAGGGTCTTCGGCGAGCTTCTCGCGATAGCGGCTCAGCTCTTCGACAACCCCGATCGCGCCCACATTCAGCGCTACACCTTTCAAGCTGTGCGCCGCTTTGGACAGGGCCTCGCCATCATCGCCCTTTGCGCACTTGAGCACCTCTTCGCCGTAGTCGCTGATATCTTTCTTGGCCGCTTCACGCATGCGATCTCGGTAGGCCTCGGGCAAGTCAAAGAAGGCGCGCTGGAACAGCTCATGATCAAACCGCGCGTTCAAGGGCTGCACGGCCTCGCGCCCAATCATGGCGGTGCGAATGGCGGTTTCTAGGGCCTCGCGTCGCACAGGCTTGGGCAGACACGCGGTCATGCCGACAGACAGCAAACGCTCGCGCTCGGCCTGGAGCGAGTGCGCGGTGACCCCGATGATGGGCGTGCGCGAAGCGGGACCCGACATGGCGCGGATGGCCTGCGTCGCCTGTTCGCCGTCCATAATCGGCATCATCACGTCCATCAGGATGAGATCGAAAGTCTGCTCACGAGCAGCCTCAACCGCTTCAACGCCGTTGCCGACAACCACAGTCTCGCAACCAATGGTATCAAGCAGTCTCTCAATCACATAGCGATTGCTCTCGGTGTCTTCGGCGACCAGGATTTTGGGTTTCCCGTCCGCTGTGTCGACCGCGCCAGCGGTTTGCCTATCCGAGGCTGTACTAGCCTCAAACGGCGCTTGCTCGTCGCCGGCTTGCTCAATCAGCCGAGAGGCAAGGCCGGTCAGCTGGTCGGCGGCCTGCTCCACCACTTCGAGATCTTTGGATGAGGGACCAAGCGCATCGCTAAGCAGTTCAAGGCCCCCATTAAGCGAATTCAGAGGGGTGCGGATTTCATGCGCCATTTCGCTCAAAAACTCATTGCGGACTGCCAGAGCCTCAGCGGTCTTGCGCTGCTCCTCGGTCAACTTTGCGCTCAGCCGATCCAGTTCAACAACCCTGCGTTGCGCCCGCAACTGCAGAGCTTTCACACCGCGCTCATTGGCTCGGCTCTCGGTTATATCACGCACCGTACCGTAAACGCTTGAAGGCCGCTCGCCTTCGCCCTTCTCGCGGCGCAGCACCCAACTCAGCCAGCGCACCTCGCCGGTGTCGTACCGGGTGATGCGGTGCTCGAACGTGTAATCGACACCCGGCGTGAACGTTTGAAAAAATTCCATGCCAGCGCGCATAATGCGTGAGCGATCAAGCGGATGGATGGCCGCGACAAGCCTTTCCAGCGAACCGTCTTCTCCCCACGGCAGCCCCAGAAGGTTGGCCGAACCTTCCGAAGCGGTGAAAGCCTTGCCTCTCTCACCATAGATCGTTGCCATCTCGGTGGTCGCCATATCATTAAAAAAAAATAGGGTCTCTGTATCCAGGCGCTCTGCGAGCTCGCTCTCGAGCTGGCTCAACTCTTTGTTCGCGGTATCAAGCTCGCGCATACGCCCTTCAAGGGCGGTTTCGGCCTCTCTCAGAGCGCGTTCAGCCCGATCAAGGCGCGCTTTCAGGATAAGCACCTGTTCGTCGAGCGGAAGATCCTCCAGCGGTGTCATGAGGCTCGCCCCTTTAGAATCTCACTGAGCGATCGCGCCAGCTGATTATGCGAGACATAGACCGCCTTTTCCCTCGCCGCATCCGATTGCTCCGGTGGGTTGTCGCCGAGAACAATAATGCGCTGACTGGCGCTGACCACATCCTCGGCAATTTCAGGCAAGAGGATCGCATCTACGATGATCGTCAGCTCGCATTCCTCGGGCAAATCAGGGGCGTCGGATGCCCCTAGATCACACGTGGCATAGCCGCATTGGGTGGCCACGGCTTCAGCTTGGACACGGTCTGAGGCCCGGTCAATCAACAGACCAACAAAGCCATTTTGCGCCTCTTCATCTTCATTTTCTGACTGCTCGGGCGGATCACCCAGCGGGATGAGGACGGTGAACGAACTGCCTTTGCCAGGTTCGCTCTCGACTTCGATGCGACCGCCCATCGCCTCCACCAGATCGCGCGTGATGGAAAGACCAAGCCCGGCCCCCTTGGCCCTTCCCAGCGTGTCGTCCGAGCTGTGTCCGAAGGGTTCAAACAAGCTCTCAACCCGCTTCTTGTCCATGCCAGCGCCGGTGTCGGCCACCACAAAGGCCCATTCCTTGGTACCGGAACCCGGTTCCTGAACGTAGATCGTGATAGCGCCCGATTGGGTGAACTTCACGGAGTTCGAGACCAGATTGGCCAAAAATTGCTGAATGCGCCCATCATCCCCGCGCGCCTTGCGATCCGTTGCCGAATTCACTTCGATCCGCAGCGCTTTGCGGCGGGCAACAGGGCGAAATAGCTCCGCCACGCGGTGCGCCACGGCGGGAGGGCTGAAGAGGTTTTCGGAAAGATTCTCAGCGCCTTCCCCAAGCCGCGACTGCCTTAAAATTGCATCGAGCGTGTCGAGCAGCACCTCGCACGAATCTTCGATGAGGAGCAGCGCGCGCTCACGCTCCACCGGGGATCGCTCGTGTTTGAGTTGATCGATGATGCCAAGAACGCCGCCAAGCGGGGTCCGGATCTCATGCGAAACAGCGGCGAGGACGTGGGTTCGAGCGGCAAGCTCAGCGTGTGCCTCGTCGCGAGCGTCCAGCAACTCCTCATTGGCCAGGACTTGACGCTGGATAAGAGGTCTAAAAACGAAGAGCGCTTCCAGCAGGAGCAACGTAAGCATGGCAAGCATAAGGTAGATATGCAGCCTTTCGGAGGCTTCGAGGTTCGCTTGTGCCTTACCTTCATAGAGCTGCACGACCTGATCGAGATCGCGCAAGAGCCCTTCACGATGGGTTCGCGCGATGGATTGATAAGCGGCCCCGTCCGAACTCAGAGCCTCGGCCGGCGACGCAAGAAGTGAACCGAGCGCGTCAAAATACGCGCGCATTCTCACGTCGAGCGGCGAGGCGCCCTCGAAATAGGCAGCTTGCAAATCAAGATGCAATGTCGTTGTGCCTCCTGAGTGCTGGTCATCGCGCGCCAAACGCTCGTGGCTGTCGCGCATAAGGGAAAGCGAAGCAGCTAGCTGCTCTTTGAGCGCTTGCGCATCGCTGGCTTCTTCAGACGCGACCAGCTCGCGAGCCAGCCGGAAGGTCTGCTCGCTGAGCATACGCTGACGCCCGCTGGTGTTGATGACGAGAGAGTCTTCGTCCAGCTCTGATAGCGAGTAGACAAGAACAGCGTGCGACGCGATTGCGGCCAGCGCCAGAAGCAGAATTGCCAGCACATAATACGTTGTTGGACGCCCGAGAAAGGCAAGTCGTGGATCGACAAGACCAGCCGCTTCTGTTTTCTTCGACTGAGATAATGACGCCATCAAAGCTGCCCAACGGAACGCCCGTGCGAGTTGAGTATCGCACTTGCAGTATGAGATGGTGGCGGGCGCTGAAGAAAAAGCGTCAAGCGCCACATCGGTTCAATTGCTTTCACATTCCCATCCCTATCACGGTGCTTATTGGAATATGCAGCAATCCCGGTTTAAATTCACCCTCCGTTTGACCCCGATCTTTTTGCTCGGATGACCGCAATTGGGTCGATGACGGACATTGTGAACTAAGAAGGGCGGCGCCATCGCTGGCACCGCCCCTCTTTGATCCGTTGAAACGGAAACGA
>CALCCG010000220.1 GCA_937899785.1 uncultured Erythrobacter sp. | reverse complement strand
CGGTCAACGTGCACAAGCCCGCGTAGCCATAAGCGATGTAAGGAAAATATTCGGGCCACACGCACATCGCGATGAAAACCGCGATGGTCTCGGTCCCCTCGGCAAGGCCGGTGGAGTAGAAAAAGCTCTTCTTGCCATGCGCCTTCGTGCTGATCCCGCGCTCGGCGGCGATCACAGCAAAGGCAAGGAAACTCACGCCGGTCAGCACAAAACTGGCGACCAGCGCAAGCGCTGGCAAAGTCAGCGCGGGGTCCCAAACACCAAAAGCAAGCGGGATCGAGACGTAAAAGGCGAAGTCAGCGACAATGTCGAAATAGCCACCCAGAGGTGTGGGCCCGCGCACGCGTGCCACCGCGCCATCAAGCCCATCGAGCACACGGTTGGCTAGGATCAGCGCGAGACCAAGCGTCAGCAGCCCCTGAGCAATCGCGAGCGCGCCGCCAAGGCCCACAGCAAGACCCGCAAAAGTGAGCGCGTTCGCGCTAACACCAACGCCCGCCAGCGTGCGCCCGATGGCGTTTAAAGGCGGATCGATCAGCGGGCGAAGCTTGGAATCGAGCATGGCGCTAAGGTGTAACCGAGAAAGCGAGCAGTCCCACCCACGCGCCGGTCATCGCCGTTGCGATATTGCCCGCGATCCAGCTTTTGATACCGAGATTTGCAGCCTCGGCGCGGCGCTCAGGGCACAAGGTACCGATGGTAGAGACGAGCAGGCCAACGCTGGCTAGATTTGCGAACCCGCACAGCGCGTAGGTGGTGATAAGCTGGCTTCGCTCGCCCAGGGCGCCCTCCTCCAATGCAGCAAGCTCAAGATAGGCCACATATTCGTTCAGGATCGCCTTGGTGCCCATCAGCCCGCCCGCCGTCGCCGCATCGCCCCAAGGCACACCGATCAGCCACATCAACGGAGCAAAAAGCCAGCCGAAGATACGCTTAAGGGTCAGGGGATCATCGCCCACTATGGGAAGCAGGCCCAAGGCCGCGTCCGCCAGAGCCACCAGCGCAAACACAACGATGATGATCGCGATGACAGCCAAGAAAAGCTGCATCCCATCCATGGTGCCTTTGACAATCGCGTCGATACTGGATTCGTATTTGAGGCCCGTCTCGCCCTCTTCGGCGGCTGTCGCCTCATCCTCGGGCGCGCCGGGCACCATTAGCTTAGCGATCAGCAAAGCGGCCGGAAGCGAGACGAGCGAGGCCGCAATCATATGGCCCACCGGGTTGTCGAGCGTCGCTTTCAAGGTGCTGGCATAGAGCACCAGCACCGCGCCCGAAATGGTCGACATGGCCAGAACCATGATCTGGAACAGTTCAGCGCGGCTTACCCGGTCGAAATAGGCTCGGATCGTGAGCGGGCTCTCCACAACGCCGAGGAACATGTTGGCCCCGCCAGCCAAGCCCACTACACCGCTGACCCCAAGCGTGCGCCGCAAAAGGAACGACAGGCCATTCACCGCCGCGCGCAGCACTCCCCAATGCCACAGCAACGCGGCGAGCGCTGAGAACACGATCACCAGCGGCAGGATCTGGAAGGCTATAATGGTGGAGGTCTCAACCCCTTCCTTCAGCTCAAATGGCAGCGGCGCGCCGCCAAGATAGCCAAACATGTAGGACGATCCCTCGCGCGTCGCACTCTCTATCGCGGCAACGCCAAGGTTGAGATATTCCATCGCCGCCCACACGAAGGGCACGCGAATGATGAGCAATGCTAATCCGGCTTGCAACGCCAAAGCGCCCGCGAGCCATTTCGCTGAAGGGCGCGCGCCCCTGTTTTCAGACAACGCCCAGGCGATGCCAACGAGGACAGCGATCCCCAAAACCGGGCGCAGTTGGTCAAACCAATCCATACCCCCAGAGCTCACAATCAGCCGCGCACCCAATTGAAATAGCGTTCAAGCCAGGCAAGCGCCCATTCCGGTTTGTTGGCCTTCTTCCAATTGCCCGCGGCAAATTTGTTCGCTTCGGCCATGGTCGGGTAGGAGTGAATGGTCCCCAGGATCTTGTTGAGCCCCAGCTTGTATTTCATCGCCAGCACATATTCGGCCAGCAACTCGCCCGCTTGAGCGGAAACGATGGTGACGCCCAGAACCGTGTCCTTGCCCGGCGGGGTCAGAACTTTGACAAAACCGGTTGTCTCGCTTTCTGTGATCGCGCGGTCGAGGTCGTCA
>CALCCG010000219.1 GCA_937899785.1 uncultured Erythrobacter sp. | reverse complement strand
TGAATGGCTGATTGTGCCGGGCTGGGACTACACACCGCAGGGCCCCGAACAGTTCATGAAATGGGGTATGGATGTTGAGGCCTACGCTGACATTATCGTGCCGCAAATCCTCGCCCGGCGCCGTTTTGTGGTGAGCCACGGCTACAACACGGTGCGCATTGGCGAGCGGATGGACGCGCTGATGGAGAGCTACGCCGAATACGCGCTGAGCGTCGAAAAGGACGCGCAGCACGATGTGCGGCTGGTGTTTGAGAAACTGCGCGCGGCGGCGAAGGGCTAAAGCACGAGCGCGGCGACACTGCAGCCAAACGCGGCCAGGACTATGATCGTGCGCGTTGTGTGCCACGTCGCCCAGCGCTTTAGTTCCTCAGGCAATTCGGCGGGGGTGATCGTGTGCTCCGCAAATTTGGCGTTCGCGGCTTTGAAATAGGCGAAGTAGATACCGAGCGCGCACAAGCATAAGATACCCGCCGTCACGCGAAAGGGCGATTCACCCCCAAGTCCGAGTGTCAGGCCCGCTGAGGCTGCAGGCAGCGTCACTCCGGCGATCGTGAGCGGCGCGAAATAGCGATATAGGCTAGGCCCCATTGTCCCGTGGAGCCGTAGAAACTCGTCAGGCTCCATGCGCCGCCAATACGGGACAAGGATGGCGCCTTCGGTGAGAAGCGCTCCAGCAAGAAGGCCCAAAGCAAAGGTTGCCAGTGAATGAAAGGCCTCGATCATCTCGGTACTCTCAGGATTTGAACGGCGCGCGGCGGCGAAGGGCTAACCCTTATGGCTCGCGGTTTGGCCCCCAAACCTTTCCAAAACCATCCTTGTGTGTGAAGCCAATCGAGTATTGATCGCCGGTGACACCGGTCTCGCGATCTACGCCTGAGATCAGGATCATTGAGGGGACCTTATCAAAGCCACAGACCGCGGTGACACCGTCGACATAGGAGAGCTTGTCGAACAGATTAGCCTGCGCGTCTAAGGCCTCGATCAGCGTGTCATTATGGCGGACCAGAATGCGACCGCGCACATCGTTGCGTGTGGACGTGTAGCTGATTTCGAAGACCGTATCGTCGCACGTCGAAAGTTTCGTCATCGAAACCTCGCGCGCAGGCACCGCGCTGTGAATTGCGATCGGCTCAGCCTGGCTTGCCGTGTCGGTTGGAGCTGTGGCCATAAGACCCAAAGCAAGCCAAATGATCATCTGTACACCCTCCCAACGAAAAGAAGCGAGTACCTGATTTTTCAGCTAAATTCAAATTAGCCCAAGCCGCTCCAGCTTGGCCGCCATCTTGCCCGGCAGCGCGTCGCCGATATCTTCGCCTTCGGCCAGATCAACGGGAGGGTCGCCCTTGAGATAGCGCCAGCCTTGATGCGCGCGCTTGGGGCGCGGGTGGACGCGGATGAGTTCCGGCTCCAGCTCGATGCGCCAGCGCCGTGTGTCTTCCTCCTGCGTAAAGCCGGTGATGACCGAGCGCGCGACAATCGAGTGCTGGTGGATCCAATAGAGCGATCCGCCAATGCATTCTTCCCACTTGGTGGGGCGGTATTTGGTCGTGAGGTAGGGGCGGCGGCGCCCGGCATACCAGCTTTCAATGTCGGAATAGCTCTGCGCGCCAAACGCGATCTTGGTGAGATGGAGGGGCATGTGTGAACGTGTCTCTACTATATTCCGAGCTCTTCCCAGAAGGCGTGCAATTCTGATGTCAGCGTCTCAATAAAGGCCATGTTGCGCGAGAAAACGTAGACATCGGGCGCGTCGATATCGTCCATGAAGACGCGAAAAGTGAACGCGACACTCTTCCCTTTGATCCGGCCTTTCGACGCAATTTCGCGTTCATCATCGTAAGCGGTCTGCGCGGCGAACTCGACGAGCTGATCAGTCTCCAAGACTATATCTCGGCGTTCTTTGAGCCGCTCAAGAAAGCGTCTCAGATTTTCCAGGTCAAAGTTCGCGGAGAATTCGTGTGTCTGGAAAACCATGCAAGAAGAGTAGGGGTAGGGCGCGCGCGCCTCAACCCATCGGCACAAGCCCACTCACAACCGCGAGGCCCAGGAAGGCGAAAAAGCCCATGGAATCGGTGATCATGGTGACGAACACCGAAGAAGCGACCGCTGGATCCTGCTTCAACCGGTCAAAGATCACCGGCACCAGCACGCCCGCCATGCCGGCCACCACGATATTGATGATCATGGCGAGCGCGATCACACCCCCCATCATCGGGTTGTAAATCAGCGTGGCGGCGATGCCGATAAGCACCGCGACGGTCGCTCCGTTGAGCAGGGCCACGCGCAATTCGCGCCAGACGATCTTCCACGTGTTCGCGCGGGGCAGCTGATTGGTGGCGATCGCGCGCACCGCTACCGCCATGGTCTGCGTGCCCGCATTGCCGCCAATGCTCGCCACAATCGGCATCAGCACGGCCAGCGCCACCAGCTCCTCAATCGCCGCGCCGAACAGCGCGATAATGGCCGAGGCGACAACGGCGGTGCCCAGATTGGCGATCAACCAGCGCACCCGGCTGGAATAGGCCTCGCCGATCGGCTCGTTAATGTCGCCATCGCCCGCGCCGGATAGGAGCAAAGCGTCCTCGCCCGCCTCTTCGGAGATGATGTGGACGATATCATCCACCGTCATCTGGCCCACCAGACGGCCGTTCTCATCCACCACCGCGGCGGAGATCAGCGCGTATTTCTGGAACATCAGCGCGACCTCTTCCTGGTCCATTGTGACCGGGATCAGCGTCTGATCGCGCTTCATCACATCGGTCAGCTGAACCTGTCGCGGCGCGGTCAGGATCCAGTTCAAGGCGCAGGTGCCGACCGGATGGTGGCGTTGGTCGACCACAAAGACTTCCCAGAAATCGTGCTCCAGATCGCCTTCGTCGCGCAGGTAATCGATCAAGTCGCCCACCGTCAGATGCTCGGGCACCGCCATCATAAAGCGGTTCATCAAGCGCCCGGCGGTCTCCTCGGGATAGGACAGCGCGCTTTCAACCGCGGCTTGCGTCTCCGGCTCAAGCTCGGCGATGATCGCTTGCCGATCGTCCTCGTCGAGGTCTTCCAAGAGCTGGACCGCGTCGTCGGTCTCCAGCTCTTCGGTGATCGCGGCGACATCTTCGGGCTCCAAGGCCTCCATCATGTCTTCGCGCACGTGATCGTTGAGTTCCGCGACGACGTCCGAGCTCATCAGATCGGTGATCGAGGCGGCGAGGCCTGCGCGCTCATCCTTGTCGACAATTTCGAGCAAGTCGGCGATGTCGGCGGGGTGCAACGGCTCCACCAGATCGTAGACCGCGCCCTTGTCGCCCGCTTCCAGAGCTTCACGGACTTTGCCGATATAGCGCGGCTTTAGGCGGTTTTCTTCGTCGTGCCGTTCATCATCGATCCGATCATCAGGCAGCGCCGCATCGACAGCCTCCCCTTCCGCAATTCGCGTTTCTTCGAGAGCGGGATCCTGCGCCATGGCACCGGGGTTTAGGCGGGGGCGCGCGAAAAGCAAGCGTGTCGGGTTTGGCGATGGGTGACAGTCGCGAGCAAAGCGTATAGGCGCGCTCTCAACTCAAAACAGGAGACCACTTAATGGCCGAAACGCTTACTTTCACGCTCGACACCGGCGATGGCGAAGGAAAGGACGTGGTGATTAAACTGCGCCCGGATTTGGCGCCTGGGCATGTGGAACGCATCACCGAACTGGCGAGCGAAGGCTTTTACGATGGCGTCGTCTTCCACCGCGTGATCGATCGCTTCATGGCCCAAGGCGGCGATCCGACCGGCACCGGCATGGGCGGCAGCGACAAGCCCGATCTCAAGGCGGAATTCAACGATGAACCGCACGTCGAAGGCGTGTGCTCGATGGCGCGCGCGGCCAACCCTGATAGCGCCAATTCGCAATTCTTCATCTGCATCGACGACGCGCAATTCCTCAACAAGCAATACACCGTGTGGGGCGTGGTTGAGAGCGGTATGGAACACGTCCACGCGCTGCCCAAAGGTGAGCCGCCGGCAAGCCCGGGCAAGATTGTTAAGGCGAGCGTGGCTTAATGCCGAAAAAGCGCCACCGCTCTCCTCAGGAAAAGAAGGCGCTGTCCTATGCGAAGGACCGGCGCAATCTGCACGATGAGAATCAAAAGTCGTCTCGAAAGAACATCCCTCGCAGCAGAGCTAGGGGGCATCGTTCCAACAGACGCAGGGCGGCGGCGGCGCTTGGTCAGTACGAAGAATTGAGCGAAGAGCAGGCAGCGCTCACTGAAAACGAACTGGTCAATGATCTTGATCGACTTGGACGGTGGCGGAAGTGGCCGGATCAGACTCTAGCCGAGCGTGTCGAGCGTCAATCTGAGCGTGCGGAATACCGCGAAGGCCGCAAGCAATGGATCAAGAAGATGCGAGCTCAGGCCAAGGAACAGGGCGCGAGCGGATACATGGCTTCGTGGGGCGGCTCGGAAGTCGCCTCGTTCTTCAAGCCTCTCTAGGCTTCTCGCTGACAATCCCTTCCAGCACCTTCGTCACCGGCACATGATAGGGCAGCCGCGTATTGGTGTGGTGCCAGGCGTTCGGCACGGTCACATCCACCGCGATATCGGGCCGTGAGTTAAGCGCGCCAAAGCTGTCGAGATCGCCCATCACATCGATCACCCGCACCACCTCGGGCGGCATGGCGATGCGCGCGCCGAAGGTGACGATGGGCACATCGCTCGCGACCTTTTCAAACCGCTCCGGATGACGCGTGCGCAGAGCGTAGAGCGCCTCGGAGATCACCAGATTGCCCTTGGAATGGCCCACCAGCCAATCGGCCTCAACCCGCCCGGCCAAAAGCTTCATCAGCGCTTTCACGTCCCCGCTGAACTTGGCCAGTTGAAACCCCTGTCCTGGATCGACCGCAGGCGTCTGCGGAGCCTTGATCCATGGGTTCAACGCCCACATCGCGTCCATGCCCCGGCTCGCCGATTGAAAGCCATGGCGTATCGCGTTGAGGCCGCCGAACAGGAAGTACCCGCCCACCGCCTCGCTCGCGATGTCGGCCATGCCTTGTCCCGAGACCACGGCGAGGACCGGGCCGTTCAGCGCATCGGCGACGTTGCGCGCGAGCGCCGCCGCGCCCAGCGCCGAGCTTCCCACGCCCGCCACCGTGATCGCCGCGTAGCGGGGGCTCAGTCCCTCGCAATGCGCAAGCGTGTCCCACACCCGCAGAGAGGGCTTCCACGAAGGACCCACTTCGAGGATCATTCCCTCCGCCCTGGCGCGGCGCCTCAGCTCGGAGTTCTCCTCCGCGCTCAGCGCATCGACATCGTAGAACAGCCCATCAAGCGCGGTGTTGTCGGTGCCAGGAACAAGGGGAAAGGGGGGGATGGCCATGGAGTTTGCGCTCTATCGCCTTGCGCTTCGAAAGGCACGCTCTCCTTTCAACCAAATATCGGTGCCGGCAGAGCCATTGAGCCTCGGCGCGCTTGGCGCTAAGGGCCGGGGCCTCATGAAACCGCAAACTCCTCCCAAGACCTACAGGGTCAAAAGCTTTGGCTGCCAGATGAACGTCTATGACGGCGAGCGTATGGGCGAGCTTTTGGCTGAGAAAGGCATCACGCCCGCGCAAGAGGGCGAGGAGGCCGATCTGGTCGTCCTCAACACGTGCCATATCCGCGAAAAGGCGGCGGAAAAGGTCTATTCGGACATTGGCCGTCTGAAGAAGCCCGACGGTTCCAAGCCGATGATCGCGGTCGCCGGATGCGTGGCGCAGGCCGAGGGTGAGGAGATCATGGAGCGCGCGCCGAGCGTCTCGATGGTGGTCGGCCCGCAGGCCTATCACCGCTTGCCCGACATGCTCGACAAGGCGGTGAAGGGCGAGCGCGCGACCGACACCGATATGCCCGCGATTGCCAAGTTTGATAGCCTGCCAAAGCGCAAGCGTCGCTCGCCGACCGCGTTTCTCACTGTGCAAGAAGGATGCGATAAGTTCTGTACCTATTGCGTTGTTCCGTACACACGCGGCGCGGAAATTTCACGGCCCTATAACGACTTGGTCGAGGAAGCGTATAAGCTTGTCGAAGCGGGCGCCCGCGAAGTCACGCTGCTGGGCCAGAACGTCAACGCCTGGGCAGGTGAGGATAAAAGGGGCGCGAAGGCGGGGCTGGGCGAACTGATCCATCGGCTTGCCGAAGTGGATGGGCTTGAGCGGATTCGCTACACCACCAGCCACCCCAACGATATGGATGAGGCGCTGATCGAGGCGCATGGCACCTGCGACAAGCTGATGCCTTATCTCCACCTGCCGGTGCAGTCGGGCAATGACCGAGTGCTCAAAGCCATGAACCGCGCGCATACAGCGGAAAGCTATCTGAGGCTGCTCGAACGGTTCCGCGCCGTGCGCCCCGACATCGCGCTGTCGGGCGATTTCATCGTTGGCTTTCCGGGTGAGAGCGAGGCGGAGTTCGAAGACACGCTGAGCCTGATTGACGAGGTCCACTATTCCCAAGCCTTCAGCTTCAAATATTCCCCGCGCCCGGGGACTCCGGCGGCGACGATGGCGGGTCAGATCCCGGAAGAGGTGATGAAAGATCGCCTCGCCCGCCTGCAAGCGCGCCTCGACCGCGATCAGGTCGCGTTTAACGAGGCCTGTGTTGGCAAAAGGTGCCAAGTCCTCGTCGAGCGCAAGGGCAAGCGGCCCGGACAATGGCTGGGGAAATCGCCCTGGCTGACGAGCGTGTGGTTCGAAGCCAACGCGCAAATCGGCGATATGGTGGAGGTTGAGCTGGTCGAAGCGGGACCCAACTCGATCGCTGGCCGCCTGATCGAACCCGCCCTGGCCTAAAGCTTCTGGCGCGCGGGTTTCACGGGGCCTGCGCGGTTTCTTCCTTTTCCATCTCGAACGCCCGGCTTGCTATGTTGTTGTAATATCGCTGTGCGAGCGAATTTCGCGATGTTGCGTAAAGCTTCGAGATCAAAGCGCGGTCGAATGTTGTGAGGCCCTCAGGCGGGTTCTCGTCGCGAAAAAGGGTCAGGATTGTGTCCGCAGCCGGCGCTGCATCCGGAGCCAGGCTTCGCGAATTGCCGAAGGTTCGCATCGAGGCGTAATCGGCCAATTGGCCCAGGGTCTTGTTCATCGCGCTCGTCAATTCGATCATCACGGCAGAGCCCTTGATCTCAACGGTCGAATTGGTTCGCAGACGCGAAAGCAGCCGCACGGGATTGGCGAAACTCTGCGCGCCCGAGATTCGCTGGCCATTGGGGTTTGGCAAAGGCGCGCCGTCAGCGCTGCGAACTTCGTTGAACGTCCAGGCTCTGACAGGATCGTGCTCGTTGAGGATCGTGTTGCGCTGATAGCTCAGCAGGTGCTGGAGCATGTCATTGTCGCTCGTCATCCACGCCTCGGGTGGCCCTTTGCTGGGCGGCACAAAGACGACTGTGACGTTCGGATCGCAGTCTTTGCTAGGGCGTCGGCGATTGACACCAAGCGTGTCGGCGTTCTCGCGAATGCGCTCCTCAATCACACGCGTTTCCGCTTCGGGAAGGCCGATGACCCGGGGACACACAGCCTGGAAATAGGTCGCAACGGTCCGCCCGTCGCGCGGTTTGTTGATGATGTCCGTCACCATCTCGCGAAGCTCCGCTCGACGCTCGCGCTCGGTCAGCGGCGCCTCGACGATGATGCGAGGATCGTCGCCCTGGACCGCCAGATCATCCTCGGCCTTGGGGTCTTGAGCCAGGACCGGGGCCGCCCAAAGTGTTGCAGCCCAAACCCCTGCGGCAAACACACGCATTGCTTGGTTCTCCTTGGTTTCGCGCACGCCACGATACCACACCGGTTTCCCTGAAGCGCGCCTGAATTTCCACGACTGTGTCGGCGCCGCGCTTGCTTTGCGCCCATGGGGGCGTACGCTCTCGACTCGTAAGTCCAAGGCAGCCGCAAAGGGAATTATGGGCCGCAGACCGACACGCAAGATTGATCCCACCGTTGTGCCGCAGACAATCAACGATGCCGGGATGCAACACGCCAAAGCCGAGGTCACGTTTGACAACCAGTCGCTGCTTGGCCCTTTGTTCGGCCAGTTCGATGCCAATCTTGTCCAGCTTGAGAACCGCTTGGGCGTGTTCATTCACGCGCGCGGAGACAAGATCCTGATCGAGGGCGCCGAAGATTCGGTCGCACGAGCGCGCGACACATTGAACACAATGTATGATCGGCTTGCGCAAGGCCAGGATCTGGACGCAGGCGCGATCGAATCGCTGATTGCCATGTCGAACGAGCCGACGCTGGAAGGGATTATCTCGGGGGAGAAAGAAGAACCCCCCATCATGATCCGCACGCGCAAGAAAACCATCGTGCCGCGTTCGGCCTCGCAGATCGACTATATGCGCTCGCTCGCCCGCGATGACATTGTCTTTGCTCTGGGCCCGGCGGGCACAGGCAAGACCTATATCGCGGTGGCCCAGGCGGTCAGCCAGCTGATCAGCGGCTCGGTCCAGCGCCTGATCCTTTCGCGCCCCGCGGTCGAAGCGGGCGAGAAGCTCGGCTTTCTTCCGGGCACGGAGAAGGAGAAGGTCGATCCCTATCTGCGCCCGCTCTACGACGCGCTCAACGATTGCATGCCGCCCGAACAGGTCCAGCGCCGGATCGACAGCGGCGAGATCGAAATCGCGCCGATCGCCTTTATGCGCGGGCGGACGCTGGCGGACGCGTTTGTGATCCTCGACGAAGCGCAGAACACCACGCGCGAACAGATGAAGATGTTCCTCACCCGGTTTGGCCAGAACAGCCGGATGGTGGTGTGCGGAGATCCCAAACAGGTCGATATTCCGGGCGGTGTGCGCTCAAGCGGCCTGGCCGATGCGGTCGACCGCCTCGAAAGGGTGGAGGGCTTTGGCACGATCCGCTTCACCGCCGCCGACGTGGTGCGCCACCCGATCGTGGGGCGGATCGTCGAGGCCTATGAGGGCGAGGGCGCCTGATACGAAAGAGCCTGATACGAAAAGGCGCCCCACAAGCCTTGTGGAGCGCCCCGTTTTGCACGCGTTTGAGTATTACTCAGCTTCGGTGTCTGGCGCTGCCTTCTTCTCGGGCGCGGGCCAGCCGGGCACGGTTTTGACGATGCCCAAGGTGGTGAGCAGCAGGCCGATGCCGCACAGGATGAAAACGTAGCCGCCAAGGCCAAGTTGCACGACATTGGCGAAGTTCTGATAGCCGGTGTTCAGGTTTTCAAGGCTGGCAAGGATCATCCCATAGACAACAAAGCTGAACAGGCACCCGGCCGCGGTGATGAACTCAGCCAAGCGGCTTTTCTTTCCGGTCGCCTCGCGGAAGATCGCAAATCCGCCCGCCAGCGGGATTGACCAAAGCAGCATCGCGGCCGACGATGAGAGGCTGAAATCATCCCCGCGACCAAAGATTCCAAACAGCGCTGCGGTGTCGTCGAGGTCACCGGGCAGGCTGAAAGCGGTCGAGGACGAACGGCCAAACACCACCAGATTGAGGAAGAAGAAGGCAAAGATCGCCAGGCCAATCAAGATCAGCTTGGGCCG
Source organism: uncultured Erythrobacter sp. (assembly GCA_937899785.1). Classification (GTDB taxonomy): domain Bacteria; phylum Pseudomonadota; class Alphaproteobacteria; order Sphingomonadales; family Sphingomonadaceae; genus Erythrobacter. The sequence goes on along the minus strand of CALCCG010000219.1, from coordinate 25,961 downwards.
GGTGCGGACATATTGCAGCTTCCCCGAATTGAGATCGACTTTCTCAGCCGCCCCGGCGAGCGAAGCGCCCATGCCCGAAAGCGTGTCCCCGACCCCATCGAGCGATGGCGCGGTGAAGGATCCAGCGGTCTTGTATATCTCGGTCGCCACGTCATCGACCGCAACGAAATCGACGCTGTCGCGCGGCTGCGGCACCTTGTCCCCCTTCCATTGCTCGAATTCGAACGAATAGCGCTTGCCGTCTTCGCCGGTGATCGCACCCGTGGCGCCGTCGAAGCCAAGTACTTGTCCTTTCATTGGTAAACCCCTGTCATGATGTGAACGTGGAGAGTAAACATTCGATACTTAGCTGACATGACGGGCGGTCTCTTGCAATCCCACCGAGTCGATCAGCTTGTTCAGGTATTAACGCCTTTACATGAACAAGCGATTGGACCCCTTGTCAGCTACTGGTAAGGAAGCGGCCGCATGGATATCGAGATCGCCTTTGAGGACCCTTGGCCGGAAAGCGCCGCGCTTGTCGACCGAGTGGAAGCGAGTGTTTGCGCGGCCCAAGCGGTCGCGCCCGAACTCGCCAATCCGCGCCTGGTGACCAGCCTGCTCTTCACCGGCGACGAAGCGATCCATGCGCTCAACCGCGAATGGCGCGAGCGCGACAAGCCCACCAATGTGCTGAGCTTTCCGATGGTTGAGCGGGCTGAGCTGCTGGTCCTCGCGCCCGACGGGCCGCCCGAAATGCTGGGCGACATTGCGCTGGCGCTGGAGACCGTTTCGCGCGAAGCGCGCGCCAAAGAGGTGGAGCTTGAAGCCCATGTCGCGCACCTTGTTGTCCACGGTTTGCTGCATCTGGCCGGCTATGATCACGTCCATTCGGATGAGGAGGCGGACGCGATGGAGGCTCTGGAATCACGCGCACTTGCCAAAATGGGATTTCCCGACCCATATGGTGAGAGCGAATTAGAGGAGTAATCAAGCAGGGCCATGCCCGATTCACCATCCGCCGCGGGAGACGCGGAGAGTAGCAGCGGGCTCCTGGCCAATCTGGGGCTCACTCTCAAACGCATAGTCGGGGCGAGCGACGCTGATCGCTCCTTGCGCGCGCAGCTGGAAGAAGCGATCGACGAGCACGAAGGGGAGAACGGCGACGCCGCCCCCGAGCAGGGTGCCAGCGCCAATGGCGATCTCTTGCCGGTTGAGCGGCAGATGCTTCGCAACCTCCTCCATTTTTCCGAGCATGACGCCGATGATGTTGCGGTGCCGCGCGGCGAGATCATCGCTGTTGACGCCAAGATCGGTTGGGATGAGCTGGTCGCCACTTTCGCTGAGCATGGTCACTCGCGCATGCCGGTCTACCGCGACACGCTCGATTCGGTCATCGGCATGATCCATATCAAGGACGTCTTCTCCTATTTGGCGAACGGGACACCCCCGCCGCAAGATTGGACGACGCTTATGCGTCAGCCGCTCTACGTGCCCCAAGTGCGCGGCGCGTTGGATGTGCTGGCTGATATGCGCGCGCGGCGGGTGCATTTGGCGATCGTGCTCGATGAATTCTCGGGCACGGACGGGATCATCACGATCGAGGATCTGGTCGAAGAAATTGTCGGCGAGATAGAAGACGAACATGATGACACGCCCGAAGACCTGATCGTCGCCATTGGCGAGGGCATGTGGGACTGCGACGCGCGAGCCGAGCTTGACGATGTCGCCGAGATTGTTGACCCGCGCCTCGCCGAGGTTGAAGAATCGGTTGATACGCTGGGCGGCCTCGCGTTTGTTCTCGCCGAAGCGGTGCCGCAAGTGGGCGCCGTGGTGGAACATCCAAGCGGCTGGAGGATTGAGGTTACAGCGGGTGATGAGACCCATGTGAAGCGGTTGCGATTGCATCGGCCGGTCTCGACTTCGGCTGCGAATGACATGCAATAACCGCATCTCTAACGCGATAATTCACATATTTCTTCGATTTTTTGCATCCAAATCGCTTGCCGCGCGTTTCTCTTCTTACAACAGGAGAGATCATGCCCTCACGTCGTTTGCCACCGCTTCGCGCGCTCGAAGCCTTCATGCGTACGGTTCGCCTTGGATCGGCCCGCGCGGCCGCTGAAGAGATCGGGTTAAGCCCGTCCGCGCTGTCGCGCCGGATCACCAATCTCGAAGAGATCGTCGGCAAAAAGCTGTTCACGCGTGCGCGCCAATCGCTGCAGCTGCCCGATGAGGGGCAGGCGTTTTACGAAGCGGTCAACCCGCATCTGGAATCGCTCGCACGCGCGGTGGAGAGCCAGTCGGACAATGTGTCTTTGCTGCGCTTGCGTTTGGGCGTGTTGCCGATGTTTGGCTCGCAGCGCCTGTTTCCGCGCCTTGGCGAGCTGCGCAAGCGCCACCCTTTGCTCCATATCGACATCGATACCGCGCCCCACCTTGAAGGTCGGGTCGGAGACACGCTCGACGCGGCGATTATCTTGTCGCGGGGCCCCGACACCAATCTGCACGCTGTGCGGTTGGACCATAATCTGGTCCACGCGATCTGTTCGAAGGACGTGGCGCAAAATGTGGGCGAAGAGGTCGAGGCTGAGAGCCTCGCCAAGCAGACCTTCTTGATCCACAATGAGCTGCCTGAGAGCTTTCGCGCCTGGAAACAGGCTTATCGTCTCGACGATATGGAGCCTGCGGCGATTGACCATTACGATTCCGGCCAGTTGATGCTCGAAGCGGCCGCGCAGGGGCTTGGCATCGCGATCATGCACGACGATCACCTGCGCCGCGCGGCGGATAACCGGCTGACTAATCTCGGCGCGCTCGAAGTCGAGAGCCCGTACAGCTACTGGTTCGTGTGCAAACCGACCGCGTTAGAGATGCGGCCTGTGCGGCTGTTCCACGATTGGCTTGTGCGCGCCGCGCTGTAGACGCCGCCACAAGGCAGGCTTGATCCACGCCTGAAGAGAGACGCGGCGCTGCCTGGGAACGAAAGCTGTCTGTAAGGGAAGACGCCCTAGGTTGATCGGACCGACATCAGATCAGCCCAATCGCCTCAAACCATAGAACGCAAAAAGCTGGTTTTATCCGCTAACCGCTTCATCGTCGTCATCATCGATGACCAGAATAACGGTGACAGCCAACGCGAGCGCTCCGATCAGGACGGTGAGCCCCGGTGCCCCTTTAAGGTCGCTGCTTTCATCCGCTAGCGGCGCGTTGGCTCGCTCGACCTGCGCAAAGACGGGCGCGGCGAACAGCGACAGAGCCAAAAGAGGAACAAGCGATTTTTTCATGACAGTCTCCTTGACCCAATTGCTACAACGACCGCGAAAAACATCAAGGGCGAATAACCAACGGAGCGATTTTTTTCTCCCCCGGTGCCATTTTGCCGATTTTCCGCTGAAATCTGCCCTTTGTCCGCCGATGGTGAGCGCTTTGGTCTCCCGCGCCGGCAAAAGAGGAGGATAGGCGCCGCGGAAGAGCGATACGCCGCCCGGTAGGGGTGGGTCAGGCTACGTCCTCGGGGATGGTTTTTCGGGGCGGCTCATAGCGGACGGGCGGAACCGAGTGGCTGAATTCGCGCAGCGGCTTTCCCAGAGCTTCGCACAACGCCTCTTCGATGCGGCGCCTCGCTTCAGCGCTGATAGCCTTGCGCCCGCGAAAATCTTCGGGGCTGAAGGGTTCAAGAAAATGCACCGCCATCGCGAAGGATCCCTTGCGCGACAAAAGGCGTTTCGCGTTGTTCAAACCGCCTTCATCGCCGATCCATCCAATCCATTCGGCCACCGGTCCATAGTCGAGCAGGACGGGCTGCACGAGAACCCCAGGCGGCGGCGGCTCGAGAACCGAGAGCATGCTTGTCTTGAAGGGCAGGAGCGACTGGCCGTCTGTTGTTGTTCCTTCGGGGAAGACAGTCACCGACCAATTGTCCGCCAGCGCCTCTTTCAGCGCGTTTATCTGTTCGGCGACGCCCATTCGGTGTTCGCGCTTTACAAAGACCGTGCGGTTGAGCGAGGCCAGCCATCCGACAATCGGCGATTTCTCCAGTTCCGACTTGGCCACAAACGCGGTTCCGCTCGCGCCGGCAAGCGCGAGAATGTCGATCCAGGACACATGGTTCGCCACGTAGAAGACATCGCGCTTAAGGTGCGTTCCAACCGTGTTGACCCTCGCACCGCACACGCGCGCCGCGTACCGCAAAAACAGCATCGGGAAAGGCGATCCATAGGCGAATATGCGGAACAGGAAGTGCAGCGGTAAAAAGACCAGCAACAGGCCGAGCAGTCCCAGCACGCGCAGAGTGATGCGGGCGCGGCCAGCCAAAGAAATCGGTGTCGATTCGCCACGGGCGGCCGCCACGCGTTGCTCCCAAGCTTGTCTGTCGGTTGTGCCCACGTGGTCCTCTCTTTGCGTCCGTGAAGGGCGCGTCAGTCTTCGCGCGAGATGCGAACGCCGTAGAGTTCCATCCGGTGGTCGACCAAACGATATCCCAGCTTTTCGGCGATCTGGCGCTGGAGCGATTCGACTTCGGGGTCGACGAATTCGACCACCCGGCCGGTTTCCACATCAATTAGGTGATCGTGGTGCGCCTCGGGCACCGGCTCGTAGCGCGATCGACCATCGCCAAAATCGTGTCGGTCAAGGATGCCAGCCTCTTCGAACAAGCGCACCGTGCGGTAAACCGTTGCGATCGAAATCTTCGGGTCGATCGCTGAGGCGCGGCTGTGAAGCAGTTCGACATCGGGATGGTCTTCGCTTTCGGACAGGACGCGCGCGATGACGCGGCGCTGTTCTGTGATGCGCAAGCCCTTTTCGGCGCACAATTGCTCAAGATCGATTTTCTGGGTCAAGGAACGCTCCCCTACCAAATTGGGCGCTTACGGAAGCCGTGGAACGCAATCCACGGATCAGGCCCGATGAAGGTGTGATACAAATCCCTTACCCAGACCATGCGTCTTGCTCAAGCGGCGGTGCAAAAAGGTGGGGATCGAGCAAAACGCGGCTGGACCAGCCAGCCCACAGAAAACCCCGCGCTCTGCCAAGGCAAAGCGCGGGGCTATTCCGATGCGACCGTGAGGTGGCTTAAGCCGCCTTGCGACGCGGACGGCCGCTGCCCGGCTTGCGTCCCAGGCCAATCTTCTTGGCCAGATCGCGGCGCTTTTCAGCGTAGTTTGGAGCCACCATCGGATAGTCCGAAGGCAGGTTCCAACGCGCGCGGTACTCTTCCGGCGTCATATCGTAATTGGTGCGCAGATACCGCTTGAGCATTTTCAGCTTCTTGCCGTCCTCAAGGCACACAATGTAATCCGGCTTCACCGACGCTCGTATCGAAACGGCCGGTTCGGGCCGCTCTTCAGCGGGCTCGGCGGCTTCGCCAAGGCCGGCAAGCGCACCAAAGACATTGGTAATAAGCCCGGGCACATCGTCCACCGCCACATCGTTATTGCTAACATGTGCGGCAACTATGTCGCTTGTGAGCGTGATGAGAGTTTCCTTCATCTCCAGTTCAAGTTCTTGCATGAGTCCCTCGTGTTGTTTTGTTTTCTCCGACTTTGATTAATCGGAGATTACGTATTGGACGAAGTGTTATGTTAATGCAAGCAGCCATCGACGTTATGCTCACCCAATTACGTCCATTATCAATGTAATGAGGGGCTTAAAGAGCGCGAGCGAAAGTAATCGCGTCTATACGTCTCCCATCGGCCATCTTGTAATAGTTCGGCCGCTCGCCGATGGGCTCGAATCCTACTTTGCGGTAGAGATGGATGGCCGGGTTGCCGCGACGCATCTCAAGGAATATCCGCGAAACCCCGCGCGCGCACGCCGCTTCACACAAACCATCGATCAGGACTTCGCCAAGCCCTTGCGCCCGATGGTCCGGCAGAACCGCAATCAAAAGCAGCTCTTCTTCATCCGCCGCATGGCGCGAAAGCACAAACCCGGTCGGTTCGTCATCGCCCGCGATTATCACGTGGCCGCTGGCGTTGACGAGCAGGGCGTGAGTGCTGGGAAGGGCCAGCGCGTCGCCAATCTGCCGGCGATTCCAGGCTTCGCCATAGGCCGGGTCGAAAGCGCTCTCCATTATCCGCATGATGCCGTCTGTCAGGGAGCATGAGCCGTCTTTGAGCGAATCGTTCATGAAGGAGCGGCCGTCATCAGCGGCGTGGCGTCGGGCGCGCGGCCATAGATCGGGCGCAAATCTTTGGTGAGATGCGCGGCGTGCAGCGCCAGCGCGTGCTTGGCGTCTGGCAGAATGGGCAGCGCCCTGCGATCGCCCTTTACCACAGCAAGGTATTCCTCCGCGCGGTTTCCGACAATCGTATCGTGCACCGGAAATTCGGCCGCGCGCTCGGGAGACAGCGAAAACAAATCGCTTTGCGCTTCGCCTGATGGGCCGAAGTTTTGCACGAACCACTCTCCATGCCCACCATTCACGCAGACCGTTGTCGCGCGCGGCTGGGGCGGGCTCGCTTGGTTGTGGATGAGGCGCAGCGTCGCATAGCCCAGAACCTCGGCCTGCCAGGCCACACCCAGCGCGTGCGCGGTGGCAAGGCCAATGCGCACGCCGGTAAAGCTGCCCGGTCCCAGCGAAACGAGTATGCGATCCGCGCGGCCTTTGTCAGGCAGCGTCTGAATCATCGGCACCAGCTGTTCGGCATGTCCGCGTCCCAGAATGCGGTGCTCTGCCGCAAGCGAATGGGCGCCTTCGAACAAAGCGACCGAACAGGCTTCGCTGGCCGTCTCTAGAGCAAGGGTGCGCATTCGGGCCTGCCCTGCCTCAAGCCGGTCAAAGGGGCAAGTTACACAAGAGTGTTGAAGCGGTCGAAGTCGGGGCGCGGGGAGCGGTCAAAGACACTTGTCGGATCGCCATAGCCGATCGAGCACAAGAAATTGACCCGGTGGCGCGGCTCGTCTGCGAAGAAAGCGGCGTTTACTGCGGCGGGGTCAAAACCGGACATCGGCCCGCAATCAAGGCCCAAGGCGCGCGCAGCGAGCATGATGTAGGCGCCTTGCAGCGAGGAATTGCGCAGCGCGCTTTCTTCGCGCAGTGGCTCATTGCCGTCGAACCAACTCTTGGCGTCGGTGTGAGGGAAAAGCCAGGGCAGCTCCTCGTGGTAATCGATGTCGAAGCCAATGACCGCCGTGACCGGGGCGGCAAGAATTTTCTCTTTATTGCCCGACATCACGCATTCGGCGAGCTTGGCTTTCTCTTCTGCGGACTTGACCCAAACAATTCGCGCCGGCTGCATGTTGGCCGACGTTGGCGCCATCTTTACAAGGTCCCATATGGCGTGGACCTGTTCATCCGAAACGGGTTTGTCGAGCCAGCCATTATACGAGCGGGCCTCGTTAAAGAGTTGCGCGATGGCTTCGTCCGACAGGACGGTGTCATGGAATTGCTTGGTCATGAAAAGGTCCTTGGCAAGAGGGCCAGACGGGTCAGGCGGCGCGGACTTCGGTCACTTCAGGAACGTAGTGCTTGAGCAGGCTCTCAATTCCCTGCTTGAGGGTCGCCGTGCTGGAAGGGCAGCCGGCGCACGCGCCTTGAAGCGTGAGATAAACCACGCCGTCCAGATAACCGCGATAGGCGATATCGCCACCATCGCCCGCAACCGCGGGGCGCACGCGCGTCTCGAGCAGTTCGTTGATATTGGCGATGATATTCGCGTCTTCCTCGCGGTCCTCGACAACCATCGTATCGGTCTCAGCCGGGACGTGGATGCCGTCCGCGCTGCCACCGGCAAACAAGGGCGCCTCGGAGACGAAGTGATCCAGCAAAATCGCGGTGACTTCGGGTTTGAGCGCGCTCCAGTCCGCGCCCGGCGCGGCGGTGACCGTGACAAAGTCAAAGCCAAAGAAGACATTCACCGCTTCGCCCGTGTCGAAGATCGCCTGCGCGAGGGGGCTTGCCTCCGCGGCCTCTGGCGAGGCAAATTCGCGGGTCCCCATCGTCATGACGGTGCGCCCCGGCAGGAACTTTAGGCTTGAAGGGTTGGGTGTGGTTTCGGTCTCAATGAACATGCGCAAGATATAGGAGGCCGCCTGACCAAGGGCAAGCAATCACAATATGTGACACATTCACTATCCCTTCAGTCCTGTGCGCTCTATATCGCCTGATCATGACCCTCTTTACACGGGCGATTTGCGCCCTTTCCCTGATCGCTGCGCCGTTTGCGCTGGTTGCTCCTTCGATCGCACAGGATGCGCCAGCCCCGCCACCGACCGCTGAGATTCCGGTGCCAGCGCCCCAGGCCTTGCAAGCGGGCGATGAGACGCCGTGGCTTTATCGCGGCAGCGATGTGCCGGTCGATCGCGAATGGCTGTTTGGCGAAATGGAAAATGGCCTGCGCTACGCGGTTCGCAAAAACGGAGTGCCGCCCGGACAGGTTTCGATCCGCGTGCGGCTGGATGTCGGTTCGCTCCATGAAAGAGACTTTGAGCAAGGCTATGCGCACCTGCTCGAACACCTGCTGTTCCGCGAGAGCAAGTATCTGGGGCAAGCCGAAGCGATCGCGGCGTGGCAGCGTCTTGGGGCCACCTTTGGCGCAGACGCCAACGCTGAGACCAGCCCCACTCACACCGCTTATAAGATCGATCTGCCCAACATTGACCGCGCAAAACTGGTCGAGAGCTTCAAATATATCTCAGGCATGGTCCGCGAGCCGGTGCTCAACGACTTCAACGTCAACGCGGAACTGCCGATCGTGCTGGCTGAAAAGCGCGAGCGAGGGGGGGCATCAGAGCGCGTTTCGCAACTCACGCGGCGCACATTCTTTGCCGGACAGCGCCTGTCGGCCCGCAGCCCAATTGGGATTGATGAGACCTTGAACGCGGCGGATGGCGCGAAGCTCGCGGAGTTTCACCGCCGCTGGTATCGTCCGGAAAACACCGTTGTCGTGGTCGCCGGCGATGAAGATCCGCAAATTCTGGCGGGCCTGGTCGAAGAGTGGTTCGGCGACTGGGAAGGGAGGGGCGAGGCCGCCATCGCGCCCGATTTCGGCGATCCGATCGCCCCCGAGGGCACGGTTGCTGCGGCCGGTACAGGCTGGCCGATTGGCGAAATGGGGGTGGCCGTCGAAGCGGACCTTCCGCGCAATCTGACCTACGCGATCATGCGCCCATGGCGGCCGGTTCAAGACACCATCGTCTACAACGAAGGCCTGTTGCTCGATTCGCTCAGCCAAGCCATCATAAACCGCCGCCTTGAAGCGCGCGCGCGCGGGGGCGGGAGCTTTTTGTACGCGCAGGTCTCGCAAGATGACATCTCGCGTTCGACCGATGCCACCTTTGTGACCTTTGCTCCGTTGACCGATGACTGGCAGGCCGCGCTGGCCGATGTGCGCAGTGTTATCGCCGACGCGATTGCCAATCCTCCAACTCAGGAGGAGATTGACCGCGAAGCGGCGGAGTACGCCGTCATCTTCGAAAATCAGGTCGAGCAGGAAAGCGTGCAAGCGGGCTCGGCGTTAGCGGATAACATCGTCAACGCGGTCGATATTCGCGAAACGGTCGCGGCGCCCAAAGTGGTGCGCGATGTCTTTGCCGGCATGGCGGATCGGCTCAACCCGCCAGAGGTGCTTGCGCGCACGCAGGCGTTGTTCAAAGGGGATGTGGTGCGCTCGGTCTATGTCACGCCTCAGGCGGGCGAGGCTGACGCGGATGCTTTGCGCCTCGCTTTGGCGCGCGAAGTCGACATCGACGCAAGCGCGCGCCTGGCGGCGCAGACCATCCGGTTTGAAGATCTGCCACCCATTGGTGAACCCGGTGAAATCGCGAGCCAGAAGTCGCTGGGTCTGTTGGAGGTTGAACAGGTCAACTTCGCCAATGGCGTGCGCGCGCTGTTGTGGGCCAACGATGCCGAGCCGGGCCGGGTGACGGTCAGAGTGCGATTTGGATCGGGCTATCGCGCGTTTGACGCCGACAGCGCGGTCTACGCTAAGATCGGCGAAGCGGCTCTGGTTGGAGCGGGTCTGGGCGAGCTGGGCCAGAACGAAATCGATCGTCTCGCCACGGGCCGCAAGCTGGGTTTCAGCTTCGGGATTGACGACGCTGTGTTCACGCTCACCGCACAAACCCGTTCGAGCGATGTCGCGGACCAGCTCTATCTGTTTGCCGCGAAACTGGGCACGCCGCGTTGGGACGCTGATCCGGTGATCCGGGCCAAGGCGGCTTTGGCGCTGGCCTACAACACTTACGCGACCAGTCCGGGCGGGATCATCAGCCGCGATCTGCAATTTCTTGTGACCGATAAAGACCCGCGTTTTGAAACCCCGGACCCGGCCGCTCTCGATACGGTGACGCCCGAGGGTTTTCGGACCGTTTGGGAGCCGCTTTTGCGCCAGGGCCCGATCGAGGTTCTGGTGTTCGGCGAGTTCGATAAGGACGCGATCATTGCCAAGCTCGCCGAGACCTTTGGCGCTTTGCCGCCGCGCGATCCCATTCCGCTTGATGTCGCCTTGCGCGTGCCCCGATTCCCGGTTGGCGACCCCATGCCAACCGTCCTGGAACATCGCGGCGATGCGAACCAGGCCGCGGCGGTGGTGGCGTGGAAGAGCGGCGGCGGCGTTGCCAGCATTCGCGAATCGCGCCAGATCGAAATTCTCACCCAGCTGTTCAACAATCGGCTTCTCGAAGCTCTGCGGGAAGAGGCTGGAGCGGCCTATTCTCCGCAGGTTTACTCCAAATGGCCCACCGATCTGGATGGGGGAGGCACGATGCCCGCTATCGCCCAGGTCGAGCCGGAACTGTTGCCGGTGTTCTTATCCGAAGCGGATCGGATCGCCAAGGATTTGGCCGCCAATCCTCCAACCGCGGACGAGATCGACCGGGTGACCGGGCCGCTTTCGCAATTGATCCGGCGCGCGTCGACGGGCAATCTTTTCTGGCTCTACAACCTCGAAGGCTCAAGCTACGATCCCCAACGTCTGGAAACGCTTCCCTATCTTCTCGGCGACTATTCGCGCACAGACCCCCGGATCATGCAATTTCTGGCGGACCGCTATTTTGCGCAAGGCGCGCCGCTGAGGCTGGCGATCATTCCGCAGGGCCAGGAAATGGCCGAGGTCGCACCCTTGGCCCCGCCCAAGCCCAAAGCGGCCCCAGCGCGCATTGGACCGGTGCAAGGTCCGGGCGTGGCGGGACGCTAGGCGGCTTTGCAGCGGCGCTGGGGAGCCCGGCACGATCAGAGTGATCGCGAAATATAATTGTCGCATAGAGCTTTGTGGCTTTACAAATAGAACTTTCGCCGTGTAGCGGCGCCTGCCGACCCGATAAGCGCTCAGATTGGGAGCGCTTTGTCGCTGACTGGAACCAACGAAGACCGAAGTGAACCATGGCTCGCAATTGGACACCTGAGAGTTGGCAAGGCTTCGAAGCGAAGCACTTGCCGCACTACGAAGACGCCGCCGAACTGGCCGAGGCGGAGGCCACGCTGGCGGCCTATCCGCCGCTCGTCTTTGCCGGCGAAGCGCGGGCGCTCAAGGCGGATCTGGCTGAGGTCGCCGAGGGCCGCGCTTTCCTGTTGCAAGGCGGCGACTGCGCGGAGAGTTTTGCCGAGTTCCACCCCAACAATATCCGCGACACCTTCCGCGTGCTGTTGCAGATGGCGGTTGTCATGACGTTTGCGAGCAAGCGGCCAGTGGTGAAGGTTGGCCGCATGGCGGGCCAGTTTGCCAAGCCGCGTTCCTCGCCCACCGAAACAAAAGGCGATGTGACGCTGCCGAGCTATCTGGGCGACAACATCAACGGTATCGAATTTGATCCCGATAAGCGCCGCAACGATCCGGGCCGGATGGTGCGCGCCTATTCGCAGGCCGCCTCGACACTGAACCTGCTGCGCGCGTTCGCAGGCGGGGGCTATGCGAACCTGCGCCAGGTGCACCAGTGGACGCTCGATTTCATGGGCCGCACGCCGTGGTCGGCCAAATTTGCTGAGACTGCCGATCGGATCGGCGAAGCGCTTGACTTTATGGAGGCCTGCGGGATTGACCCCGCCACCGTCCCGCAGCTGCAGGGCACAAGCTTCTACACCAGCCATGAAGGGCTGCTGCTGCCCTATGAGCAGGCGTTGACGCGGCGCGATTCGCTCACCGGCGATTGGTACGCCACATCCGCGCATATGCTGTGGATCGGTGATCGCACCCGGTTCGAGGGCAGCGCGCATGTCGAATTCGCGCGCGGCATTGGCAACCCGCTGGGCATGAAATGCGGCCCCAGTCTTGAGCCGGACGCGCTGCTGCGCCTGCTCGACCAGCTTAACCCCGCCCGCGAGGCCGGACGGATCACGCTTATCAGCCGCTATGGCCACGACAAGGTCGAAGAGGGGCTGCCCAAACTGGTGCGCGCGGTGAAGCGCGAAGGGCACCCGGTGGTGTGGAGCTGCGATCCGATGCACGGCAACGTGATCAAGTCGGAAAGCGGCTACAAAACGCGGCCGTTTGATCGAATTCTGGCGGAGGCGCGCGGCTTCTTCAACGTGCACCGGGCCGAAGGCACGCATCCGGGCGGGATTCATATCGAGATGACGGGCCAGGATGTCACCGAATGCGTCGGCGGTGCGGTGGCGATCACGGACGAACGGCTGGGCGATCGCTATCACACGCATTGCGACCCGCGTCTCAACGCCGAACAGTCGCTTGAGCTCGCGTTCCTCTTGGCCGAGATGCTCAACGACGCCGCAAGCGAGAGGCGCGCCGACGCCGCCTGAAGCGTTTGACGCACGCCTTCTTAGGTAGAGACCCGTTTAGGTAAACACCCTTAGACTTTGCAGGGGCTCTGCGAGAGGCTTTGCCGCTATCTCAGCGGTCATGGCCACGCCGCTTGTTCTTGCGCGTTTCAAGGTCACTGCGAGCCTTGATCCCGCTCCGCTCGCCATCGGAGCGGACGCGTCGCCGCGCGCCAATATGGCGATCGGACAAGCGATTGGCAGCGACGCCTTGTTGCTCATCGCGGGCGCTCTGGCCCTGGTTGCGCTCTTTTCGCTTTTCGGTGTCATGGCGGCTCGCAACGAAACGCGTCAGGTGGCCCGGCTCGCCCGGCGCAGAGCCCACAGCATGAACGAGCTTTTGCGCACGGTGCGAATGGCTGAGAACATCGCCGACCTTGGCGTTTGGCAGTACAATCCGGCGACGGGTGAGCAGCAATGGTCCGATGGAATGCGGCAGCTTTTCGGGGTTGATCACGAGGACGAGTTTGTGGCGGGCGATGCGGAGACCTTGCTGTTTGCCAATGACATTGATCTGGTGACGCATGTGCTGCGGCGCAGCGACGAGCGATCGCCGTATACGCTGCGCTATGACATTCACGGCTACGATGGCGCTCCCCGATCGATCAGCGTCCAGGCGTGCAACCTGTTTGGCGAGGGCGGGGTTATGGTGCGGGTGGTGGCTGTCGTGCGCGATGTCACCGATCAGGTCACCCGCGAAAGGGCGCTTGAAGATTCGCGCCGCGCGGCGGTTCACGAAGCGCGTGAGGCGCGGCAATTGGCTGAGACCGACCCGCTCACCGGGCTGGCCAATCGACGCCGGGTCATGACCGAGCTTGACCATCTCATACTGGACGCGCGCCGGGAATCGCTACCCTTGGTCCTGATCGTGTTCGACATTGATCGGTTCAAACTTGTGAACGACACCTATGGTCACCTTGAAGGCGACAAGGTGCTTCAGAGCGTGGCGCAGATTGCCGCAGGCCAGGCGCGCGAGATCGACTTGGTCGGGCGTGTTGGCGGGGAGGAATTTGTCTGGATCGTGCCCCGGATGCACGAAATGCACGCCGAACAACTGGCTGAGAGGTTGCGACAGGCCATCGCGCATGGCAGCGCTGTCGGGCAAGTGCCCAACGTGACGGTGAGTGTTGGTTTGGCGCAATTGCGGCCCAGCGACACCTCACTCTCGCTTTTCGCGCGCGCGGACAACGCCCTTTATGGCGCCAAGGAAGCCGGCCGAAACGCGGTCAAGCTGGCCGCCTGATCGCTCGCCCCCTTGCGGCGTCCGCCGTGTTCGACACACGGACAAGGCAACAGGCTGCGCATTAAACCTTTGGTGCGCCTTTTCTTTGTCATCCTGATCCTCCATGTTCTTAGCGCCCCAGGCCTGAGGTGGGAGAGCGGACATGCCGAGGAGCGAACTGCATAAGCCAGGCGAGCGCCCGGAAAGCTTGGCGCAGCTTTACACCGCGACGCGCGCTCTGAGTGCGGCGCTGGTCGAACCGCTCAGCGACGCGGACGCCAGCCTCCAGTCGATGGAAGACGCGTCGCCGGCCAAATGGCACCTGGCGCACACGACCTGGTTTTGGGAGACGTTCCTCCTGCGCGATCACAAACCGGGCTATCGCCTGTTCGATGAGCGCTACCCCTTTTTGTTCAACTCCTATTACGAGGCCGAAGGCGCACGCCATTCAAGAGCCCAGCGCGGCATGCTCTCGCGCCCGAGCCTCGAAGCGGTGCGCGATTGGCGCGGTGCGGTTGACGCGGCGATGGCCGAAGTGATTGAGGACCCAAAGCTTGCGCCCTTGATCGAGCTTGGCATCGCGCATGAGCAGCAGCACATTGAGTTGCTGCTCACGGATATCAAACACGCCCTTTTTCAAAACCCTATGGGCCCGGCCATGTGGGACAGCGCGCCGGCGGATCCCCAAAAAGTGCAAAACCTGGGCTGGCACCTGCACCCGGGGGGCATCGCGCTGGTTGGCCATCAAGGCGCTGGATTTGCCTTTGATAATGAGGGGCCAAGCCACCGTGTCTTGCTGGAGCCGTTTGCTTTGGCCAACCGGCTGGTGACCCAAGGCGAATGGGCTGAGTTCGTCGCTGATGGAGGCTACCAGACCGCCAGCCTTTGGCTGGCCGATGGCTGGGCTTGGGTCCAGGCTCAGTCCATCACCGCTCCGCTTTACTGGCGCGCTGGCGAGAGTTTCACGCATAGCGGTTGGCAGCCCCGCCATCCCGACGCGCCGGTTGCCCATCTGTCCTTTTATGAAGCCGACGCCTTTGCCAGCTGGGCGGGGGCGCGTCTTCCGACCGAGTTCGAGTGGGAGGCTATCGCGCGGGGCCAGAGCGCGGAAGGCAGCCAGCCGGCGCACAGCCCATCAGCCGGTCAGCAACTCGACGGGCCCGGCGCGCCCGCGCCGACCGGCGGGACAGAGCTGTTTGGCGATGTGTGGCAGTTCACCGCGTCGGCCTATCTGCGGTATCCAGGGTTCCGCCCGGCGCAAGGCGCTGTGGGCGAATACAATGGCAAGTTCATGAGCGGACAGTGCGTGCTCAAGGGCGCCAGCTGCGCGACGGTTCGTGGCCATTCGCGCGCCTCCTATCGCAATTTTTTCTATCCCCACCAGCGTTGGCAGTTCACCGGCCTGCGGCTTGCCAAAGACGCGTAACAAGGAAATTTGAGCAATGCCTTACGAACCGGGTCTGGCGCTGGTTGAGCGCGATGAGGATGGCGTCGACACCGCCTTTCGCGCCGATGTTCTGGATGGGCTGGCCCAGGCGCACAAGGCGATCCCGGCGCGCTGGCTTTACGATGATGTTGGCTCGCAGCTGTTTGAGGACATCACACAGCTTCCCGAATACTATCCGACACGCTCGGAAACCGAGATTCTGAAGGCGCGTGCCAACGCCATTGCCGAAGCGGTTGGAAGGGGCCGTGCCGTCGTCGAATTCGGTTCGGGCTCTTCGGTGAAAACGCCCTTGCTGCTCGAAGCGATCGACCCGGCCGCCTATGTGCCGCTTGATATTGCCGGCGATTTTCTGCGCGCCTCCGCCAAGGAGCTGGGAAAGAAGTTTCCCGGTCTCCCGGTGCATCCGGTTGAGGCGGACTTCATGCGCCGCGTCGAATTGCCCAAGGCGATCGAGGCGATGCCCAAGCTCGGCTTCTTTCCCGGATCAACCATTGGCAACATGGTGGCGCGCACCGCCGTTGATCTGCTGCGCTCCATGCGTGAAACGCTGGGTGTGGGGGCGCAGCTCTTGATCGGCATGGATCTCATCAAGGATTCCAACGTGCTTGAAGCGGCCTATGACGACGCCGCCGGGATAACCGCTGAGTTCAACCGCAATCTGGTTCGCCGGGTTAACCGCCAGCTTAAAGGCGACATACCGCTTGAGGCCTTGCGCCACGAAGCGCGCTGGAACGACGAACACGCGCGGATTGAAATGCACCTCGTGGCGGAACGACCGGTTGCGTTCTCGGTGGCGGGCAAGAGCTTTGCTCTGGCCGAAGGCGAGAGCATCCACACCGAAAACAGCCACAAGTTTAGCCGGCGAACATCCTATATGTTGCTGCTGGCTGGTGGCTGGGAGCCGCAGGCGCGTTGGCTCGACAGCGAGGAGCGATTCTCCTTGCTTCTGGCCGAGGCCAAAGCGCCGCGCAACGCCCCGTGAAACCGGGGCGAGATCGGCGCGTTTGAAGCGCATGGACGCGACCCACAGCGATATTGCCATCGTCGGAGCCGGGATGGCCGGGCTGGCTTGCGCCACGCAGCTCGCAGCCGCCGGGCGCGATGTGCGCGTCTTTGACAAGGGCCGCGGGCCGGGCGGGCGCATGGCCGCTCGCCGCGCGGACGTGGCGGGTGAAACGGTCCGGTTTGATCACGGCGCGCAATACTTTACCGCGCGCGAGCCAGCCTTTCGCGAAGCGGTCGCGGCGTGGGAAGCGCAGGGCGTTGTGGCGCGCTGGCCGGCGGCGCAGACGTCTTCTTCAGACGCCGCATGGGTCGGTGTTCCGGGGATGAACGGGCCCATCAAGGCGATGGCGGACACCGTCGCGCAAGCCGGGCGAGAGGTGCTTTGGAACACCCGGATCGAGGCTGTGCGCCGCGAGAAGGACCGATGGCGTCTGGGGTCGGGCAAGGCGGTCTACACCGCCGACACGGTCTTGATCGCGATCCCCGCCGAGCAGACGCGCGACCTGCTTGCCGCCTGCGCTCCAGCCTACGCGGCGATTGCGGCGGAGGTGACTTCGGAGCCCTGCTGGGCGGTGATGGTCGCGTTTGCCAATGCCCTCCCGATCTCTCGCGACGCGTCGAGGGACAGCGCTGCGCCCATCTCCTGGGCCGCGCGCAACAGCTCAAAACCCGAGCGTGGCGGAGGGGAGACCTGGGTGCTGCACGCCTCGCCCCAGCGCAGCCGCGAACTGATTGACACGCCGCGCGAAGAGGTCGGTCCGATCCTGCTCGCCGATTTCTTCGACCAGATGCAGACAAAGCCCGTGATCCCGATCCACATTGCGGCGCATCGCTGGCTCTACGCGCGGCCCGCCAGCATCAAGGGAGACCCGGCCCGATACGATCGCCAGGCTGGCCTTGGTATCGCGGGCGATTATCTGCATTCGCCGCGTGTCGAAGGCGCGTGGGTGTCGGGCGCGGCGCTTGCGACCATCGTTTTGGGTAAAGCGCAGTCTTAGCTCTTTGGGCGCCGTCCACCGGCATCCAGACACGCCTTCATGCTTTGAAACGGTCGAAAATTTTTCGTTCGCGCGTAATAGGTTCCGCCCTTTGGGTGACAGATGCCGCTCTTCGACATCTTCACCGGAGGCTCTTGTTGCGCGTAAGACGGTGTGGCGGCGCTCATCGCCAAGCCAAGCGCCGATACAAGCAGAACGTGTGACCTCATAGGCGCTTCCCAGAAACATTTCATACACCGCAAGGGTACCGGGCCCGAATAACGATAGAGTTACCGGACCGCGTCAGGCAACCGCGTAACGATCCGCAGCGGGTTACCGAGACTTTGGGAAGAGCTGGCTGGGGTGGCAGGGATCGAACCTGCGAATGCCGGTACCAAAAACCGGTGCCTTACCACTTGGCTACACCCCAGCAGGAAGGCGCGCTCTATAACGCGCCTGTCACAGATGTGAAGAGGGCAGGCGCGGGTTTTATCCCGGACCTGCCCCTAATCCCTTAAGCGCCCGCTCAGAAGGTCCAGTCGAGCTTCTTGCCGTCGAAATCGGCGGCTGAGGTGCGGATAAGCAGCTGCGAATCCTCATCGCCCCAGGCCTTGTTGACGCTCCGCCCACGCTGAACCGCCGGCCGCATGGCAATCTCGCGCGCCCAGCGGCCGACATTTTTGTACTCATCGATCGACAGAAACGTCTTGGCTTCGTTGTAGATCATGCCGGCCACAAACGGGGCCAGCCAAGGCCAGTTTGCCATATCGGCGATCGTGTATTCGTCGCCCGCCAGATAGGGCGTCTTGGCCAGCTGTTGGTCGACCACGTCGAAAATGCGCTTGGCTTCCATGGCGTAGCGGTTGATCGCGTATTCGTACTTTTCGGGCGCGTAGGCGTAGAAGTGGCCAAAGCCGCCGCCGATGAACGGGCCGGTGCCGACCTGGAAGAACACCCAGCTCAGCGTTTCGGCCTTGCCCGCCGGATCGCTCGGCAGGAACTCGCCGAATTTCTCCGCGAGGTGCACCAGGATCGCGCCCGATTCGAACACGCGGAAGGGCGTGTCGCCGCTCTTGTCGATCAGCGCGGGGATTTTCGAGTTGGGGTTGATGTCGACAAAGCCGCTGGTGAACTGCACGCCATCGCCGATATTGACGGTGAAAGCGTCATACTCGGCCCCCGTGTGGCCCAGTTCGAGCAGCTCTTCGAACATGATCGTGGCTTTCACGCCATTGGGTGTCGCCAGGCTGTGGAGCTGGAAGGGGTTGTTGCCCGCTGGCAAGTCCTTCTCTTCGCGCGCGCCCGCCGTGGGGCGGTTGATGCTGGCGAAGCGCCCGCCGCTCTCGCTGTCATAGGTCCAGACTTCGGGCGGCGTGTAGGTTGGATCGGCCATCTGTATCATCTCCTAAAAGGGGAGGGGAAATCATCGTCACCTGACGCGGCACACGTGGCGTTTTCTGGGCCCTCGCGCAATGCCTCCGAACGCTCAAATCGCTGCTAGGCCTGAAAGCGCAGCTATTGGCGGGCAGCGACGAGGCGAGCGGCGTTCACTTTCCTCTTAAGGGGTTAGCGGCTAGGGGAGGCTCCAGACGTGTAACGGGAGCCAGCCAATCGCCATGGCGGATACGAACCACAGCTTCTTTGACCTGCACAATCAGGGCTTTGTGCGCGTGGCGACTTCGACGCCGTGCAGCCGCCCTGCGGATGTGGCGTACAACACCGCAGGCGTGATCAGCGAAGCCAAACGCGCGCATGAATGCCATGTCGATTTGCTGGTGTACCCCGAACTGACCTTGTCGTCTTACGCGATCGATGATCTGCATTTGCAGGCCGCTTTGCTCGACCGGGTTGAGCGCGGCGTGGCCGAAGTGGTGGAGGCCAGCGCAGACCTCACGCCCGTGCTCGTTATCGGCGCGCCGCTGCGCCGCAACGGCAAGATCTACAATTGCGCTCTGGTGATAGCGGGCGGCGAGCTGCTGGGCGCGATCCCCAAAAGCTATCTGCCCAATTACCGCGAATTTTACGAGAAACGCTACTTCGCGCATGGCCGCGACTGCCAGGACCTTTGGATTGCGGTGGCGGGTGAGGAAGTGCCGTTTGGGACCGATCTCGTCTTTGCCGCCAGCAACCTTTCCGGCTTCACCTTTGGCGTTGAGATTTGCGAGGATTTCTGGGCGCCCAACCCTCCGGGCACGCTCGCCGCGCTCGCGGGCGCGCTCATCCTGTGCAACCTTTCCGCCTCGCCGATTACGATCGGGCGCGCGGAAGATCGCCATATGCACTGCCGCAGCGCCTCGGCGCGCGCGATGTGCGCCTATGTGTACTCAGCGAGCGGCCATGGGGAGAGCACCACCGATCTCGCCTGGGATGGGCAGGGCGTGATCTACGAGCTGGGCGGATTGCAGGCCGAAAGCGCGCGGTTCGACCTTGAGCCCGAATTGTGCATCACCGATATCGACACCGACCGCATCGCTTTGGAGCGGATGCGCAACGGCACCTTCAACGACGCCGCCGAAGCGCATGGCCGCCCCGAAGACAGCTACCGACGCGTGGTGTTCGAGCACGCCTACACACAAGGCGATATCGGCCTGATGCGCCCGGTGGCTCGCTTCCCCTTCGTGCCCAGCGACCCAAAGACGCTGGACGAGGATTGCTACGAAGCCTTCAACATCCAGGTCGACGCGCTGATGCGCCGGATGCAGGCGACGGATCCCAAAAGCCTTGTGATCGGCATTTCGGGCGGGCTTGATAGCACCCACGCGCTGATCGTGGCGGCCAAGGCCTGCGATCGGCTGGGCCTGCCGCGCAGCACGATCCGGGGCTACACCATGCCGGGCTTTGCAACCTCAGAGGGGACCAAGTCCAACGCGTGGAAGCTGATGGAAGCCTTTGGCATCACCGCTGAAGAGATCGATATCAAGCCCGCCGCGCAGCGTATGCTCGACGATATGGGCCACCCGTTCAGCGCGGGCGAGCCGGTCTACGATGTGACGTTTGAGAACGTCCAAGCGGGCCTGCGCACCGATTATCTCTTCCGTCTGGCCGGGCAGCATTCAGGCTTTGTCGTCGGCACCGGCGATCTTTCCGAACTGGCGCTGGGCTGGTGCACCTATGGCGTGGGCGATCATATGAGCCATTACGGCGTCAATTCGGGCGTGCCCAAGACGCTGATCCGCTACCTCATCCGCTGGACGGTGGAGACCGAGCAATTCAGCCAGGCCTGCGGCGATATTCTGATGAGCGTCTACGACACCGTCATCTCGCCCGAATTGGTGCCCGCTGGCGAAGACGGCGCGATCCAGGACACTGAGGCGCATATCGGGCCGTATGAATTGAACGATTTCTTCCTGCACCACACGATCCGTGTGGGCCAGCGCCCGGGCAAGATCGCGTTTCTCGCCTGGCACGCTTGGAAAGACGCCGAAACGGGCCTGTGGCCCGCCGGCTTTCCCGAGCATCGCAAGAACCAATACGATCTGGCGACCGTCGCGGACTGGCTGGAGAAGTTCGCCAAGCGCTTCTTCGCCTTCTCGCAGTTCAAGCGCAGCGCTTTGCCCAACGGACCCAAGGTTTCATCCATGGGCGCGCTCAGCCCCCGAGGCGACTGGCGCGCGCCCAGCGATGCGGTGGCGGGTGTCTGGGTGGAAGACTTGCGCGAGAGCCTCCCGCCGCTGGACTGATTGCCAAGAACCGGCTTTCCGGATGCCGGGAACCCGGTTTCTCGGCGACGGTTGGGATCAGGCTGCCATGTCCATCTTGGACGCTTTTTCAAGCGCGGCTTCGATCTTGGCCGGGCCGTCCTGACCCATGATGCCGTCGGCCGCGATCACGTGCGTCTCGCTGATGCCAAGGAAGCCGAGGAAGAAGGTGAGCCAGCTCGACATGAAGTCGATATCCGAACCCACCGGCGTGCCGCCCGAGGCGGCGGCGATATAGGCCTTCTTGCCTTCGAGCAGACCAGCGGGGCCGTTCTCAGTGTAGTGGAAGGTGGTGCCCGCGCGCGCGACCAGATCGGCCCAGGCTTTGACGACGGCGGGGACGCCGAAATTGTAGACGGGGACCGAGAACACGATCGTATCGGCGGCTTGCAGCTCCGCGATCAGCGTGTCGGCGATAGCGGCGAGTTCGGCCTGTTCGGGTGTGCGATCCGCGGCGGGTGTTAGGTTCGCCTCAAAACGCGACGCGTCGACAAAGGGGATGTCGTTCTTGGACAGATCGCGCACCGTCACGGTGTCGTCTGGCGCCTTCAGGCCGGTGAGAAGGGCGCCGCCAATCCGGTTCGAGACGCTTTCGGGCCCGCGGATGCTGGCGGTGATGTGAAGGATGTTCGACATTTCAAGTCTCCTCAAGGGGATCGGGGTAAGCTGGAAAAGGTTGAGCCAGCCGAGGGGGGCTCGGCTGGCTCTTCGGGGGTCTTAAGCCGCGTCCACAAGGACAATCTCGCTGTCCTCAAGCGCGGTGATGGTGATTTCCTCAGCCTTTGTGATCGCCACGCCGTCGCGCGCTTTGGCGACGACGTCTTGGACTTGCACTTTGCCCGTGGCGGGCACGAGGTAGAGGTGACGCCGCTCGCTTGCGATGTCATAGGTGACGCTTTCGCCCGCTCTGATCGTCGCGCCGAGCACTTTGGCGTCGGTGCGGATCGGCAGCGGAGCGTCATTGTCGTTCGTGCCGGTGGGTACGTTGCCGCTGGCGAGCGTTACGAATTGCCCGGCCCGGTCACCCTTGGGAAACGCCTTGGCGCCCCAGGTGGGGTCCCCGCCGCGCTCGCTCGGGATAATCCAGATTTGGAAGATCTGTGTGTCTTCCTGTTCACGGTTGTATTCCGAGTGCGCGATGCCGCGACCGGCGCTCATCACCTGAACATCGCCCGCTTGCGTGCGGCCTTCATTGCCCTGGTTGTCTGTGTGCGTGATCGCGCCTTTGCGGACATAGGTGATGATTTCCATGTCCTGGTGCGGGTGGGTCGGAAAGCCGGTGCCCGGCGCGATCGTGTCGTCGTTCCAGACCCGGATCGGACCCCACTGCACGCGCGCCGGATCGTGATAACCGGCAAACGAGAAGTGGTGATGCGCGTCCAGCCAACCGTGATTGGCCGAGCCCAGGCTTTCAAAGGGGCGCAGTTCAACAATGGGTTCAACCTTGGTGTCGCTCATGGTCTTTCTCCTGTTGAGCGGGGCGGCCCGGAGCGGGCGCCTCGCTTCGTTGAGAGGGAGATAGGCCCGATCGTAATATCGGATAAGTGCGATAAAACTTGCAAAGATGTTCAGATTATCCGAACATTTGAGAATGAAGCTCGGTGATCCCTCCCTCGACCACTTGCGCATCTTCCTGGCCGTGGTGGAGCATGGCAGCTTTGGCGGCGCGGCGCGGGCCATGGGGCGCGCGGTTTCGGCGATCAGCTACGGCGTGGCGCAGTTGGAGCGGCAATTTGCGGTCACCCTGTTTGACCGCGAAGGGTCGCGCAAACCGGTGCTGACCGAAGCGGGCGAGGGGTTGCTCGCCGAAGCGCGCGGGGTCGCTGACGGGGTTGATGCGCTGCTCGCCAAAACGCAGAGCCTGCACGCCGGGCTTGAATCGAGCCTTGGCCTTGTCGTCGATGTGATGACCCCCGGCGAGGTCACCGCCAGCGTTTTGCGCGAGTTTCGCCGGATGTTCCCGACCGTTGCGCTCACGCTCAACATCGAAGGTCTGGGCGCGGTCGTGCAATGTCTGATGGATGATGACGCGGAACTGGCCATTGGCGGTCCGGAGGTGCTGGATCAGCCCGGCCTGGAGCGTCAGCATGTCGGCGAAGTGGATCTTATTCCGGTCGCGAGCCCGGATCATCCACTGGCCCAAGCGATCGCGCAGGGAACGATTGAGCCGGGCCTGTTGCGCCAGCATCTGCAGCTGGTCCTCGCGGATCGCTCAACGCTGACGCAGGGGCGCGAATTTGCGGTGCTCAGCCCGCTGACCTGGCGGCTGGGCGATTTGGGGGCGAAGCATTCGCTGCTCAAAGAGGGGCTGGGCTGGGGCAACATGCCGCGCGAAATGGTCGCCGGCGATCTGGAGAGCGGGCGGTTGATTGAGCTCGACCTGCCCGAAAAGCCCGGAGATCATTACACGCTGAGCGCCCTGTGGCGGCGCGACACCAAGCTGGGCCCGGCGTCGAGCTGGCTGATCGATGCGTTTCGGGATGCGCTGGGGGGTTAGGCGTGTTCGGGATCGGCGTCGGCTTGCGCTTCGCGCAGCCAGGCCAGGGCGTCGATTTTGGAGTCGAAGAACGCAATCGCGACCACATCAGCCAATCGTTTGTACTGCATCTGGACCAGCACCGGGGCGTTGAAAACAGCGATGCGCTGCAGGCCCATTTTCCTGGCGGCCACAAAGCTGTCGCGGATCAACTCGGTGGCTTCGCGCGGTGCGACGATCGCCTCGGAGTAATCCGCCAGGATCGAAAACGGCTTTCTGGCGCGGACGAAGGGGGCGGCCGCGAGCCCGATTTTGGCCGAACCCTCCTTCACTTGCTCTTCGCCCCAAAGCCCGCTGGCCGCGAACTTTACAAGCCCGCGCGGCAGGTCGGTCGAGACCGTAATGATCGGTGCAAGATCGCTCATAAAGCGCGCTATACGCGCTAATCCTTAGCGTTGCCCTAAGGGAAAGGGCGCGGCGGAGCTAACCGCAATCCAGCTCGCGAAGCCAGCGCCGCGCGGCGGTTTCGTCGTCGAAGAAATCGAAATCCAGCCCGGCGCTGATCCGGCGATACTGCATTTTGACCAGCGGCGGCGGGGAGACCACCGCAAAGCGCTTAAGGCCGTTCCGGGTTCCTTCCAGCAAGCTGTTGCGGATGGCGTCGGCGGTGGCGCGATCCTGCGGCACGAAGTCAGCCAGATTGCCCATGGCGGTGAAGGTCTCGCGCTTTTTGATAAACGGCGCGGCGGCGCGGGCGAGATCTTTCAAGAAGACGTCCATCGTCTCGAGCGTCCAAAAGCCCGCGATCGCGAAGTACAATTCGCGCGCCTGCGGATCGGCGTGGATCTTCGAGGTTGGGGCAAGCGCGTCCATGGTTAAGACTATCGGAGAAAAGGCTTAGGATCGAGTAAATCCAAAGCTGAGCGAGGCCTATTCGGGTCTGCGTATCCACGCGACCGCGTCGCCTTTATTGGCAAAGATCTGCGTGTTCGTGCCATCGACGAGGCGATCGAACTGCATCTTCAAGAGCGGCGCGGTGATCACAAACGCTTGGCGTTTCATCCCCAGCTTGGCCGATTCCGCCATCATAAAGCGCATCGCATCGGCCATCCGGCGGTCTTGCACGGCGAGCCCACTCATATCGCCCATCACATAGAAGCCTTCGCCCGCTTCGATCAGCGGCTTGGCCTTCTTCAAAAGCGCGCTCTGGAAACGCGCCATATCCTCGCCCGTCCAAAACCCCGACGCCGCGTAATGCACTTCGCGGCGACGCTCGTCGATCAGGATCGTGAAGTGGGGCTTGAGCTCGCTCATGGGCCAAGCCTTAGGGCAAAGATGGTTAAGGATTTACCCCATCCAAGCCTGGGACTGATGGCTGACGGCTGATGGCTGGCGGCGGTGCGCCTCGGCCGATCGCTACACCCGCATAACCCAGCCGTGATTGTCGGGTTCGCGGCCGTGTTGAAGCGCGACGAGTTTCTCGCGCATCTTGGTGGCCATCTGGCCGATGCCGCCCGTGCCGATCGTGAACTCACCGTCAGGGGAGGCGACCCGACCCACCGGGGTGACGACCGCTGCGGTGCCGCACGCCAGCGTTTCGAGAAGCGCTCCGCTTTCCGCTTCCTCGCGCCATTGGTCGATGGAGTACGGCTCTTCGCGCACGTCGAGCCCTTCGCCTCGCAACAGCGCGATCAGGCTGGCGCGGGTGATGCCGGGCAGGATCGTGCCGGTCAGCGGCGGGGTGATCACGCTGCCATCGCGGCGCACGAAGAACAGGTTCATGCCCCCCAATTCCTCCACCCATCTCTTCTCAACCGCATCGAGAAAAACGACCTGATCGCATTGGTGCGCAATCGCTTCGGCTTGGGGGACGAGGCTGGCGGCGTAATTGCCGCCCGTCTTGGCCGCGCCGGTGCCGCCGGGGGCCGCGCGGACATAATCCTGACTAACCCAGATTTTCACCGGGTTCACGCCGCCTTTGAAATAATTGCCCGACGAGACGAGGATGACGACGAATTTGTACTGCCTGGCCGGACGCACCCCCAGAAACGCTTCGGAGGCAAACATAAAGGGCCGGATGTAAAGCGAACCGCCCTCGACATCGGGCATCCACGCCGCGTCGGTTTCGACGGCCAGTTTCACCGCGTCGAGAAACAGCTTTTCCGGGATTTCGGGCATCGCCATGCGGCGCGCGCTTTCGTTGAAGCGGCGCGCGTTTTCCTCGGGCCGAAACAGCGCCAGGCCGCCCTCTTTATGCGGGAACGCCTTCATCCCCTCAAAGATCTCCTGCGCGTAATGCAGCACGCTTGCTGCGGGATCGAGGCTGATCGGTTCGCGCGGGCCGATGCGCGCGGAGTACCAGCCGCCTTGCGCCTCGTCATAGTCGATGGTGACCATGTGATCGGTGAAGACCGTGCCAAAGCCGGGCGCTTTGATCGC
>CALCCG010000218.1 GCA_937899785.1 uncultured Erythrobacter sp. | reverse complement strand
CTGCCGGCCGAACGCCGCGAACGGGCTGGCAAGGGAGCCTCCCGAGCACTTCGCCGCGAAGGTCGGATCCCCGCTGTCATTTACGGCGGCAAAGAAGATCCCGTAACAATCCACGTCGAAGAGAAGGAACTGGTCAAGCAATTGATGACCGGCCACTTCATGAACTCGATTGTGCAGATCGAAGTCGGCGGCGACAAAGTGCGCACCCTGCCTAAGGATGTAGCGCTTCACCCGGTCACCGATCGCCCGACCCACGCGGACTTCCTGCGCCTTTCCAAGGACGCGACCGTCGACGTCTCGATCCCGGTTGTGTTCGTCAACGAAGAAGACTCGCCAGGCCTCAAGAAGGGCGGCGTTCTCAACGTGGTGCGCTACGAGCTTGAGCTGGTCTGCGCCGCCGACAAAATCCCTGGCGAGATTGAAATCGATGTCTCGGGCAAGGAAGTGGGCGATTCGATCCACATCAGCGAAGTGACCCTGCCCGAAGGCAGCACCAGCGCGATCACCGATCGCGACTTCACGATCGCGACCCTGGTCGCGCCTTCCGCGCTGAAGAAGAGCGAAGGCGACACGACGACCGAGGACGACGCGCCTGCGGCGGACGAAGTGGAAGCCACCAATCAGAAGGGCGACGACGAGTAAGTCTGTCACACCTTTGCATCGCCATCACCAAGACACCGGGCCCTTTCGAGGGCTCGGTGTTTTGTTTTTGGGGAAGCGCGATTAAGGCCGCGGGCTATGCAGATCTGGGCAGGCCTCGGAAATCCGGGCGCGAAATACGCGCTTAATCGGCACAATGTCGGGTTCATGGTGATGGACGCGATCGCCGAAGTGTACGCGTTTGGCCCGGAGCAAAAGAAGTTTGCGGGCACAGTGCGCGAAGGCCGCATCGGCACCGACAAAGTGCTCTTGCTCAAACCCGCCACTTTCATGAACGAAAGCGGGCGCAGCGTCGGCGAGGCCATGCGGTTCTACAAGCTTGATTTGGACGCGCTCACGGTCTTTCATGACGAACTCGACCTTGCCCCTTTCAAGGTCAAAGTGAAGCAAGGCGGCGGCACAGCCGGGCACAACGGCCTGCGCTCGATTGACCGGCATTTGGGTAAGGAGTTTCGCCGCGTACGGATCGGGATCGGCCATCCCGGACACAAGGATCGCGTGCACGGCCACGTGCTCGGCAATTACGCCAAGGTCGAGCTGGATCCGCTCACCGACATGATCGGGGCGATGGCCGCAGAGGCCGAATGGCTCGCGGCGGGCGACGACGCGCGCTTTATGAACGATGTCGCGCTGAGGATGGCGTGAGCAAGCCTTCCCCCCTTGAAAACATGCCTTTGCCGAAAGTGTTGGCATCGATGGCCGGTCAAGCGGCGCTCTTCACGTTTTGGGGCTGGATTTTGTGGAACCTGACCGATCACCCGGCCAGCGGTTTTATTACCCTGACTTGGTGGGAAGCGGGCGCGGGTGTGGCGCTCGCCGCGGCTCTGATCGCGCTCAGCGCCGGGCTCGCCCTGGCCTTTCCGCGCTACGCCGAATGGATTGTGCGATCCCAGGCCAGGCAATATCCGTTTCTGAGGAAACGAATTTCGATGGGGGCCATTCTCGTCATTTCCATCGGCGCAGGCGTGGGCGAAGAAGCGCTGTTTCGCGCCGGGCTCCAAACACTTCTCAGCGCTTATCTGCCCTTCCCGCTCGCCTTGGCGATCGCTTCGGGCCTGTTCGCGGCCATCCACTTCGCCAAGCCCATGAACAGCGTGTTGATCTTCGTCATCGGCTGCCTGTTCGGGGGCGTTTATTGGGCAAGTGGCAGCCTTCTGACGGTCATGATCGGGCACGCCATCTATGACGTGTACGCTCTGTGGGCGCTGCAAGAGGCGCTGCACCGCTACGGTGTGTTCCACACCGAGGCCGCTGAACCCTTGCATGATAGGCCTGCGAATGAGACCTTGCCAGCCACAACCAAGACAACCGGAGAGAACCGATGAGCCCGATCAACCGCCGCACGCTGCTTGCTGGAGCCGCCGCCACGGGGGCGCTGGCCGCGACCGCTTCGTTCGCGATGGAAGATGTTGTTAAGCCCATACCCGATCTGAGTGGCACGAGTGTCCTTATCACTGGCTGCTCAAGCGGCTTTGGTCGTCTCGCTGCGGAAAGCTTTGCGCTTGGCGGGGCGAAGGTCTTCGCCACCATGCGCAACCTGCCCCGCCCCGAGGCTGACGAGTTGCGTAGTTTTGCGTCAGAGAACGCGCTCGACATAACCGTTATAGAGATCGACGTGACATCCGATGATCAGGTGGCTTCCGGCGTTGCGCAAGCGCTTGATGCCAATGCGGGCGCGCTCGATGTGCTGATCAACAACGCCGGAATATCCTATGGCGGCCCGGTCGAAATTCAGGACATGGACGCGACGCGCCACATGTTCGAAACCAATGTCTTTGGCCCGCATCGTATGACGCGCGCGGTCCTGCCCGCCATGCGCGCGGCCAAAAGCGGGCTGATCATCAACGTCTCCTCACAGCTTGGCCGGGTGATCGCGCCCGCTTACGGCCAGTACTCGCCCACCAAATTTGCCCTCGAAGCGATGAGCGAAGCGCTCGCTTACGAATTGGTGCCACACGGCGTGGAGGTGACGGTTATTGAGCCGGGTGGCTATCCGACAAAGATCTGGCAGAACGCCAACGCCAACGCCCTGCGTTTGCTTGAGCGCGCCGATCAGAAGCACCTCGACGGGTACACCGCGCTGATCGAACGGCTTGGCCAGCGCACCGGCGGCGGTTCAACCGATCCGATGGATGTGCCCAAAGCCATGGCCGAAGTGATCGCCATGCCGCCGGGCACACGCCCGCTGCGCCGCCCGGTCCACCCGGGATTCAAACCGCAAGTGCCGCTTAACGAGTTGGCCGCAAAGGTGCAGACCGAGTGGCTTGGTGGATCGGGGTACGGCCCATGGATCAAAGCGGTGCACAACGTGTGAGTGCGGCGGGTGCGCGCTTGTCTTGTCGATTGAACGCATTCGTCTATAGCGCGCGCTTTCACACAGCGGCGCTAGGGAACGCGCCGCGCACCCGCCAGATGAAATGGAAATACCATGGGTTTCAAATGCGGTATTGTGGGCCTGCCGAATGTCGGCAAGTCCACCCTTTTTAACGCGCTTACCGAGACGCAGGCCGCGCAGGCTGCGAACTATCCGTTCTGTACGATTGAGCCCAATGTCGGCCAGGTCGCGGTGCCAGACGAACGGCTCGAGAAAATCGCCGCTATCGCCAACAGCGCCAAGGTTATCGCCACTCAGCTGAGCTTTGTGGACATTGCCGGCCTCGTCAAAGGCGCGAGCGCGGGCGAAGGCCTGGGCAACCAGTTCCTCGGCAATATCCGCGAGGTCGATGCGATTGTGCACGTCCTTAGATGCTTTGAAGACGACGATATTCAGCATGTCGCCAACAAAGTCGATCCGATTGCGGACGCTGAGGTCGTTGAGACCGAATTGATGCTCGCCGATCTGGAGAGCCTCGAAAAGCGTGTTTCCAACGCGGAAAAGCGCGCCACCGCCGGCGACAAGGAAGCCAAGATCCTCGCCAGCGTTCTGGGTCAGGCGCTCGCTCTGCTGCGCGAAGGCAAGCCCGCCCGCTTGACCGAGCCTAAAGACGACGAAGAGGCCAAGGCGCTCGAACAAGCGCAATTGCTCACCGCAAAACCTGTTCTCTATGTCTGCAACGTCGCTGAGGAAGAAGCGGCCGAGGGCAACGCTCTCTCGCAAGCCGTCTTTGCCAAAGCCGCGGCTGAAGGCGCGCAGGCCGTGGTGGTCTCCGCCGCGATCGAAGCCGAGCTGATCGCGATGGCGCAAGACGACCGCGCCGAATATCTTGAGGCCTTGGGCCTCACCGAAAGCGGCCTCGCCCGGGTAATCCGCGCCGGCTACACGCTGCTGGGTTTGCAGACCTTCTTCACCGCCGGCCCCAAGGAAGCGCGCGCCTGGACTTTCCCGGCGGGCGCAAAGGCTCCCCAGGCGGCGGGCGAGATCCACACCGACTTCGAGAAAGGCTTTATCCGCGCCGAAACGATAGCGTACGACGACTACATCGCGCTTGAAGGCGAATCGGGAGCGAAAGAGGCCGGAAAGATGCGTCAGGAGGGCAAGGAATACCTCGTCCAGGACGGCGACGTCATGCTCTTCAAGTTCAACGTCTAGCGCGCGCTCTGCCTGGCCGTAGCGTCGTCACTTTCCCTTGCGTGATGGTGACAGGCCGTCGATCTGCCGGTAAACTCAGTTTCAAAACGAAACGGAGGATGCATGCTGTATTTTGAGGACTACGCCGTGGGCCAGAAATCGTCCTTTGGCTCCTATCACGTCACCCGCGAAGAGATCATCGAGTTCGCCTCGAAATACGATCCTCAGCCCTTTCACCTCAGCGATGAGGGGGCGGCGGGCACGCATTTCGGCAAGCTTTCGGCGAGCGGCTGGCACACAGGCGCCATGTGCATGGCGATGCTGGTGGAAAATATGAAGAACCAGCAGCACGCGAGCCTGGGTTCTCCTGGTCTTGACGAGCTTTTGTGGAAAAGACCCGTCCACGCCGGAGACACGCTGCGCGTCGAGACCGAGATCATCGAAAAACGCCGCAGCGCATCGCGACCGGAACTGGGCCTCACGAAAAACCGAATTCGAGTGCTCAATCAGAACGATGAAGTGGTGATGCAGTCGGTCAATGTGGGCATGGTGGCGGTGCGCAACCCGGCCCACACTGACTAGGGAGCCGCAACACCGGATTAGGCCTTGGGCGTCTGGCCCTCGGTGCTGTCCTCGTTCAGGGCAGCGGGAGCCTCGGCCTCGGCTTCTTCGCCATGGCCTTCCTCAACGCTTTCCTCTTCCCACTCTTCCTCGTAATATTCTTCCTCTTCCTGACCAAAACCCAGCATACGCTTGATCGGGCCGAACGCTGCGCCAACCAGAACAACAGCTCCGATTGCGATAAACTTACCGAACTTCACAAGGAAGGCGAGGATGATGCCAATAAGGCCCGTCTTCTTGGCCAGCGCCGCCGCACCAGCGCCGCCCGCAATCAGGCCCGCAATTCCATATTCAGCGGTCTTGTCGATCGAGGGATCAAAGTCGCTGTAGCGCGCGCCTTCGTTAAAGCTTGCGTGGGTGGCAAAGTCTTTGGCGGCCACGCGAACATTGGGCAAGTCGGCCATCGCGGACACAAGGTTTAGGCTTAAGACGCCATAACGTCCCAACGTGCGCACATCGTAATTGAGCGTGCGGACATCCGTATCGCTGAACGCGATATCCTGCGCCCAGACCACCGAATGGGTCGAGCGGTCGTAGACGGGGCTCTCGGCCCAGCCCATCAGATTGATCTCGGGGTAACCGGCCGCGACACGCCCTGCATTGGATTGGCGCGTGCCTTCCTGAAGCGAGGCCAGCAATTCCTCGTAATCGGTGTCCTCGGCGTCGTCGTCAGAGACATATCCCGTTTCTTCGAAAGAGACGACAGCGCCCCAGGCATCGGATATCGGGCTGCTGCCAGCGGGCATGACAAGACCGAGCGCGTTCTGGGCGGTTTGTGGCGGGTTGCCCCACAAGACTGTGATGATCTCACGCGCGTCGCTCTGGTCGTAGAAGATGTAATCTTCGCCCAGATCCAGTGTGGCGTTGGCGCCGGCCAGGTCGACTTTGCCAGTCTTGGGATCAAGCCGATCGAGCAGCTCGACAATCTCGGGCGGAAATTCCTCCGGACTTGGTTCTTGCGCGATAGCGGGCGCTGCAAAAAGCAAAGATACCCAAAGAAAAAGCCCGAAAAAACGATGCATTGATCAGCCCCCTGTGATGTCCGCCAGCGCAAAGGGGTAAGGGCAATACGGGATAATGACCACAGGTTAAATTGTGCAATCTGTGGAGACGCTTGAACTGAGGCTCATCGAACCGCGCTTCGACCTTCTCTAATCCGAGTTGAGCGATCGCCTAATCGTGATCATGATCATCGTGATCGTGGTCATCGTCGTGCTCGTGATCGTCGTCGTGCTCGTGATCGTCGTCATGGTCATGATCTTCGTGGTCATGATCATGATCGTGTTCATGGTCATGGCCTTCCTCATACTCGGCTTCGTCAATGAAGCCGCTATTGTCAGGTTCGCTGCCGCACGCGGCCAAACCAAGGAACGCCAATGAGGCCAAGATTACGCGCATGGTCTGTCTCCTTCTCTTGGCCGAAATAGCCCGATATTCAGTGTCGTCCAAACAGCTTTTCGACGTCGTCCATGCTCAGTTTGATCCAGGTTGGACGGCCGTGATTGCATTGGCCTGAGCGCGGCGTTGCCTCCATCTCGCGCAGCAGCGCGTTCATCTCCGCTACGCTCAGAACCCGACCGGCGCGCACCGATCCATGGCAGGCCATGGTCGCCAGAACATATTCGAGCCGTTCCGCGAGCAGCAGCGATCCGCTCTCTTCCTGCGCGCCATGCTTGGCGATGTCGTCAGCAAGATCGCGCAGGAGCTTGGACGTGTCCGCTTTTGCGATCGCCGCAGGGACCGCGCGGACCAGCATGGCCGACGGACCGAAACGCTCAACCACCAGACCATAGCGCCCAAGACCATCCGCCGCTGCTTCAAGCCGGTCGCAATCGACCTCATCCATTTCCACCACATCCGGCACGAGCAGCGCTTGTGACCGCTGCGTGGCTTCGTCCGCTCCGGCGCGCTTGAGGCGTTCCAAAACCAACCGTTCATGCGCGGCGTGCTGATCAACGAGCACGAGGCCGTCGGCGCTTTCGGCCACGATATAGGTGTTTGCCACTTGCCCCCGTGCGATTCCCAGCGGGTACTGGTGCGCTTCTTCCGGCAAAGGCACGGCTTCCTCGGCGCGGCCAGCGGGCAAAGCCCCATCTTGCATCGCAGCGGCGGACCAGTCCGGGCGAGGCTCTGACACCGCGCGTGCAGGATGCGGCGCCGGCGCGCTCCAATCGCGTCCTTCGAAGATAGACCGCAGCGCCGGCGCAGGCTCCTTGCGCAGCGGTTCGCTCTGCCAGCGCTCCATCGCCGCGGGCGCGGGCCCGTGTGAGCCCGCGAGGCCCAGCGCGAGCCCGGCGGCCGCGCGCTCGGCGGGCGATGTGCCGGCCGTGACCCGTTCGCGCACGAACTCGAGTGCGCCGTAGCGCGGCGCGCGGGCGGGGTGACCCGCGCCGACCTCACCGAGCAGCACCCCGAGCGCGACGAGCGCCCACGGTCGATGGGAGCCCGTTCCGTCGCGCGCGACGCCGGTGATCCAGGGCGTCAGCTCGTCCGCGACGGCCGGGCCGCGCACCGCGACGCGTGCGAGCGCGAGCAGCGCCAGCCCCGCCTCTCGCTCCTGACCCGCGCGGGCGAGTTCGAACAGCGCCTCGAGCGCGGCACGGTCCGGGGAATCGGAGCCCGCTTCGGCGCGCACCGGATCGATGAGG
>CALCCG010000217.1 GCA_937899785.1 uncultured Erythrobacter sp. | reverse complement strand
GTTGTGCTGAATGCATGTAACCCACACGCGCGTCTCTAGTTCCTGCGGTGCCTTGCGGAATGGCGGTTTTAGAAAAAATACAGGAGCCCAGCGCCCATTGCGACACGGTAGAGCACGAAGACAAGCATGGAAGCGCGCTTCAGGAAATTCATCAGGAACGCCATCGTCAAGAACGCCGCCACGAAGGTCAGCGCGCCGGCAATCAGCGCGTCGAGGGCTAGGTCAAATCCGGCGTCGAAAATCTCAGGCACGATTAACACGCCCGCGCCCGCCACGGCGGGTATCGACAGCAGAAAACTGAAGCGCGCGGCCTCAACCCGCTTGTATCCCAGAGCGCGTGCCGCCGTCATCGGCACGCCGGAGCGGCTGGGGCCCGGGATGATGGCCAGCGCTTGCGCCAGGCCGACGAGCAAACCGTCGCGCCAGCTCATATCCTCGAACACCTTCTCCTCTTAGCCCAGCCAGTCCGCGATGCCCAGCAGGATCCCGTAGGTTATAAGGTTGAAGGCGATAAGGTCGGTGAAACGGATCGAAGCCATCAGATCGCCGTCGAAAATGGTGATGCCGAAGACGCTCGACGCCAAAGCGTTAAAGGCGCCCAGCTTGATCGAAAGGCCAAATGCGACGGCGGGAATGGTCCCCAGGACGATCCACCAGACCAGCTTGCGCTCGGCGGGCGCGTTTGGCGCTTTGGCGCCGATGCCGACGCTGGCGAAACCGCCACGCGCCAGCACCAGCACGTCTTTGAAGAAGTAGACGATGATCGCCAGCAACGAGCCGACATGCACCGCGACATCGATCAAGGGCCCTTGATCGGCAAACCCCGTAAAGAACGAGATCAGGATCAGGTGCCCGGAGGATGAGATCGGCAGGAACTCGGTGATCCCCTGAACGATCGCGATGATAAGGAGTTGGAGAATATCCATGATCCGCGACCCATGGCAGGGGACGAACGCGTGTCAATGTTTGTTGCGTGCGCTCAGACATCCGTCTGAGCTTGGGCCAAGCCACCCGCTAGCGCGCCTTCAAACCAAGAAAATCACCAGATACGCACGCGCTTCTCGGGCGGCAGGTACATCGCGTCATCTTCGGTGATGCCGAAAGCTTCGTACCATTCGTCCAGATTGCGCACGACACCGTTCGTCCGGTATTCTTCGGGGCTGTGGCTGTCGGTGCGCAGGCGGTTGCGATAGGTCTCTTCGCGCTGGGTGGCGCGCCACACTAGCGCCCAGGCGAGGAAAAAGCGCTGATCGCCCGTGAAGCCATCGATCACAGGGACATCCATGTCCTTGGTCGCGATCTTGTAGGCGCGGTAGGCGAGGCTAAGGCCGCCGACATCGCCGATGTTTTCGCCCAGTGTCAGGCGTCCGTTGACGCAGGTTTCGCCCTCATCAAGCGGGCAATAGGAATTGTACTGGGCCACCAAAGCGTCACCAAGCTTATCAAATTCAGCCCGGTCTTCGTCGGTCCACCAATTGCGCAGCTTGCCGGTCGCGTCGTATTTCGACCCCTGATCGTCGAAGCCGTGGCCGATCTCGTGACCGATCACGCCGCCGATGCCGCCGTAATTGATGGCGATATCATTTGAGAGCGCAAAGAAGGGCTGCTGCAGGATAGCGGCGGGGAAGACGATCTCGTTCTTGGTGGGATTGTAATAGGCGTTCACGGTCTGGGGCAGCATGAACCATTCGGTCCGGTCGATCGGACCACCCAGCTTGGCGATGGAATCCTTGAGGCTCCACGCGCCAGCCGCAATGCGGTTTTCCAACGGGTTGTCGCTGACCTCAAGGCCTTCATAAGTCTCAAGGTTGGGGCGATAACCGATCTTGGGATCAAAGCTGGCAAGCTTTTCCAACGCCTGCGCCTTGGTCTCTTCGCCCATCCAGTCGATCTCAGCGATGCTGTCGGCCACCGCCAGGCGCAGATTGGCGACGAGTTCATCCATGGCCGCCTTGTTCTCAGGCGGGAAGTAACGCTCGACATAGGACTTGCCCAGCAGTTCGCCCAGCGCGCCTTGCGTTGCGCTGATCGCGCGTTTCCAGCGCGGGCGCTGTTCCGGGGTGCCGCGCAGCGATTGCCCGTAGAACTTGAAACTCGCCTCGTCGAAACGGGTCGGCAAGACCGAGGCGTTGTTCGACAAGAAGCTCTTGATCGTCCACGCCTGCCAGGTCGCCAGCGGCACTTCGTTCACAAGGTCGAACATGCCGGGAAGTCCGGAGCCGATCTTGGCCAGTGTTTCAGGCGATAGGCCCAATTCTTCCGCTTTCTCATCGCTCGGCGGGATCAAGCTGGCGACGTAAATGGGCGAAGCGGCGAGGCCGATCTGCGCCAGCATGGCAGCCGCTGGAAAATCGCCCGCCATCGCGTCGATCTCGTCCTTGGTGAGCGCGTTGTAAGTGAGGTCGCGATTGCGCCGCACGGTGCGATCCCAGCTCACCTCGCGCGCGATGCGATCCTCAAGCGCGTAGACCGCTGCAGTCGCGCCCGCCGGGTCTTGGTAGCCCGCCTCGGTGAACAGGAAGGGCAGATAATCCTTATAGGCCTGCTGGATCGCAACGCCCTTTTCGCTGTCGTCGAGGTAATAGTCGCGGTCGGGCATGCCCAGGCCACCAAAGCCCAGATAAGCGACGTA
>CALCCG010000216.1 GCA_937899785.1 uncultured Erythrobacter sp. | reverse complement strand
GCCCAGAACCATTTCAGGCGCAGCCTCTATGATCGCGTCTTCGACGGCCAGGTGATCGTCGGTGATCAGTGGTTCGACGCCGTATTCCTTGGCCGCCTCGCGGATTTCGCGGGCAAATTCGCGGTTGTAGCAGCCAAGGCCGCAGACCTCGAAGCCAAGCTCATCGCGCGCGATCCGGGCAGCGGCCACAGCGTGGGTAGCATCACCAAAGATGAAAACGCGCTTGCCGGTGAGGTAGGTCGAATCGACGCTACGGCTCCACCACGGCATGCGGGAATGGGTGTCGCCGAGGGCAAGCGTGGGATCTGCACTTGCCAGCTCGGCGACGTCGGCAATGAAAGCGCGTGTGGCGCCCACGCCGATAGGGACACTGCGAATGGCGGGCTGTTTGAACGTGCGTTCAAGCCAGCGGGCCGCTTCGTCAGCGATCTCGGGATATAGGACAATGTTGAAGTCCGCCTCGCCAATGCGGGCGATATCGGACGGCCGCGCGTTCAAAGGCGCGACAAGGTTCACCTCGACACCAAGCTGGTCGAGGATTTTGCGAATTTCGACGAGGTCGTCGCGGTGACGAAAGCCCAGCGCGCACGGACCAAGGATGTTGGCCTTGGCCGCACGGCCTTCCATGGGCGCGCGCTCAACGCTGGTGTCAGCGAGGTTGCGCACGATCTGGTAAAAGGTTTCCGCCGCGCCCCAGTTTTCCTTGCGCTGATAGCTCGGCAGTTCAAGCGGGATGGCGGGGCAGGGCAAGTCCATCGCTTCCGAAAGGCCGCCCGGATCATCCTGGATCAGCTCCGCCGTGCACGAGGCGCCGACGATGATCGCTTCCGGATTGAACCGCTCAACCGCTTCCATAGCGGCGTCCTGGAACAATTGCGCCGTGTCCTTGCCCAGATCGCGCGCTTCGAACGTGGTGTAGGTCACCGGCGGGCGGTGATTGCGCCGCTCAATCATCGTGAAGAGCAGATCAGCATACGTGTCACCCTGCGGCGCGTGAAGCACGTAGTGCAGGCCTTTCATCGCGGTCGCGACGCGCATCGCGCCGACATGCGGGGGGCCTTCATAGGTCCAGACCGAAAGCTGCATGGCCTACACCTCCAGCCTGTCGCGCCGCCGCAGCGGGCGCGCAAAGAGTTCGGCGAGATCACCGGCCTGATCAAAACCGTGGATCGGCGAGAAAACGAGCTCGATCGCCCACTTCGTCGTCAGCCCTTCGGCCTCGAGCGGGTTAGCCAGGCCAAGCCCGCAGACCGTGAGGTCGGGCCGGTCTTCGCGCACACGGTCCAACTGGCGATCGACATGCTGCCCTTCGCTGATCCGCGCGCTGTCCGCGATCAAAGCGAGGTCGTTCTGAAGGTGAGCGCGGTGCAGATAGGGCGTGCCGACCTCGACCGCTTCCATCCCCATTTCCTTGGAGAGGAAACGGGCCAGCGGCACTTCCAATTGCGAATCCGGCAGGAAGCTGATGCGCTTGCCTTCCAGCTCCCCGCGCGCGTGCTCCATCGCGCGCTTGGCGCGTTCGCGGCCCGGGGCAATCACGCGGTTGAAGTGCAGCTCGTCCACTTCAAATTCGCGCGCAGCAGCACGTAGCCAATCGGTTGTGCCCTCCGCGCCAAACGGGAACATCGCGTTGAGCCGCACCGCGCCGCGATCCTCAAGCGCCATCGCCGTCTCGGCGAGGAAGGGCTGGGCGAGCAGATAGCGCGTGTTGGGGCCGACCGGCGGCAGATCGCGCGCGTTGCGGGCTGGCAGGCAACCAACGTGTTCGATACCCAGCTCAGCGAACAGGCGCAGGAATTGGTCCTCGACGATATCGGGCAGCGACCCGACAATCAGCAGACGCTTTGTCGCACCGGCGGGTTCGATGGGCATTTCCGGAACCAGAGCGGTGAGGCACGTGTCTTCGCCCTGGGTGAAGGTCGTCTCAATCCCGCTGCCGGAATAGTTCAAGATGCGCACTTGCGGCATGTGCCGCGCGCCCAGGCGCTGGGCGGCTTTGGCGAGATCCAGCTTGATCACCTCGGACGGGCACGAGCCGACGAGGAACAGCGTCTTGATGTCCGGGCGCCGCTCCAGCAGGCGATCAACCACACGGTCCAGTTCATCCTGCGCGTCGACCATGCCCGCGAGATCGCGCTCTTCCATGATAGCGGTGGCAAAGCGCGGTTCGGCAAAGATCATAACACCGGCAGCGGACTGCAAAAGGTGGGCGCAGGTGCGCGAGCCGACCACAAGGAAGAACGCATCCTGCATCTTGCGGTGCAGCCAGACGATCCCGGTCAGACCGCAGAACACTTCGCGTTGTCCCCGTTCGCGCAGAACCGGGCGTTGCGCGTCGGACGCCTTAGGGCTTGAACAGCCTGCCAAGGTGATCGCCTCGCTCACGCCGGGGCCGCCTTGAGCGAGGCGGCCTGAAGCCGCGCCGCGCGCAGTTTCCACAGGAATTGTCCAGCGTTGATGACATAAGCGGCGTAAGCCGAGAGCGCCACAACCATGCGCGCCTCAAACGATCCGAGCCCGCCAAACAGCATGACAAGGTAGGCGGTGTGCAGCGCCAGGACAGCAAAGGAGAACACATCCTCCCAGAAAAAGGCGGGCGCAAACAGCCATCGGCCGAACACGACCTTTTCCCAGATCGAGCCGGTGATCATGATCGTGTAAAGGATCAGAGTCTTCACCACGATTGATGCGTCCGCAGCAAAGGCGCCTTCGCCGGTGAGCAGCGTGCGGATGACAAGGCCAAAACTGATAAGAAAAACAACGAATTGGAGCGGGGCCAGCACGCCTTGGACCACAGTCCAGACCGACTCGTCACGGCGCTGGCGCTCCTCTTTGGTGTAGAGCGCGCCCTGTATCCCCTGACCCATTTTTACCTGCGGCTTAGTGCCCGCAGGTCTGACCGGGGAGGCATAGTCCTGCCGAGTCATGTTCAAGCGTTTGCCTTTGCTATCAGACCGGAACGTTAGGCCCATTGTCGACCAAGTGTCAATCATATTTGACGTACAGAAAAATTGACAGTGATAGTGCGTAACGCACCTACCTCGTTTGCGAAAAATGCATAATACGCGTATGCACGATTCGCCGATTGTTGAGAGGGATGACACGCGGCCCGCCGGTCAGCTCAGATGCGCTCCTCGCATTTCCGGGTCGAATGAACGGTGTTCAGGAGAGCTCGGCATGCCCGCTCCGCAGAAAAACAATGCCCGGAACGTTCCCCGCCATCGCGGTTCCGGTGCGGCTGACTGGCGCACACTCACTGCCAATCCGGTTGACCGGCGTAGGCGCCGGGAACAGCGTGTTGGCACCGCGTTTAACGAATGCGTCTCTCAAGACGCTATAAGCGCGGTTCTTGAAGAGGATATCCTCGCGCGCTTACCTATGGTGCACACCGTTGACGGGTCTTTGCGACCACCACGCCAAAGCGGCGACATCGGCCCGTGTGAAACGCCAGATCCTATCGCCCGTCCAGCCGGGGAAAAGACGGCCAGGCTGCTGGAAGTGGTTGATCGCTTCATTAAGCAGGGAGCGAGCGTAGAAGACGTCTATCTGGATTTGCTTGCTCCGGCTGCTGGGCGCCTGGGCGAAATGTGGAAAGACGATGCGTGCGATTTTGTCGATGTGACTAGGGGTTTGTGGCGATTGCAAGAAGTGATGCGCGAGGTTTCCCGACGTTCACCCCCGCAGGTTACCGTGTCACGCCCAGCGCAGAGCGCGCTGTTCTGCCCGATCCCAGGGGATGTTCATTCGTTCGGCGCGCAGATGATTGATGAGGTCTTCGCCCGAGCGGGCTGGCAAAGCGATGTGCTTTTAAGGCCTGAGCGACGCGAATTGCTCGATTACGTTGCGCGAAGGCCGGTTGATCTTGTCGGATTGACCGTTACGCGCGATTGCCCGGCCTGCGCTCTGGCCAGCCTAATCAAAGCCATCCGAAGCGCGGCTGTTAATCCAAACCTCTCTGTCCTTGTTGGTGGTCATATGATCAATGAAAATCCGGGCCTCGTGGCCCAGTCTGGTGCCGATGGCACCGCGGTGGACGCTCGATCCGCGCTCAAAGTCGCTAACGATATCGTCGCGGCCGCCCACCCACGCATCCGCGCGCGCGCACTCGTCTGAGGTTCGGGCCAGCATGCTGACACGCAAACACGGTATCGAAGGCAAGAACCCCTTCGGCAACGCGGCCGAACTGTTCGATACGCTCGACGCTGACGCGGCAATGAAGGTCGCGATGGTGGCGGGTGATGTGACGTTGGTTCTGGACGACACCGGGACCATTCTCGACGCCGCCTATGACCCCAGCGAGTTTCCCGATTTTGAGAATTGGGTCGGGACCAATTGGATTGAGACGGTTACCTCGGAAAGCCGGACAAAGATCATGGAGATGCTGGCAGCGGCGCGGCGCGGGGAGGTGCAGCACTGGCGCCAGGTGAACCACCCCTCGCGCGATGGCGATGTGCCCATTCGCTACGCGGTTCTGAGCGTGAATGGCGGCGAACATCGCATTGCCTTTGGCCGGGATCTGCGCGACTCGGGCAGACTTCAGGCGCGCTTGTTGCAAGTCCAGCAATCGCTGGAGCGAGACTATATGCGCATGCGCCAGCTCGAAGCGCGCTATCGCATGCTGTTTGAACAGTCCGCCGAACCGGTGTTTGTGGTTGAGGCGCAGACCTTGCGCATCCGCGAAGCCAACGCGGCGGCGCACAGCCTGATCGGCGCGCGCGCGGGGGCGCTGCAGGGCAAGAAGCTGCTGACACTGCTCGACAAGAATTCGCGCGACCCGATGCAAACGATCGTCGGCGCGGCGCTGACCTCGAACACGCTGTCGCCGATCTCGGTGCGGTTGCTCAAGCCGGCGCGCGCCGTATCCGCTTCGATCGCCGGGTTCACCCAGGACCGTGGCCAATTCCTGCTGGTGCGGTTGGTGCCGACAGGCGAGGGTGAGGGTGAGCAGCCAAGCTCGCCGGTCCTCAATCTGTTGGAAGACATGCCCGATGCCTTCGTGATCGCCGACGCGCAAATGGAATTGGTCAACGCGAACCACGCCTTTGTCGAAATGGTCCAAGCGGCCAGCGTCGATCAGGTGCGCGGGCGGCACTTGTCGGACTGGATCGGTCGGCCTGGGATAGACCTTGAACTGATCGAAGGACAGATCGCCCAGCACGGAGCCGCGCGCAACGTTAGCACGGTGCTTCGCAGCGCTGGGCACACCGCAGAGGGCGAGCCCGTCGAATTGTCAGCGGTCCAAAGCTCGGGCGAGGATGGTCTGTTTGCCTTCGTCATCCGGCCCATTGGCCGTCGATTGCGTGACTTGCCGCCGGGCAGCGAGGATCTGCCGCGCTCGGTCGAACAGCTCACCGATCTGGTCGGTCGCATGTCGTTGAAGGACATTGTGCGCGAAAGCACCGATCTGATTGAGCGTTTGTGTATTGAAGCGGCCTTGTCCTACACATCCGACAACCGCGCCTCAGCGGCGGAGATCCTGGGGCTGTCGCGACAGAGCCTCTATTCAAAGCTGCACCGTTACGGCCTTGGCAATCTGCCCGTTGATCCCGACTGATCTACCAGGGCGGTCCTTTTCGGACCATTGAGACATTCTGGCCGCTCGCGCTGGCCGAGCGTTTCCCCGGTTCGAGCGGCCTGCCGGTCAGGGCAGAGGATGGGCCGGGCTTTGCACCCGTTTTGGCCTCGCTTGGTTGGACCTTTGCATAAAGTGTCTAAATTATTTGACGCAAGAGAGTGTCAGGCATAACCTCGCGCTATGCAACGCTCGGCGGTCTCGACTCGCTCGGCGCCCCCTCCGGCGCTTCGCGATGTCGTGCAATTGCTCAAGCCGATAACCTGGTTTCCCCCGATGTGGGCCTTTATGTGCGGCGCGGTTTCGTCGGGCGCCGGGATCGAAGGACGCCACAGGATTGAGGCTGGCGGGGTCCTGTTGGCCGGGCCGCTTGTGTGCGGCACCAGCCAGGCGGTGAACGATTGGTTCGATCGCCATGTCGATGCCATCAACGAACCCGATCGCCCGATCCCATCGGGTCGCGTCGGCGGGCGCTGGGGTCTCTATGTCGCGTTGATCGGTACGGCGCTGTCGGCGGCGGTGGCTTGGGCGCTTGGGCCGCTCGTTTTCGCTGCTGCGCTTGTGGGGCTTGCGCTGGCCTGGGGTTACAGCGCGCCGCCCTTTCGCTTTAAGACCAGCGGTTGGACCGGCCCCGCTGTTGTCGGCCTCACCTATGAAGGGTTGAGCTGGTTTACCGGCGCCACCGTGATGCTCGGAGCCTTGCCGCGCGCGGAGGTGCTTATCGTACTGCTGCTCTACAGTCTGGGCGCGCATGGCATCATGACGCTGAACGATTTCAAGGCGGTCGAAGGCGACCGCGCTACGGGCCTGCGTTCGCTGCCGGTGATCATGGGCGTGAGCGGTGCGGCGCGCTTCGCCTGTCTCACTATGGCCGCAGCGCAGGTGGTTGTGATTGCGCTGCTGGCGTGGTGGGGGCACACCGTCTCCGCCGCGCTGGTTGGCGCGATGCTGTTGGCGCAGGTGGCGGCCATGCCGCGGCTGCTTTCCAACCCGGCGCGCTATGCGCCGTGGTACAACGCGGTGGGCGTGCTGCTCTATGTGCTCGGAATGCTGGCCGCGGCGCTGGGGCTGGGAGGCTATATCTGATGGCGAGCGCGGGTCTCTCGTGGTTTGCGATCGCGCGCATTGGCCTCGTGCAAGCCTCGATCGGCGCGCTGGTGATGATGGCGACCACGGTGCTCAACCGGCTGATGGTGGTCGAATATGGCCTGCTCGCAGCGATCCCGGCGGGGCTTGTCTCCTGGCATTATGCGGTCCAGCTGGGCCGCCCGCTCTGGGGCCATGGGTCTGATCGCGGGAAGAGCCGTGCGCCGTGGATTATTGGCGGCATCGTGGTGCTCGCTTGCGGGACGCTGATGGCGACGCAGGCGACCTTGATGATGGACGCGCCGCACGCGCTGGCCTTTGCCTACGCGATCCTTGCCTACACCGCGATTGGCGTCGGCGTCGGCGCAGCGGGCACTTCGGCGCTGGCGCTGCTCGCTTCGAGCGTTGCGCCCGATCGCCGCGCCGCCGCTGCTGCTGTGACGTGGATCATGATGATCGCCGGGATCGTCGCTTCCGCCTTCACCGTGGGCGCTTTGATTGAGCCGTTTTCGCCCGCGATCCTGATCAGGGTTGCGACCGGGCTGGCTCTGGTGACGATCGCGCTGACGGTGTTGGCGACCTTCAGGCTTGAGCGCGGCCAGCCGGTCTTCAAGCAAACCGCCAAAGGCGAGGACGCGCCCGCCTTTGGTGCGGCCATTCGCGAGATTTTCGCTGAGACCGCCGCGCGGCGCTTCACCATTTTCATCTTCGTCTCGATGATGGCCTACAACATGCAGGATATGATCCTGGAGCCTTTTGCCGGCCAGATCTTCGCGATGGCGCCCGGAGCGACGACCCAATTGGGCGGTATGCTCAACGCTGGGGGGCTCTTGGGGATGATCGTCGCCGGGATTGGCGGTAGCGCGTTTCAGGCGCGCATGCCGATTGATCTGCGGGTGTGGATCGTCGGCGGATGCCTGGGGCCATCGCCGGGTATTGCCGGATTGGCGATGGCCGCAATCGTCGGACCAGGCTGGCCATTGGTGGCCAATGTGCTGTTTCTCGGCTTTTGCAACGGTGTCTTCGCGGTCGCTGCGATCGGCGCGATGATGGGGCTTGCCGGGGCCGGTGAGAAAACCCGCGAGGGCATCCGGATGGGCGTGTGGGGCGCTTCGCAAGCGATTGCCTTCGGGTTTGCTGGCCTTTTGGGCGCTGCGGGACGCGATGTGGCGGAACTGGTTCTGGGCGATGTTGCGCGGTCCTATCAGATTGTTTTCGCGGTTGAAGGCACGCTGTTTGTGGCCGCCGCCATCTTGGCGCTCCGGATCGCCGGATCGCCCATACAGCCCATCACACAGCCGGCCATAAGCGCGGCCCAGCGCACGCCACACAAGGATCAGGAGAGCTTCGCATGACCGAGACAATCTACGATGCCGTCGTCATAGGCGGCGGGCCAGCCGGCGCCACCGCCGCGACAGATTTGGCGCTGGCTGGCCATTCGGTTCTCCTGTTGGAGCGTGGTGGACGGATCAAGCCGTGCGGCGGCGCGGTGCCGCCGCGCTTGCTCGAGGATTTCGACGTCCCCAAAAGCCTGCTCGTTGCGCGCGCGCGGTCCGCCCGCATGATCGCGCCTTCGGGCCGCACGGTTGATATGCCGGTGGGCGAGATTGGCTTTGTCGGCATGGTCGACCGCGAAGACTTCGATGAATGGCTGCGCGTCCGCGCCGTAGAATGCGGGGCGGAGCGCATGACGGCCACTTTCGAAAAGATTGAGCGCGATGACCAGCCGCATCCCCTGGTGGCCTTTCGCCGCGAGCGTGGTGGCCCGATCGAGAAGATCCGCACGCGCTGTGTCATCGGCGCGGATGGCGCGCGATCGGCGGTGG
This sequence comes from uncultured Erythrobacter sp., assembly GCA_937899785.1. Classification (GTDB taxonomy): domain Bacteria; phylum Pseudomonadota; class Alphaproteobacteria; order Sphingomonadales; family Sphingomonadaceae; genus Erythrobacter. Next base: position 4,012 of record CALCCG010000216.1, on the reverse strand, counting down.
CCAAACAAGCGTTGCCGAACGCCTCGCGCGTCAAATGCGTCTTTGCCTATCATGAGATCATCAAGTCTCCGGCGAATGACAGCGAAAGCTTTGACGCTGACCGCTGTGATGTCTTCTATCAGGGCCGTCTCTCGCCCGATTTCTACGCGTGGGTGTTTCCGCATGGCGACACCTCAAGCATCGGCGTGGGAAGCGCCAATAAAGGCTTTTCCTTGCGCGGTGCGGTTGCCAATATGCGCGGCGACTTGGGCCTTGACCGATGCGAAACGGTGCGGCGCGAAGGCGCTCCCATCCCGCTTAAGCCGCTCAAGAAGTGGGACAATGGCCGCGATGTGATCGTCGCGGGCGATGCAGCCGGCATTGTCGCGCCGGCGTCGGGGGAGGGCATTTATTACGCCATGGTTGGCGGGCGCTTCAGCGCAGAGGCCGCAAGCGAGTTCCTCAAGACCGGCGAAGCCAAGGCTTTGACCCGCGCGCGCAGCCGTTTCATGAAAGAGCACGGTCGGGTCTTCTGGATCCTCGGGATTATGCAGTACTTCTGGTATTCGAGCGACAAGCGCCGCGAGCGTTTCGTCTCGATGTGCGATGACAAGGACGTCCAGCAGCTCACCTGGCAGGCCTATATGAACAAGAAGCTGGTGCGCTCAAAACCCATGGCGCATGTGAAGATTTTCTTCAAAGACACAGCGCATTTGCTCGGCCTTCGAGCGGAAACGAGCTGACGCTATGCGCACCGAAACTCAAGATCGCCAACTCGTGAACCCGATGTGGGTTCTGCCGGTCGCTATGGCGACATTCGCCGCGGCTCTTGTCGCTTTTCTGGGAGCCACGATCACCGACCTTGGCCCCTGGTATCAGGGCCTGCTGAAGCCGGGATGGACCCCGCCGGACGGACTGTTTCCGATTGTGTGGACGATGGTCTACGCTCTTATCACAGTGGCTGGCATCACCGCCTGGCGCGCCGCACCAACAGCGCGTGATGCGCAATCCGTGATTAGCGTTTTTGCGCTCAACGCTTTCCTCAACATCACCTGGAGCCTGCTTTTCTTCCGCTTCCAGAGGCCCGATTGGGCTCTGGTCGAAGTGGCTTTTTTGCTGCTCTCGATCCTTGGGATTATGGTCTATTGCTGGCGTTTTTCGCCCAAGGCCAGCCTGCTGCTGGCCCCCTATCTCGCTTGGGTTTCTTTGGCTGCAGCGCTGAACTGGGCGATCGTGGATCTAAACGGCCCGTTTGGCTGAGCTTGGGTTGAGGCCGCCGGCCTAAGCTGCGGACCGCTGGGTGCGGATCCCAAGGTGCGGATAAGTGTAAGCGCATGATCGAAACCCTCTTCGCCAGCGGCCACGCGGCTGATCTTGTCTTGGCCGTTCTGGCACTGGAAGGTGTCTGGCTCGCGCGGCGCGGTTGGCGGTGGGGGCGGATCGTGAAGCTGCTGGGTCCAGCGGTCTTCCTGGTGCTGGCGGTGCGCGCGGCTTTGGTCGGAGCGCAATGGTACTGGGTTGCGCTGCTGTTGGCCGCCTCTTTCCCGCTGCATCTTATGGACTTGATGGAGCGCTCGAAGCGCGATCCAGACTGAAGAGCTTGGCGGTTTCCCCCTTTTCAAACAACAAGGGCCCGGCCGCGCGCATCCTTTTGAGGAAGGCGGGCCGAGCCCTGATGCCGACCGGTAGAGCCGGACGCTTCAAAGAAGCGGATCGGGCTCTACCGCTGGGCGGTTATGGCGCTGAATACAGCTCACTTGGGAGCGTAATAGTGCTCCTGCGCCCAGATGTACCAATTGTCGACCACAGTGCCCGACAAGAGCACGCCGATCCCGCCGGTTAGCGTCGTCAGCACCGCGAACCACCAGGCCCAGCGGTGAATGGACTCGATCGAGGCGTTAAAGCCCATCGTCCAGCGCCAGAACAGGCCCCCACGTTCCGCCGCCGTTCCACGGTCGGTGATCTGCTCGATCTCACGCTCAGCGCCATAGCGGCCGGTCGCAAGGATCGTGGCCCCGTGCATCGCGAACAGAACCGCGGAACCGTAAAGGAACACAATCGAGAGCGCGTGGAACGGGTTGTAGAAGAAATTGCCGTGGATCAGCGAGAAGTTGTTGGTCCAGATCAGGTGCGAAAAGATCCCATAGGGAACCGCGTCCACCCAGCCATTGCCAAGCGCGGGGCGGATAAAGCCCAGCACAAGGAACAGCCAGATCGCCGAGGCGAACGCCCAAAAGACGTGGTATCCCATCCCCAGTGCGCGGGCGCGCATGTAGGTGCGGGCCAGCCACAAGAGAACCGACGTGGTCAGGAAAGCGCCGGTCATGATAAACCAGCCGCCCTCGTTCAGCGGGACCATAAAGCTAAAGCCGTATTCCGGCCCCGGAGGATCGAGCGAGAGCCAGAAGAACTCACGCATATAGGTCTGCGGGCTCCAGTTGGCTTGTTCGGCGAAGTTCATCCCGATGATAAACACCGCCAATCCGCCGAAGGCCAAGCTCGCAAGACCAAGCCAGCCCAGATAGACCGGGCCGAGCTGTGCCTGACCAAACTTGCCCATCCAGTAGGAATAGCCCGTCGCCGCGATCCGCGGTTCGCTGCTGTCAAGGTGCGGGACGCCCATTTCGGGCTCGGCTTTGAGCTGCACCTGGGTGAAGATGTTTTGATACGTAGCCGTCGGGACAACGCCTCCCCTTTCCAAAGCGGGATTTCACGCCAGAATTCCCAGAAATCGACCCAGCTTCCCACGTAGATCGGCCCAGAGATCACGATGCAGATCGCGCTCCAGAACGCGGCGTTGATCGCCAGGAACATGCCGACACGGTGAATGCCCAGCGTACCGACCGAATAGCCGATGAAGTCGCGGAAATAGGTGTCTTCGTATTCCGGCGTTTTGACCTCGGAATCCCCTGAGGGGTTCACGGCTGAAAGCACAAGGCCGCCATGCAGCGCCAGCGCGAGGCAATTCGTGAAGAAGAACGTGATCGCCAGCATGTGGATCGGGTTGAAGTGGAAATTGCCGTAGGAATATCCAGTGTAGGAAACCCAATCCAAATGGGTCCAGATGCCATAGGGGAAAGCGTGTCCCCAGGCGCCCATCCACATCGGCCGGATGACCTGCAGCGTGAAATAGGCAAAAACGGCAAAGCTGAACGCGATGGGCACGTGATAGGTCATGCCCAGTTTGCGGCTAATTTCCGCCTGGCGCATGATCCACGATCCAAACGCAATGAGCGCGCAGACCGTAATCCATTGCCAATATCCGCCCTCTTTCAGCGGCATGATGGAAAGGCCGTTTTCAACAGCGGGTGGCTGAATGTCGATCAGCCAGGGATTCATTGTGGGTCCGCCGAGCGCGGCCGCGAAGATCAGCATCGTGCCGAGCCCCGCGAAGATGGCCGTCGTCACCCCAAAGAATCCGACATAAAACGGGCCGACCCAAAAGTCGAAGAGGTCGCCGCCGACTATTGTGCCTCCGCGCACGCGGTATTTCCGCTCGAAACTAAGGAGCGCCATAGGTCCATCCTTCCCGCCCTAAAGACGGGTTTTGAAGGTTTCGCCAGAGTGTTAGGAGGCAGGCAGGCGAACCTGCCCCCTCACATTTTCGGTCGCCTCAGCTGAGCGTCGGCGTTTCCGGCTGCTCAATCATCGCGCTCGCAGCGGGCTTGGCATCCGGATGGTTGTCAAGCCAGTTGTAACGCTCTGTGCTCAGCAGCAGGAAGTGGATGGTGAAGGCAAGCAGCGCCAGAACGACGTGCAGACCAACCAGCACCCGACGAATGTCGAATTGAAGCCAGATTCTCCACATGATGGATTTCCTTTCAAATATGGAGCAGATTGTTCGGATGAGCTGCCTGTGGCCGCTCAGCGACCAATCAGACGCCCCAGCTTGAGCCAAACCAGGGCTTGTAAGCCCACATGAGGACGTGAGCGACGACCGCTATGCCCACATAGAGCGTGAAGGTGCCCATAAAGCCCTTGTGGATTTCCTGCGCCTCTTCAGGCGTCAGGTAAGTGCCGATGCGCTCACCGG
>CALCCG010000215.1 GCA_937899785.1 uncultured Erythrobacter sp. | reverse complement strand
TTGTACTGGATGTTCTGGCGCGTGGTGAAGTGGCCATAGCCGCGATCATACTTGTCCGCGATATCGCCCAAAACCGTCATCTGGCGCGAATTGAGCGTGCCATAAGGTATCGCGACGCGCAGCATATAGGCGTGGAGTTGAAGGTAGAGTCCGTTCATCAGCCGCAGCGGCTTGAACTGATCCTCGGTCAGCTTGCCTTCGAGGCGGCGGCGCGCCTGGTCGCGGAATTCCTCGACGCGCGCGTCCACCATGGCTTGGTCGTATTGGTCGTACTGATACATGTCAGATCACCCAATCAAGAGCGGCGGGGTCTTTGGGTTTCAACGTGAGATCGGGCCGCACGGTCGGCCCAAGCGCGCGCACACGGTCCTTGATATGGGCGGGGCGCACGCTGCCATCGGCCTCGCGCGTCGCCTCGATGATATAGGGCACGTTGACGCGGCGCGCGGCTTCTTCTGCAGCGAGGATCTGTTCGCCTTGATCGCCGACATCCACCGCTTCATCGACATGGCGCGACCAGCCTTGGCCGCTCCACCAGATGACATCGCCGGTCTTCAGGTCGTTTCCGGTCAGAACTCTCATAGCTGAGCCTGCTGCGTTTGCGCGGTGCGAGCAAGGGTAGAGAGAGCCGTATCATCGCGCGCGGTGACATCGCCGATAACGATCAGCGCCGGGGACTTGATGGCGTGCGCCTTCACAAGGTCTGGCAGGCCTGCCAGCGGCCCGCGAACCACACGCATTTCCGGACGCGCGGCGTTCTCAATCACCGCCAGCGGAACATCGGGGGTGAGGCCGTCCGCCATCAGCTTTTCAGCGATCTGGGGAGCGGTCTTGACGCCCATATAGATCACCAGCGTGCGGCCCTTTCCGGCAAGCCCCGACCAGTCCTGATCCGACAGACCTTTGCATTGCCCGGCGACAAAGCTGACGATGCTGGCCGCGTCGCGGTGGGTGAGCGCAATCTGGGTCGCCGCCGCTGCAGCGTTGGCGGCCGAGACACCGGGCACGATCTCAACCGTGACGCCCGCGGCGCGCGCGTCTTCGGCTTCCTCGCCGCCGCGGCCGAAAATCAGCGGATCGCCGCCTTTGAGGCGCACGACATCGCGGCCTGCCTTTGCTTCGCGGATTAAGAGCGCGTTGATATCGTCCTGCGGCAATGTGTGGCGCGCGCGGCTCTTGGCGACTGAGATTAACCGGGCCGAGGCCGGCGCCATCGCAAGGATGTCCGCGCTCACCAGCCCATCGTGCACAAGCACCTCAGCGCTCTCGATCAGCCGCGCAGCGCGCAGCGTTAGAAGGTCGCGATCGCCGGGTCCTGCGCCGACAAGAAAGATGGTTCCGATCCTGCTCATGCACCTCAAATGGGCGAGCGCCGGATTTGGTGCCAGCGAGAATGGATTGGGGCCGTGTAAGCAAAGCTTGTGCGGCCCAAGGCGCGCTATTGCCGAGCGGCCTTTTCCTCAGCGAGAAAGGCCATCAGTTGCTCCAACTGTTCCGAAGATCGCAGGTGCAGATCGCTTTGCGGGAAGGGGATCTCGATGCCGTTTTCCTGAAACAGTTCCCACACGCGCATGTAAACAGCGGAACGGATGTTCGCGAGGCCGCTTTCCGGGTCTTGAATCCAGAAACGTATCTCGAAATCGACCGAGCTGTCGCCAAAGCCCATCAGGTTGACCGATGGCGCCGGGCGGGCGAGCACGCGCGGGGTTTCATCCACCGCGCGTTCGAGCAGCTTCTTCACCAGTTTCAGATCGCTGTCATATGAGACGCCCACCGGCGCCTTCACCCGCACATCCTTGGACGAATAGGACCAGTTGACGACCTGATTGACCATCAGGTTTTCGTTCGGGATCAGGTGTTCGGTCTGATCGCGCGTGATCACCGAGATCGCGCGAATACCAATCTTGCGGATCTGGCCGACCGCTTCGTTCCCGGCCTGATCGGTGACGGAGATCACGTCGCCCGGCTTGATCGACTTGTCGAGCAGCAGCAGAATGCCGGAAATCAGATTGCCGAAGGTCTTTTGGAAACCAAAACCGACGGCCAGACCAAACGCGCCGCCGAAAATGGCAAGGGCCGACAGGTCGATCCCGACCAGATCAATTGTGACGAAGAACGCGACGACCCAGATCAGTATGGTGATCAGCTTCTCGGCAAGCAGCGATTGCGCTCCGTCAAAGCGGCTCACTTTGCGCATCGCGCGGCGCGCAAGGCGCGTGGCAAACCACGCGACCGTGATGACCAGCATGATCGAAGCGAGCAGGAACAGGACGTTGAACGCCGATACGCGGACGCTGCCGATAACCAGCGCCCAGCTGTCAAGCTGCTGGACGATCGCGCCAATCGTCTCGTTCTGAGAGGCCAGACCGTCCCGCGCGCCCCCGCCGACATCGATCACATCGTCGCGGCGCGCCTCTTCGGCAAACTCCCAGGCCTGACCTGGGCCAACGGGTTCGGAGGAAAGCGCCGCTTCGGGTGTGGCTTCGGGCGTGTCTTCGTCAGGAGTGGTGGTGGGAAGGGTGGTGGGGCTTGCGCTCATCAAATGTCCAATTGGGCCAGGCCCTGCGCGAGGTCGGCGATCAGGTCGCCAGCGTCTTCGAGACCGATCGACAGGCGAAGGGCAGGCCGTGTGCCCGTCTCGGTCTTGGTGAGCGGCGCCATGACGTCACGATGCGCGTGCGGAAAGATCGGCAAAGCCAGGCTTTCACACCCTCCCCAGCTGTAGCCAATTCCAAACCGCTGGAGCGCGTCGGCACGCCGCCCGGCGTCCTTGGGGTCTTCGCTTGCAAGGATGAAGCTGAACAAACCGCACCCGCCGGTGAAGTCGCGGCTCCACAGTTCATAGGACGCATCGTCCGGCCGCATCGGGCACAGAACCTGCGCCACTTTGGAGTGCCCAGCGAGCCAGTCTGCGATGGCCAGCGCGCTGGCGCTGGCGCGCTCCATGCGCACCCCCATCGTGCGCAGACCGCGCGCGGCGAGCGCGGCGTCGTCCGGCGAGACCACCTGACCCATGTCCTGCGCGGTGCGGCGCAGGGCCTGGTAAAATCGTTCGCCGGCGCTGCACGATCCCATCATCAGGTCCGAATGCCCGCCAACATGTTTGGACAGGCTCATCATCACGATGTCGCAGCCATGCTCAAGCCCGGCAAAGCCCAACGGCCCCGCCCAGGTGTTGTCGATCACACTCACCGCGCCCGCCTCGCGCGCGGCGGCTGTCAGAGCCGGAACATCGCACACTTCCATGGTGAGGCTCCCCGGGCTTTCGAGCCACACCGCGCCGGGGTTGTGTTGTTCCAACAGCGCTGCAAATCCGGCGTGGTCAAACGGATCGAACAGCGCGTGCGCGATACCCATGCGCTTGAGCAGCCCGCTCGCCATGCTGCGCGAGGGATCGTAGGCGTTGTCGGTCATCAGCAGCGTGTCGCCGGGCTTGAGCACCGTCAACAGCGCGCCTGCAATCGCCGCCACCCCACTGGGGTAGAGGACGGTGCCTTCTGCGCCCGATTCCAGATCGGTCAGCGCCTGCGCGAGCGACCATTGCGTGGGCGCACCGCGGCGGCCGTAGAAAAATTCGCCATCCTTGTCCGAACCGGTTGCGGCTTTGCGCTGGGCTTCGCTTTCATAGAGATGCGTCGATGCGCGCCAGACGGGCGTGTTGACCACGGGCCCGGTCCATTCGGGGCGGCGCCCGGCATGGGTAAGAAGCGTCCCGCCCGTGCTGGGCAGGTCGGCGTCCTCGCCCAGATCCACGCCTTGCGCCTTGGGTGTATCCGGGTCAGCCTCCCATTCCTGCCAGCTGCCATCATAGAGCGCCGCGCCCTCATGGCCTGCCAGATGCAGCGCAAAGGCGAGCACGCTGGCTGTGACGCCGCTGCCGCATGATGTGATGACCGGGCGGGTAAGATCGACCCCAGCCTCTTCGAACACGGCTTTAAGATCGGCGGCGGGCTTGTAAGTGCCGTCCTTTTCGAGCACCTCGCCAAAGGGCAGGTTGAGCGATCCGGGGATGCGCCCGTTCTGGCCGCCATGGACCGGGTCTTGGCCGGTGCCAAACACGCGGTCAGCGCCGCGCGCGTCGAGGATTTGCGGATCGGTCTGCGGCGATCGGCGCTCGACAATGTCGAGCACGTCGCGTTTCGAGACAACCTGGTTGGGCGGCTCGATGCTCTCCAGCGGGGCGCTTTGGTATTCGGGCATACCCTGCGCCAGGCCGCGCCCCTCGCTGCGCCATTTGGCAAGCCCACCATCCAGAATCGCCACATTCTTCACGCCGTGGGCGGTGAGCGCGAACCAGGCGCGCGCGCTCGTCTTGAGCGCGCTGTCGTCGTACAGCACGATCTGATTGCCCGGGGCGAACCCCATATCGCTCAGCCGCAGCGCCATCTGTTCAGGCGATGGGAGCGCGGCGGGGACGTCCGATTCGGTGTCGGTCCAACTGTCGAGATCGAGAAAGCGCGCGCCCGGAATGTGTCCCGCCTCAAACTCGGCGCGCGCGTCGCGGCCAGCGGTGGGCAGGTGCTTCGATGCGTCGAGCACCACCACGCTCGCTTTGGCCAGATGCTCAGCGAGCCAATCTGTGGTGACCAGGCTGGGGACGGTGTCGCTCATGAGCGCAGGAAATAGCGTTGCCGCGCGGCCAAGCCAAGAGCGCTTAGGCCTGCGAAGGCGAGGTTTCCTCGTCGGAGACGAACGGCTTGATCGGGTTGGCCCGCAAACCCCTCACCGCGCCCGGTGATCCGTCGAGCGCGATCGGGTGCAGGCGCTGCTGGCTGGTCTCGCTCGGCGTGCCGATGACGAAGCTGGAGGTCCTCGCCGGCTGGCCCGTGGCTTCAAGCGTGATGTGAACAAGCGGGACAAAGACGGGCACCGATCCTTGCTGGATCATGCGCACTTCGACCATCGGCAATTCCAGCGTGCCAGTGATCGTATGGCTTTGCTGTGGTCCGATGCGGTCGATCGCGCCGATCGGTTGCCCCATGTGGAGAGTGGGCGCGTTGGGCTGGCTGCGCTGCGCGCTGGCGATCTGTCCGTACACGGCGAGATCGCGCAACGCCTGGTCCGATCGGTTGGCAATGGTAAAGCGGAATGCGAGCGTAAAGGTCATCACGCTGCGGGTGGCTCCGGTGACCTGAAACGAAAGGGAGGGACGCGCGGTTTCGGTCGCGGTCTGAGGATCGGGCGTGGCATCGCGAAGGGTGTCGGGTGTGGGTCCGGGCGTGCGGGTATCGGGCGGATCGCGCCGCTCCGGCGGTGGTGCGGGCGACACAGGTGCTTGCGGTTGGCTAGGCGCCGATTCGCGCGCGCTCGGAGGCGTAGGACGGCTGGGCTGCGGGTCAGGCTCCGCCGCGTCCCGCCCGTCGGCGCCGAAAGAAGCGGAGATCTGGTTGCGCACGCCTGCGGTCAGGCTGCTTTCGAGCAGCAATTGCGGCGCTCGGCGCTGTGTTCTCGTGCGCCAGGCGATCAGTCCCAGAGCAACCAGCCCAAGCACTATAAGAGCCCATATCCACGCGGCGTTCGCGTGCGGGGGAGCGCCGTAGACGCGTTGGGGTTGCGGTGCGCTCTGCGGCGCCGACCCCAGATCAATCGAGGGCGAGGGCGTCACATCGACCCAATCGCCTTCGTCCAACAGGAAGTCGGACGGCTCTTGGCTCGCACCGTCGCGGCCATCGATGGCCGCGCCCGATGGCTCCCCATCCAATGTCGAGGCCGCCGCTGTCGCAGGGCGAGTGGGGGCGGGCGATGGCGCGATCGTCTCCGACGAAGAGGGCGCGGCTGCGTCTACGGTCGGGTTTGCTTGCGCCGGTGGTTGAGGCAAATTCAGGGCCGGCGTTAGGGCCGGGTTTGAAGCTGTTGATGAGGCAGGGGTTGAGGCTTGGGATGAATCTGGGGTTGAGGCT
>CALCCG010000214.1 GCA_937899785.1 uncultured Erythrobacter sp. | reverse complement strand
CGACGATGCTGACGACGATGCTGGCGGCGCTGGGATGTTCGCCCGCGGCGCAGCCGACCGCTGAACCAACGGTTGAACCGGCGGCCCAAACCCCGGCGCCCGCTTTTGTTGCCGAGGACTTCGACGTCCCCACCCAGGTTGAGGCCGACGGGTTCACAATCGTCCCGCTCGGCCCGGACTTGGCCGAGATCGACTACGAAGCCTACATGTCCTCGATCGAGCACTTGCAAGCGACCTTTACCCGTTCCACCTCCTGGCCGCGCGCCGATCTCGACGCGGATGACGCGATCAAGGACATGGAAACCGAAGCCGCCCGATTCGAAGCGCGCACGTCCTTTGCCTACGCGGTGCTCACGCCTGACGGCTCGCGCGAACGCGGCTGCATCTATGTCTATCCCAGCGACGTTGCAGGCTATGACGCGGTGATCCGGCTGTGGGTGACCCAGGCCGAATTTGACGCGGGCTTTGACGAAGAGCTCTACGCCTTCGCGCAAGGATGGATCGCGACGCAATGGCCGTTTGAAAGCGTCGCCTATCCCGGCCGCGCGATAGCCTGGGACGAGTGGGATACGCTCCCCCTAGCCCGCTGACAAAAAGCTTAACTTGACGCGGCACCGCGACTGGCAGATCATGCTGGCTTCTCGGTCTTTCGGAGTCGCAAGCCTGCGAAAGCTAAGAGGGAATTCGGTGCGCGCGCTGTGACAGGGGGCGCAATTCCGAAGCTGCCCCCGCAACTGTAAGCGGAGAGCGGTCGTCGAAGAACCGAACTGGCTTGGATCGGGCCGGGTGGTTTGAAACGCTCGCTGTGACCCGCAAGCCAGGAAACCTGCCGCGACAACAAGGACCGGGGACGGGGTTTTCCGCCGGGTATTGAGGGATCATGGGCTCAGGCCCCCTTGATATTCGCGCGCCTTCATTCCGGTTCGGGAGGATGGGAATGGTGTTTCAAGATGAGGGTCAAAGATCGCCGCCTGATCGCCTGATCGGCTGCCTTACCTATCAGAGTCGCGCGGCCAGAGCGCCCTCGGAGGACGAGCTGGACTCGCTGGTCTCACGCGCGCGACGGCGCAACAATCAGCATGGCGTAACCGGCATGCTGCTTTACGAAGACGGGCGCTATCTCCAGACGCTTGAGGGCCCGCCCACCGGGCTCGACACGATCTGGTCTTCGATCCGGCGCGATGAGCGACATCAGGAGATCGAAGTGCTCTCGCAGCACCTTGTTTCGGCCCGGCTGTTTTCGGACTGGGACCTGCTGCTCTATCGCAAGGCCGAACAAGCGCCCACGACGCTGCTCGAACGGCTGCGGCGCAAACACCCACTGTCGCAGCACGTGCCGACCGTGGCGAAGCTGGCGCTCAACGCCGATGAACCCAAGCTCAACGATCTGTTCGCGCAGCTGGCGGAAAAGGGGTGGACCGGCGATGACATGGCCCGCGACCTGCTGGAACCCACGGCGCGCGCGATGGGCGATGCGTGGCTGGCGGACGAATGCAGCGAGTTCGATCTGACGCTGGGCCTGGGCATGCTGCAAATGGCGGGGCACGCGGTGCGCTACAGCAAGGGCCCGGACGAATTGCGCGGCAATCAGTACACGATCCTCCTCGCCTCAGCGCCGGGGGAGCCGCATATGTTCGGCCCCTCTTTGCTCGCCGACCAGTTTACGGATGCGGGCTGGGCGGTCGAGATGGCGTTTCCCAGCAGCGACGAGGCGCTCACCAACCAGCTTCACGAACAACAGCCCGACGCGCTCGACATTGCGCTGTCCGATGCGCTGCCTCGCGACAGCAAGGTCGCCCAGTTGCGCGCCACGGTACGCCAAAGCCGCTGGTCCATGCCCGAGCAGCCGCTGGTGGTCTCGGTCGGTGGACGCCTGTTCGCCGAAGCGGCTGCGACGGCCGAGCATGTTGGCGCGGACCACGCGCGCCGCTCGCTGGCCGGGACACGGCTAAGCCTGCGCGAACTGGTCGAAAACGCGCGGCGCGGGCGCGAGGAAACGGACGGTTAGCGAAAGCCGCGCGCGGCCGGCTTAATCCTCGTAGACAAAGCTGATCTGGTCCGCGTCATAGACCCACACCCAGGGCTGGTAATAGCCGCGCTCGTTCTCGCCGCGTTTGTTGCGTTTGGCGTGGCGCGCGCCAAAGCGCCAGTCGATCCATTGCAGCTGGACATCGCCATCGACCACGATCCGCCGATCAAACAGCCGCGCGGCCATGGAAAACATATTGGCGTTGTTGAGGCCATCCTCGCGGCACCCTTCGACCGCGATCCGGCCGTTCTCCAAACCGCCGCCGCACGAACGCGCGCGCCGCAAGAGCGCGTTGAGAACATCCGCCTCAAACGCAATGGTGAGCGTGCCGAATTCGGCGTAATCGGCCTTCGAATTGACGAAGAAGAGCTGCCCCAGATTGCCCGCAAGGCTTTGCCCACCGCCGCGGATGTCGAGCAGAAAGCGCCCTGGCTGCGGGGCACCATCGCCCGCGGCAAAGGCAAGCTCGACCGCCTCGCTGGGCGTGAGGCACGCCTCTTCGCATTCGATGATCGAGCCGCGCACTGCGTCGAGCGGAGCCTCGTCAGCCTGCAAGCCCATCAGGCGCTGCTCGATTGTGATGTCGTCCGGCAAAGCGGCAGGCTCCGCCAGAGCGGGGGCGGGAAGCGCGGCGAAAACGGTCAAGGCAATCAGGGCGCGCAGCACAAAGTCACTCATTCAGGATAAGGTCTACCAGCTTCTATCATCGCGCCACCAAATGAACCCTCAATGAGCAGCGATGAGCAAAGCTACGCCCTCCGGCCCGTGCGGGCCTCAGGACGCAGGTCTGCTACGCTCGCTAGGTGTTCAAGGATGGCGTCAAAATGTTCATCAGCCTTGCGGTTGGCAAAAAGGTGGGCTCCGATAGGGAAGAAGCCAAAGAGCGGGAAGACAATGGCTAATATCCAGGATTCGGAGGTTCCGCCTTCGGCTCCAAACAAGAGAGCGACGCCAATCACCGCGATCACCGCCAGAAATGTGTACCAAAGTACATAGGAGGCGAGCAAATGCCCCGGCGCCCCATACGATGCCTTTAAGACTGTAGCGCGCCGATCCTCGTATAACCGTCCTGCAAAGACGGGGCGAAAGCCATTGCTGAACATCGGAATGTCATAAACAAGCCGGAATTGGCCTAGGAAAGACCAACCCGAAACGCCACGTTTACAGGGGTTAAGACCAAGACCCGTTCCGTCCTTTATCCTGCGCGCAACTTCGTCTTTGGCGTGGGGCGAGACCAGCGTAGTCCGGCGCCCAAACAGATATTCTCGTAAGGTCACGCTCGATGGGCCCAGCCGCCCCCTCAACTCCGATGCGGTTCGACACGGTGCTCGCCTCTGATCCAGCGCACAGTGCCTGAGGAGGCGCGCATCACCACGCTCTGGGTGGTCATGATCGTTGCGCCTGAGGCCTTCTTGCGCTTCTTCACCCCGTCAAGCAGCGAGCCCGAGGTGACGCCGGTTGCCGCAAAGATGCAATCGCCCTTGGCCAGCTCTTCAAGCGTGTAGATCTTGCCGAGATCGGTGATGCCCCATTTGCGCGCGCGCGCCTTTTCGTCCTCGTTGCGGAACACCAACCGCCCGTTGAACTGGCCGCCCACGCAGCGCAACGCCGCCGCTGCCAGCACCCCTTCGGGCGCGCCGCCCTGGCCCATATACATGTCGATCCCTGTATCCTGATCGGTGACCGCGATCACACCCGCAACGTCGCCATCGCCGATCAGGTGGATGCCGCAGCCAATCGCGCGCAGCTCCGCAATCAGTTCAGCGTGGCGCGGACGGTCGAGCACGCAGACATTGAGGTCCCAAGGCTCGCGCCCCTTGGCCGCCGCCACCGCTTCGACATTCTGCGTCGGCGTCTTCGCGAGGTCGATGACGCCAGCGGGCAGACCGGGGCCAACCGCGAGCTTATCCATGTAAACATCGGGCGCGTTCAACAGGTCGCCCTCTTCCGCCGCCGCCAGCACGGCCAGCGCGTTGGGCCCGGCCTTGGCCGTTATGGTGGTGCCTTCAAGCGGATCGAGCGCGATATCGATCTTGGGGCCCTTGCCCGGCGCCCCGCCAACCTTTTCGCCAATATACAGCATCGGCGCTTCGTCGCGCTCGCCCTCCCCGATCACCACAGTGCCGTCCATGTAAAGGCTGTCGAACGCTTCGCGCATCGCTTCAACCGCGGCGGCGTCGGCGGCCTTTTCATCGCCCCGTCCGATCAATTGCGCAGCGGCAACCGCAGCCGCTTCGGTCACCCGCACCATCTCCAGCACCAAGACCCGGTCAATCGCGTTTTCGCTGACCGGTTCCTTTGCTGCGGGAACATCGTTAGGGGTGGTGGTGTTCATTTGGAAATCATCCCTTGGATAGCTTTGTTTTTTCGCCACGCGCTTAGTCGCAAGGAGCCAGACTTGTCGAGCAATCCCGCCCCGTTCCTGAGCACAAGATCCTCCCTTTTGGACCTGGGCCACAGCTTTGCGCGGATGTCGCTGGTCGCTTGCGCGCTGAGCGCCACCTCTGTGAACGCACAGGATGACGCGGCGGTGACGCCGCCCCCTGAAGACGTCGCCGGTGAGGGGCCCGCTTCGGGCGAAGAGGGCGAGCCCCGCGAAGACGCGTCTCCAAGCCGCATCAACCTGGCGGTGACCGTCCCCAGCGGCGAGGTGAACGAGGCGCAAGTCCAACAATGCGTCGATGAAGCCGATGCGGGACAGATCAGCGGCGAGATCATTGTCTGCCGCCGGCTCGGCCAAAGCGGCGAGAACTCCTTAAGCGGCAGCCGCGCCGAAGCGCAAAAGCGCTACGCCGAGGAAACGGCGTTCAAAGACGCGCCGCGCACGCCCAACGTTTCGGGCCTGCCGGATAACGGTCGTGGAATATCGGTGGGCAAGGTCCCACCGCCCGCGCTTATCATCGATGTCGAAGCGCTTCCCGACGCGCCCGCAGGCTCGGACGCGGACCGGATTGCGCGCGGTCTGCCGCCTTTGGGTCAGGATGAAAACCTCACTGAAGAGGAGATCCGCAAACGCCGCGAAAAGCTCGGCCTGCCTCCGCCAGCGTTCGAGAAGCAGCCAAATTGAGACGTCCAGAAAGACCGCGCGTCAGGCGGGCAGGATCGGCAGCACTAACGGCGCTGCGGTAAGGCTTTCAGACCCTTCGAGCAGCTCCAGCGCTTTGGCGACGCTGCGCTCAGGCCCCTCATGCGTGACCATCGCCACAAGCACTTCTCCATCCGCGCTGCCGCGCCCTTGCTGGATCAGGCTCTCAATCGAGACATCGGCGTCGCGCATGGCAGCAGTGATCTCAGCCAGCACGCCGGGGCGATCGTTGACGGTGAAGCGCAGATAGGTGCGCTCCAGTCGATCGGCCGAATCCGCCGGGCCGAGCGGGGCGAGCTGGGCGACCGGCATCGAGAACGGGGCGCCGACTTCCCCACCATTTTCAAACACGCGGGCAATGTCGATCAGATCGGCCACCACCGCGCTGGCCGTCGGTCCATCGCCTGCGCCCGCGCCCTGAAACAGCAGACGACCGGAGAAATTGCCCTCCGCCACAACCGCGTTGGTGGGGCCGTCAACGCCGCTTAGCGGGTGGTCTTTGGCGACAAGGCATGGGCGCACCCGTTGGAGCAGTCGGCCGTCTTGCGCGTCGGCCTCAGCGATCAGGCGGATGACAAAGCCCAGCGCGTCAGCCTGAGCGATATCGGCGGCGCGCACCGCGACGATCCCGGTGGTGCGCACATTGGCAAAATCGACCCGCGCGCCAAAGCCAATCGCGGCCAGGATCGCAAGCTTGTGCGCGGCGTCGATCCCTTCGATATCGAAGGTTGGATCGGCTTCGGCGTAACCCAGACGCTGCGCTTCGCCGAGCGTTTCGGCGAAGTCCGCGCCCGTCGCCTCCATCTCGGAAAGGATGTAATTGCAGGTGCCGTTGAGGATGCCATAGACCTTGGTGAGCGCGTTGGCGCTGGTCCCTTCGCGCAGGCCCTTGACCACCGGAATGCCCCCCGCAACCGCGGCCTCGAATTTGAGCGGGGTCTCGCGCGCTTCGGCCGCTTCCGCGAGCGCCAAACCGTGATGCGCGATCATCGCCTTGTTCGCGGTCACCAACCCTTTGCCCGCCGCCAACGTCGCGCGCGACAAGGCGAGCGCCGGGCCATCCGATCCGCCGACCAGTTCGAGCACAACATCAACATCCTCGCGCGCGGCCAGAGCGGCCATATCGTCTTCCCAGTGGAAGCGCTGATGATTGACGCCGCGATCCTTGCTGCGGTCGCGCGCGCTCACCGCGCTCACTTCGATCGCGCGACCGGCGCGCGCGGCGATGAGGTCCCGATTCGTGTCGAGCAAGCGGATAACCCCTGAGCCCACCGTGCCAAGCCCGGCAATCGCAACACGCAGCGGCGTTTGAGAGGAGGTGTCGGGCATGGGCGCGGGTCCTTAAGGCGGCGAGAGATCACGTCGTCGCTCGCGCTTAGCCATGCCTCACCCATGGTCAAGCGCCGAGCGGGCTTGATCCCGCCCCCTCCTAGGTCTGCGGGGTCGTGGTGATCGCCCGAGCGCAGGGCCCAAGCGAGCGGATAACGAAGGCGTAATCGGTCGCCGCCAGCCGTCGCGCCGCCGGATCGCGGGCGAGATTGGCCGAGCTCGGCAGGCTCGCGGGCAAAGCGCAGGCGAGCCGGTACCAGCGCAAGCTTTCCGGCGCGGGCGCGCGCGCCGACGAATCGATGATCTCGCCCCACGAGACACCCCAGGCGGCGGGCTGCCCGGGCCGCCGCAGCACGGTGAGCGAGACCGGCGAGCGGTCGGTCGTCTCAAGGAAGATCTGCGTCTCGGATTCGCCCACCAAGGTGCCCGGCACCGCCAGCGCATCCCTGATACCGGCGATAATCGGCGGCGGGTTGCTGGCCACCAGGCTGGTGAGGATCGGCCGCACGCGCGCTTCGAGTTCGGGCGAAAAGGCGAGCTGCGCAAATTCGCCGGCAAGCTGGAGCTGGTTTGCCCCCTTGGCGTCGCGACCCGCATCGTTGGCGAACAGCAGCATCTCGCGCTTTTTGAGCTTGGGCGCTTTGCCCTTGGCGGTCAGCGGAACGTCGACAAGATAAACAAGCGATTCGCCAAGAGCGGTGTTGCCCGAAATCAGCGCCAGTGTGTCCGCCTCGATATACAGCCGCGCAAATCCAGGAGCGAGCCCCGGCGCGCGTTCGGGTTTGAGCTGGGTTTGACGGCGAATCTGCGCGCGCACAACCAGCGCGCTGCGCTCGCTCAGAGTCACGAGATCGACATAGGTCGCCCGCGCTGCAAGCCCGCTGGGCGATGTGGGGGCTGCGGCCTCCGGTGTATCCTCTGGCGCCTGCGCCGCGCTTCCGGAAGCGGTGAAAGCCAAGGCGAGAACAGATGCCATGGTCTTGATTTTCATGGTAAAAAATTGGTGAACGGCGGTCATATCAGGGGCACCTTGTGCGTGGGTATGTCGCTTTTGTACAGCGGGTTCTATCTCAGAACGAGACATTTGAATCGCACCTGAACCGATAAAGCGTTTGATTGACTAGGTGTTGAACGCTAGAGCGCGAAGGGTTGGCAGCGGCCTTGGGGACACGGTCAAAGCCAACATATACCGGCAAGCGCAGCATAAGGTGCGTAGGCGGTATTCCGAATGGAGTGTGGGTGAATTGCACCGTGCGTTCCACTCGGTCGGGAGGACCAAGGTTTAGGGAATCACGAACTCGGTATCCAATCGCCGAGCCGTGAAAATATGCGCCGACCATGGTCGGCTAAGGAATGGAGAGAAATCAGCCGCATGTCCTACGTTGATCAAGGAATGACAGGGAGCAAACTGACCTCCCTCATAATTGCGATCGGCATCGTGGCAGGGATCGGCCTCGCAATGGTCGTTGGCTTGGCCATCGACGTGGTGAAGAAAGAGATCGAGCGCGTCACCACGGTCAACATCGAGGAAGAGCCGCCGCCCCCTGAAGAGGAGCCGCCGCCCCCGCCGGAACCGCAAGAGGTTTCGCCTCCCCCGCCGGTTGCGCCGCCGCCGCCGATCAGCATCGCACCGGCCCCGCCGCCGCTCGCGCCGACCCCGACGCTCCCACCACCCGCTCCGCCGGCGCTGATCATTCCGCCGCCTGCTCCGGTGGCCCCTCCGGCGCCACCCCCGCCGCCGTCGCAAGCGCGCCCGGCTACGCCGAAGGGTCTCAACCGCTGGTCGCGCCGGATTTCGGAGAACTATCCTTCGCGCGCGCTGCGCGAAGAGGTCGAAGGCAATGTTGGCGTCAGCGTTACAATCGGTCCGAACGGCCGGGTCAGCGGATGCCGCGTGGTTCGCTCAAGCGGATCACGAATCCTGGACGACGCTGCGTGTAAGGGCATGAGCCGCTATGCGCGCTTTAATGAAGCGCTCGATGATGGGGGCAATCCAACGTCCGGCTCGTACGCCACGACGATCACTTATCGACTCAATTGATGGAAATTCGGGCGAGGCTCTTGCACGACAGGAGCCTCGCCCCGGGGACATATTTTAAAAGGACTTATTCGCCATGCTCACTTACCTTATTGCAGCCGCCGAGGCTCCGGAAAACAAGTTCGGCTTTGTGGAAGCCATGCGTGAAGGCGGCCCGGTCGCCTGGTCGATCCTTGCGGTCATGGTCATCATGAGCGTTGGATCGTTCTACATCCTGTTCTCGAAGCTGTTCGAGCAAAACAAGGTGATGGGCCAGTACAAGAAGGGCAGAGCGCCTTTCTGGCGTGCGGCCGGCCTTAAGGATGGCGCTCTGAAGTTTGAAAAGAACTCGGCCTGGCGCCAGCTCGCCGATGACGCTGTCAAAGCGCGCGACGATCACGCCAAGATGCACGGCGCCGGTTCAGAAGCCAGCTATGTGGAAGACAGCCTGGCGCACAGCCAGGAAACGATCAACGCGGCGCTCGCAGGTGGTTTGCCCTTCCTCGCCTCGGTCGGCGCGACCGCGCCCTTTATCGGTCTGCTTGGCACCGTGATCGGGATCTACCGCGCGCTGATCAATATCGGCATCGAAGGTTCGGCCTCGATTGACAAGGTCGCAGGCCCGGTTGGTGAAGCGCTGATCATGACCGCGATCGGTCTGCTCGTCGCGGTTCCGGCCGTGCTCGCCTTTAACTGGCTGCAGTCGCGCAACCGCCGCATCGCAGCGCTGATGACCGACTTCTGCAACGACATCCTGGCCTATATCGGTTCGGATGGCACGGTCACTCCGACGCTTCCGCCCGCTGGCGCGGCCAAGCCGAAAACGGCTCCGAAGCCGGCGGCCAAGCCTGCAACCAAGTGAGCCTTTGAGAGATAGGGGCGAGACCGACCTTTGACGGCTCGCCCCTTTTCTCTTGGCTTACCCATCTGACCTTTTGCCAGAATAGGACGTATCAATGGCAATTTCGATGAGCGGTTCGGGTGAAACCCCGATGTCGGACATCAACACGACCCCGCTGGTGGACGTGATGCTTGTTCTTTTGATCATCTTCCTGATCGCGGTTCCGGTCGCGATTCAAACCGTCGAGCAGCTGGAAATACCGGTGTTCGAGATGGAAGAATCCAAAGACAAGGTGGAAAACCTGCAGCTCACTGTGATGACAACGGACGCCGACGGCAAGACCGCGGGCGTGATCCGCTCCGGCTTTGGCGGCGCTTCGCGTACGGGCGAGTGCCGGATCTACTTCAACAACATCACGCCGGTGGACTCCGAAGAGCTCTACAACATGGCGTTTGAGCGTCTTGACGCGATCGTGTCGGCCTATCCTGGCGGCGCGGAAGCGATTGTCGAAGATCCCGACGCCATCCCGCAGGTCCACATCCGCGCGGACAAGAATGTCCCCTGGAAGTGCGTGGCTGGCACCATCTACAACGTGCAAGCGGCGGGCTATCCGACCGTTGGCTTCATCTCGAACCCGATCGACCCCAACGGCTGATCGCCGGACCGGTATAGGATTTAAGGAGAACTCCCATGGGTATGTCCGGAGGCAAGCTCGACGGCGAGCCAATGCTCGACATGAACATGACCCCGCTGATCGACGTGCTGCTCGTGCTGCTGATCATGTTCATCATCACTATCCCGATCGCGACGCACTCGGTGGATATCGATCTGCCGCAGGGCAACCCGCCGCCCAGCGATATCGACATTGATCCGGTGAAGAACAAGCTCGTGATCACCGCCGAAGACCGTCTGTTGTGGAACGCGGTCGACATCACGCCGGGCGAGCTGGTGACGACGCTCCAGGAAACCACCAGTATGGCGGTGGAGCCTGAGCTGCAGTTCGAGCCCGATCAGCTCGCCAGCTATGATCGCTCGGCCAAGGTGCTGCAGATCATCAAGTCGTCGGGCGTCACCAAGTTCGGCTTTGTTGGCAACGAAAAGTACCGCGTGTTCGGCAAAGACGACAGCTAAGCCTTCGCTTTCCGGCCAGTACGGCTCAAGACAAAAGGGCGCTGCGGATCGATCCGCGGCGCCCTTTTTCGTAGGGTGCTGGCGCACAGGCCGGCCCGGCAGCGCAGCACCAGTTGCAAACCGCACACCCGTACGCGTTAGGCAACTTATTGATTTTGGTGCATTCTTGGCATCCCCGATACGCTCCATCCCTGAAGGAGACCGATCATGACTGCCAAAACCGCCAGCCTGCGCCGCTTCGCCGACACCCCGCGCGCCCATATCCGCAAAGCGAGCGCGCCCATGGGCGAGATGAACGTGACGCCGTTTATCGATGTGCTGCTGGTTCTGCTGATCATGATCATCATGGCGGTGCCGATCAAAGTGCATGAGACGACAGTCGATCTGCCCACCGCACCCTGCACGGCCTGCGAGATCGGTGAGACCAATGTCGTTTCCATCACCGCAGCCGACGAGCTGCTGTGGAACGGCACGCGCGTCACACCCGACCAGCTGCGTATCCAGATTGAGCGCACCGCCGCCGCTTCGCCCGAACCCACCCTGCGCTTCGAACCCGATGCGCTGGCGAGCTATGACCGCTCAGCGCGGACCATCGCGCTGATCAAGGAGAGCGGCGCGACCAAGTTCGCCTTTGTCGGGAACGCGCGGTTTAAGGACTTTGGGATTTGACTGCGGCAGCGAAGCGTAATCCGGGAAGGCCATCGATGCAGAACTTGCGGTCTGTCCTGATCGTCTCCGCAATACTGGCTGGAATCGGTTGCGTGACGAGCCTCACCCGGCCTTCAATTCAAGTCCTGTTGATTGACCTCCCTGGGTGGGAAGAACCCATTCCGAGGAACGGCAAACCAATTCATGCCGTCGTCGAGGTGACAGAAGAGGGCGCAGTTTCGCTCAACGGCACAATCGTGGACGTGGAAATTTTGCCTGAGAGCCTCCTTGCGCTGGGCATGCGCTATCCCATGGTCCTTTTTCATGCGGAAGACGGCGTAACCTATGCAACTTTAACGAAAGTCCTAAATGCAATCGCGGAGGCAGGCGTTCCGCGTTCGAAAGTCTGCTTTGACGATATTGATCGCTTCAGAAGGGTCGAGAGTTCGCCATTCCCATCCAAGCGGAAAGCGCCTGAACCTCACGATGAAGGCGGCTTGGTCGATCTTGAGGAAATCCCAGAAGGCAATTGCCAGTCTCTCACAATGCCACCGCCGCTTTACTAATCCCCCTCCAACTCGCGCGCGCCCTCACTCGGATCGATCCGCATCGCTTCGCTCACCAGGCTCTCCGCCTCGATCAGCAGTTCGTCATCCACCGCACCCTGAGGCACCGCCTCGCGCCCGATCATCGTCATCACCGGCACGGCGAGGGGCGAGACGCGGTCAAGCTCCACATGGACCAGCTCGCGCTGCGAACGCTCCAACAGATCGGCGAGCCTTCCCACATCGGTCATCCGCGCGCGCGCATCGGCCCAGGCGGCTTCCAGGAGGATATGGTCGGGCTCGTACTTTTTGAGCACGTCGTAGATCAGGTCGGTTGAGAAGGTGACTTGCTTGCCGGTCTTACGCTTGCCCGGATGCTGGCGCTCCACCAGCCCGCTGATCACTGCGACTTCGCGAAAGGCGCGGCGCAGCAAGTGGCTTTCGGTCACCCAGTCGACGAATTCATGCGTCAGAATATCGGGCGAGAGCAGCGGCGCGGGATCCTCCACTGGCTTCAAACCCCACACCGCCAGCGTGTAATCGTTCGCCACGAACCCGCCGGGCATCAGCCCGCGATCCTCCATTCGCCGCGTGATCAGCATGCCGAGCGACTGGTTCGCGTTCCAACCCTCGAAGGTGTAATAGGTGGTGTAGCGCTTGTTCGCGTGCGGGAAGCTTTCGACCAGCAGCTCGCCGGGCTTCGGGAGCCGGCTGCGATAGTCCTGCACTTCGAGCCATTCGCGCACATCGTCCGGGAAGCGCCCCCAGCCCGCCCGGTCGTCAAGCATCGCCTGAACGCGGCTGGCAAGATGCGTGGTCAGCGGCAGGCGCAGGCCGCCATAGCTCGGGATGGTGGCGGACTTTTTCGCCGCGCGCACGATGACGTCCATGTCTTTGACGCCCTCAACCTCGAGGCTCATCCCCGCGAAGAAGAAGGTGTCTCCCGTCGAAAGCTGCGCGGCAAAGCGCTCTTCGACCTTGCCCAGTTGCCGCCCGTTCTTGAAACGCACCATGAGCATTTCGGAATCAACGATGATACCAGCGTTCATCCGGTGCCGCTGCGCCTGGTTGGGGTGCGCGAGCCGCCACACGCCGTCTTTCGATCGGACGATGCGCTTGAATTTGTCATAGGCTTTGAGCGCGTAGCCCCCGTTTTCGACAAAGCCGAGCACGCGTTCGAACGCCGGTTTGTCCACCCACGCATAGGCCACGCTGGAGCGGATTTCAGCGAGCAGATCATCCTCGTGAAACGGCCCCGCGCAGGCGCACGCCATCACATGCTGCGCGAGCACGTCGAGCCCACCCGCGCGAAAGTCCTCACCGTCGCGCTGGCCATCGTCGACCGCGTCCTTGGCCGCCATCGCTTCGAGAAACTCAAACCGGTTGCCCGGCACGAGGACCGCACGGCTGGCGGCGTCCAATCGGTGGCCCGCGCGACCGATCCGTTGGAGTAGGCGTGAGGAGCCCTTGGGCGCGCCCATCTGCACCACCAGATCAATATCGCCCCAGTCAACGCCAAGATCCAGGCTCGCCGTGCAGACCAGAGCGCGCAACTCGCCCGCCGCCATGGCGTCTTCCACCTTGCGCCGCGCTTCCTTGGAGAGGCTCCCATGATGGACGCCGATCGGCAGGTTGTCTTCGTTGATGTCCCACAGGCACTGGAAGATGAACTCGGCCAGAAAGCGCGTGTTGGTGAAGACCAGAGTGGTTCGGTTGTCCTTGATCGCTTCGTAAAGCTGATCGACCGCCCAGCGCCCAGCGTGCCCGCCCCAAGGCACGCGTTCTTCGATGGGCAAGAGGATCGAGAGATCCGCTGGCGCGCCCTTCTCTCCCAGCACCAGATCGGCTGCGCGGATCTCGCCCGTGCCGTCATCCGTTTGTGGGGCCAGCCATTCCTGAAAGCTCAAGGGGTTCGCCAGGGTCGCCGAGAGCGCCACGCGCTGGCATTGCGGCGCCATCGCGTGCAACCGGGCGAGAGCCAGGGCCAGCAAGTCACCGCGCTTTCCCGTCGCAAAGGCGTGGACCTCATCCACCACCACCCGCCTGCAGGTGCGCAACAGCTCCAGGCTTTCAGGATAGGAAAGCAGCAAAGAGAGGCTTTCCGGTGTCGTCAGAAGAACATGCGGCGGCTTTTTACGCTGGCGCTTTTTCTTGTCCGAAGACGTGTCGCCTGATCGCGTCTCGACGCGGATAGGAAGGCCGATCTCCTCGATCGGGGTCAAAAGGTTGCGCTTCACATCGTGGGCCAGCGCTTTCAGCGGGGAAACATACAGTGTGTGCAAGCCATCTTCGGTCGGCGCCCGCGCCGACGGCGCGAAGTCGCACAGGGTCGGCAAAAACCCGGCGAGCGTCTTGCCCGCGCCGGTGTCCGCAACGAGCAGCGCGTGCGTGCCCGCGCGCGCCTTGGCCAGCATGTCCAATTGGTGGCGGCGGATCCGCCAGCCGCGCGCGTCAAACCAGGCTTGGATCTCAGGCGGGATCTCAGGCGGGATCTCAGGCCCATCAGGGCCTTCGTTCAAGGTGTCAGGGCGCGCGCTCACACGGGATCAGATGGCGCGCGCCGTCTGCCTCGACAAGGTCCTGACGGGGCAGCGGCGCTTAGCTTGCGCTTTCCTCTTCAACCCACTCTTGCTCCTCGTTCATGGGCTCATCATCGCGTGCCGGCTCATTGGCAGCCAGGTTTTCCAGCGTCGTGCCGAGCAATTGTGCAAGCTTGTCCTGCTCTTCGGCTGAAAGCTGCGAGAAGGTCCGGCCCTTGGGGTAATTCTGCGCAATCTCGCCAATGCCGCCCATCATCGCCGGCATCTGTTCCATCATCGCGGGCATCATTTCGTTCATGGCCGACATGACCTGCGGGTCGGCGAAGATCAGAAAGCTTTCGCCAGCGTATTTGCGGCCCACTGGGGTTCCAAAATAGGCGTCGAGATCGACCAGTTCCGCCTCCGTAAAGCGCACCGCGTAGGCGCGCGCCAGGCCAGCGCGGTAACTCGGTTCGATCTGTTCAACGATACCGCTGATCATCTCGATCGTGACCTTGGCGATCTCGGCGTTGCGCGCCGAGGCGTTGGGATCAAGCAAGCCGACCGCTTCTTCGAGCTGGGCCTCGTCAAGGTCGCTCAGCTGGCTTGGCGGCAGGCCCGTCAATTCGATCAGCGTAATCGCCGGTGTACCCGCAACATTGCCCATGATCCCGTCCATCATCGGCGCAAGCGTCTCGTTCATCATCTTGGCGTAGGTGCCTTCGGGAAACAGTTTGAGCACAACCGATTGCGCCACGGGCACGCGCGCTTCCTGATCGGGAGTAAGCGGATCAGCGGTGCCGAAGATGTCGCCGAACAACCCGCCCAACGCCTGGATTTCCTGATCGATCTCTTCGGCGCTTGGCGCGCTTTCCTCCTGCGCGGCGAGCGGCGTGGCCACAGCAAGAGCCATAGCGCTGGCGGCGTAGGCAATTAGGCGTTTCATGGGTCTCATCCTCACTTCGTTGGTTTGCGCGTATAATGGCGCAGGCGATGGCCGGGCTCAAGCGGCTCATCCTTGGGGTGCGCTCAAGGCCGCGCGATCAACTGCAATAAACGAGCAGAAGGAACAGCCCGACAACGTAGAATCCGCCATACTTCTTAAGCCCCAGCCGCTTGCTGAAAGCTTCAAACTCTTCGGCGATTGTCGGCAGGTCTGAGCTTTCTGCGCTGTCTATCGGTTCGCGCGTGGCCCGGTCAAAGATCATGTCCGCGCCGAATTCAACGTCGGGGCTTATAGCCACCTGCGTGCTCCCAACGCTCTTCGCCCAAAGACTCCGGTTCGGACTGGTGGGCAGGCTCGGGGGGAGGGGCGGGGGGGTCAGGCGCGGGTGGGGCCGTGGGCGCGCGCGGCGGCGGCGCCGGGGGTGTCTCCTTCACCTCACCGCTGCGGGCAGCCTCGCGACGCTTTTCGGAAGCAAGAAACAACGCCTTCTCGCGCGCCTCGGTCAGCTCGGCAAAGGCCGAAATGCGCATATTCGCGCTGTCGAGCTCAGCCCGGCGGGCGGCGTACGCGGCGTGAATAGCCTCGCGGTCAACCGTCTCGGGAAGGCCGAGCGCCGCCCAAGGCCAGGGGGAGGAGGGAGTTTTAGTGCCCAACGCTCTCGCCGCGTTCCAGACCCGAAAGCGCCAATTGCTCATCGATCTGCTTAAGCAGCCGCTCAAGACCCGCTTCGCTGTCGCTTTCCGCGCGCGCGACCAGCACGTCCTGAGTGTTGGAAGCGCGCAGCAGCCACCAACCATCCGCGGTGTTGACGCGCACGCCATCGGTCGCGTTGACCTCTTGCACGTCGGGGCCGGGATTGCTGGTCAGGCGCTCGGTCACTTCGGCGATAGCGGCGAATTTGCGGCTCTCATCCACCTGGAAGCGCATCTCGGGCGTGTTGAGCATGGGCGGGATCGCCGACTTGAGTTCGGTGACCGATTTGCCCAACCGGGCCGAAGCGGCGAGCAGGCGCACGCCCGCGTAGAGCGCGTCGTCAAACCCGTAATAGGTGTCAGCGAAAAAGACGTGTCCGCTCATTTCGCCCGCCAGCGGCGAACCCGTTTCCTTCATTTTGGACTTAATCAGCGAGTGGCCCGTCTTCCACATCAGCGGCTGTCCGCCCTGTGCGGCGACGTGATCGAACAGCGCGCGGCTCGCCTTGACGTCCGCGATAATCGTGGCGTTCGGACGCTCTTTCAAAAGATCCTCGGCGTAGATCATCAGCAGCTGATCGCCCCAGATCACCCGGCCTTGGCCATCGATCGCCCCGATCCGGTCGCCATCGCCGTCAAAAGCCACTCCAAAGTCGAGCTTCTTCTCCGCGACAAGCGTGCGGAGATCGGCAAGGTTGGCCTCCACGGTTGGATCAGGATGGTGGTTTGGGAAATGTCCATCAACGTCGGTAAACAGCAAGTGATGCTCCCCGGGGAGCTTCGCGGCGAGCGCTTCGAGAGCGGGCCCGGCGGCGCCGTTCCCCGCGTCCCAGCCGACCTTGAGATCGGCCAGAGCCCCCGCATCGACACCGCTGAGGCCTTCGAAAAGGCGCTGGACATACTCGCTCAGGATGTCGCGCTCCGAGACCTCTCCGATCCCGTCGGTCCAGTCCCCGGCGGCCGCCACCTGGCCGAGCTTCTGGATGTCCCCCCCGAAGAAGGGTCTTCCTTCAAATACCATCTTGAAGCCGTTGTAATCGGGGGGATTGTGGCTGCCAGTTATCTGAATGCCGCCGTCTATCTCTTCGGTTGACGCTTCGGCGTAGTAGAGCATCGGGGTTGCCCCAAGGCCGATCCGCACCACGTTGCAGCCCGCTGCGCTGAGGCCAGCAACCAAGGCGTCTTCCATCGCCGGTGAGCTGACCCGGCCATCGTATCCGACCGCCACGGTCTTGGTGCCCGCTTCGGACAAAGCGCCGCCTGAGCGGCGCAGCAAACTGCCAAAACTGCGCCCAATGGCCTGCGCGTCCTCAGCGCTCAGCGTTTGGCCGATGACACCGCGAATGTCATATTCGCGAAGGATGGTCGGATCGAAGGTGTGGGTCATCAAGAGGGGTTCCGTCTAAGGCGCTCAGCAACAGACGCAGCCCGCTTGTGCGGGCGCGAAGGCGCGGTTGAACTGTGCGATGGGAGTGGACGGCTTTTGTGTCAATTGCGCGATGACCGAAAGCGGATCAATCGTCGTCCTCAAAGCTTTCATCACGCAAGGGGGCGCCGCGGTCCGGCAGCTCGCTGAGCAACAGATCGCGCGCGTCGTTGGCCTCGTGCACCGCCGCGCTTGAGCCGCCGCGATCGGGGTGCACCATGGCGATCAGCCGTTTGTGCGCCGCCAGAATGTCCGCGCGCGTGGCCCGTTCTTCCACCCCTAAGAGCTTGCGCGCTTTGAACAAAGCCTGCGAGCGCGTGGGGGCGGGTTTCAGCATCTGCCAGGGCCATTGGCCGATCGCCATGCGAAACAGAACACAGATGATGATAAGAATGATCGCTAGACGCACCATGTCAGGCCATCTCCAACGCGCGCGGTGTCGTGGTGAAATCGGGCAGGTTCAACGCCTTGATCAAAGCCCGCAGCTCTTGCCGGGCGACAAGGTGGCTGGTGCCCAACTCGCCAAGGTGCTTTTTGTCGAGCAATGTGAGGCCGGAGGGAAAGAGCTCGCGATAGATGACCCGCTCCGACAGGCCCTTGACCGCGCGAAAGCCCACCCTTTGCGCCATGTCCCTGAGCGCCTTTTCCAAACGCGCCTGGTTGCGCGCTTCGACATATCCCGTGCGATTGCGAACAACGATCCACTCCATTTCCGGCCGGCGCTCCTCAAGTGTCTGACGGCTGCGTTTGAGCCGCGCTTCCCACACCAATTCGGCGAAGAAGGAGAGTTTTTTCACTTCAAAAGTCTCACCATCGACCTGGCCGATCAGGTCGAAATCGACAAAACTGTCGTTCAGGGGGGTGACCAGCGTGTCGGCGTTTTCCACCGCTGCGCGCGCAAAAGGATCATCGCGGCCGGGATTGTCGATGATGAGGAAGTCGGCGTCGCGCTCCAGCTTGCCCATGGTTTTGAGCAGCTTTTCAGGCGCGCTTCCTTTGAACACATGCGCCTCGGGGGTGGGCAGTTCGAGCGTGCGCTTGTTCATGGTGGCGACGCGGTTCTCCAGATAGCGGAACGTTGTGCGCTGTCGCGGATCGAGGTCAAGCATCGTCACCCGCGCGCCCAGATAGGCCAAAGCCACGCCGACATGCACCGCCGTCGTCGATTTGCCCGTACCGCCCTTTTCGTTGGCGAAAACACTCCGATGCGCCGCAGGATCGTTGGCTATGGTGGTCATGGCGGTGCTTTCCTTTCCGGCGGCCCGATCGCTCTGTGGCCGCGCAGCCGCTTGTGAGAGGCCCTTCGCCTTGTCTACAGACCCACGCGGTTAATCGTAAAGAGGTGAGACCCATGCAAACCACAAGCTCGCTGGCCACCCTGCGCCAGAGCCTGGCGAAACTGCGCGGCGAGGGCGCGACAATCGGCCTCGTCCCGACAATGGGAGCGCTGCATGAAGGACACCTCACCTTGGTGCGGCGCGCGCGTGAGGTGTGCGATCATGCGGTCGCCTCGATCTTTGTGAACCCGACCCAGTTTGGCCCGAATGAAGATCTTGACGCCTATCCGCGCCAGCTTGAACAAGACGCCGCCATGCTGGAGGCGCAGGGTTGCGCGCTGCTGTGGGCGCCCGATGTTGCGGCGATGTACCCCAATGGCTTTGCCACTAACGTCTCGGTCAAAGGGGTAAGCGAAGGTTTTTGCGGCGCAGACCGGCCCGGCCACTTTGATGGCGTCGCAACGGTGGTGTGCAAGCTCTTCAACCAGGTGCAGCCCGACCGGGCCTTCTTTGGTGAGAAGGACTTCCAGCAATTGGCGGTCATCCGCACGATGGCGCGCGACCTTGATCTCACGCATCCGCATGTCCACGAGATCATCGGCGTGCCCACAGTGCGCGAGGCGGACGGCTTGGCGATGTCGAGCCGCAATCGCTATCTTTCGCCTGAGGACCGCGCCGCTGCGGCGACCTTGCCAAAGGCTATGGACGCAGCGATCGCGACGATCGAAGGCGGAGGCAATGTCGGCGCGGCGCTGGCCCGGCTGCAGTCAGATTTGCTCGAAGCCGGCTTTGCCAGCGTCGATTACGCTGCCCTCGCCGATGCCACTTCCTTAGCCGCTATCGACGCCTTGACGGGCGCCTCCGCGCGGCTTTTGGTGGCCGCGCGTATCGGAGGCACCCGTCTGATCGACAACAAGGCTGTCGGCTAGAACCCTTCACAGGTTACGCGCCCACCGCCCGGGCTTTGACCTGATCCCAGGTCTCCCGCCGCAGCAGCTCCCCGTTGCGCCAAACCGGTTGAAGCCGGCTTTCGCCCTCATCAACCGCGTCCAACCGCTTGGCAATCAGGCGTCCACCCTCACGCACCACCGCTTGGCGGCCGGCCTTGCTGGCCTTGCTCGGATCGGTGGCGGGTCGTTTGGAGACATCGCGCCATCGGCCCTGGTCATCGCGCAAGGCGTTGGCTTTCATGGCGAAGCGCAACGTGTCGCGGGTCACCGATTGCAGCAGACCGCCGCCCATGCCGAAGGCGATGTTGTCGATTGCAAAGCCGTCCTCCAGCAGCCGCTGGACCAGCCTTTTGATGCTTTCGACGTTCATCCCGTCGCCCTGGATCACGCGCACACGGTCATTGAGCACGCGGTAGCCACGCGCGTTGGTGGTGCCGCCAAAGATGTCCCACAGCTTGGCCAGCACGCGGGCGGGCGTATCGACCGGATCGCCGCTATCGGGCCGGACGACAAGAATGCCGCTGCGAGCCATGACCGCTTCCTTAAGCGAACCGCCCCAGATCGCCTCAACCGCGTGATCGAGATCGTAGCTGTCCGAAACCACGGCCACCGGCGCGCCTTCCCCCTCGAACGCGTCGAGCATATTAGCGTAGGCCGCTTCCTCGCGGTCCTCGCCCCAGCTCGTCATGGTTGAGTGTTCAGCCGCGGGGATGGAGAAGCCCGGCATATCTGCGCCGTAGTACCGGCGCGCGGCGAGGATGCGCTCGATGGTGTCGGTCCCAGCAAAGTTCACAAGGTGCGCCATGCCGCCCAAAGCGGCGCTTTCGCCGGAGGACACGCCGCGCGCGCCAAAGTCGTGCAGCTTGAACGGCAACTGGCCGTCGGGATCGTCAGAGCTTTCCTCCAGCCCGCGCGCGATAATCAGACGACACTGGCGGCTGAGCGTCGCCACCGTGGTCGGGTACCAAACCGCGCGCAGCAGCGCGGTCTCGATAAAGGTGGTGAGCCATGGCATGCGGTCGTCGGTGTTCACCACCTGGAACAGCGGCACACCGGTGGGCGCAACGGTTCCTTCGGGAAGGGCGCTGATTTCGAGCGGGAGGTATCCGCTGTGATCATCGAAGATCGCCTGCCATCCCTCGCGGTTGAACGGCACGCCGTGCGCGGAGCAGATGTCGGCCGCCTCTTCGATGTCAGCCTGCGAGATGGGGCGGCTCAGATAGTCGATCAGAAAGGGCTGGAGCCCCAGAAACACCACCTCATCCGAGAACGGATTGGGCCTGGCTTCGCCATAGGCGCTGATTGCGCGCGCTTCGGGCGGGTATTGAAGAAAGTGGCTTTGTTTATAGCTATCGGTCGCGAGAATAAGATTTCGCATGATGTGAACTCCTCACATGGCTTGCAGTATGGCCCGCCGGACTCCCCGGCAGACCTAGGTTTTGGGATCAC
>CALCCG010000213.1 GCA_937899785.1 uncultured Erythrobacter sp. | reverse complement strand
GAAAACCTCGCGGCGCTCGCCATGCTGGCGGAACCGGGAGCAAGACCGCAGATCGTGCGCTCTGGCGAAACCTCGCTTGAAAGCCTGACGCGCGAATTGATGCGTCCGATGCTGGCCGAGTGGCTCGACAAGAACCTGCCCTCCATGGTCGAAAAGATGGTTCAGGCGGAAATCGCGCGGATCGCGGGCAAGCGCCGCTAGGCCCTTGCGGCCACCTCCCAAATCGCTGGCACTAAGGGACGCTGCGCGCTAACGGCTTTGCGCATGGTCATGTCGCACACGTCGCGCGTCAAAAGCGCGCTTTTCGTCCTTCCACTCGCCGCTTTCTTGCTTGCCGTTTCGTCGAGTCCACTAAACGCGGATACCCACACGGATGCGCGCGCGGACATTCCCGGTGTGTCGGCTACACCGATGTCGGCCAAAGACCTGGTCACTATGCCGCGCTTGGGCGCTCCTACGGTCGCGAAGGGGCGTTACGCGGTCTATTCGGTCACGCGCACCGATCCGGACACCTACACGCGAACGCCCACACATTACCTGCTCGACCTTTCTATTCCGGGCGCTTCACCCGTTGAGCTGGATCTTGGCTTGGACGCTTACGCGCTTGCCTTTGGGCCGGACAACTTCCTGTATTTCCTCAGCGACGAGCACCCCAATGACGACGCCGAAGAATACACCCGCCTTTGGCGAGTGGCCTTGGAGGGAACTGGCAATGCCACAGGACCCATGCCGGTCGCAGACCTTGGAGATAACGGCCTTTCCGGCTTTGTGATTGCTCCATCCGGCGACAAGATTGCTCTGCTGCGCAGCGCCCCTCGCGATTGCGCGCGGTTTCGCTGCACCAGAACCGACGACGCGCTTGGAACGGGTCGCCTGTATGAAGGCGATGCGAGTATCTACCGCCACTGGGACCGCTGGGTGACCCCGGGCGAATACAACCGCGTGTTTGTGTTCGATTTGAAGGACGGCGCGGTGGTGGGCGAGGGCACGCCCATCGATGGCACTGATCCCGCATCCGGCGTCACTGGCAACACCCCGACAATGCCCTTTGGCGGGTATGAGGATCTTGCCTGGGCGCCCGATGGCTCTGGCCTGTATTTCGTCGCGCGCGAAGCGAACGCGGCTGAACCCACATCAACCGATCTGGACATCTATTATTCCGATCTCTCGGGCAACGCGCCCGTCATCTTGACCGGCGCTAACGAAGCGCACGATTCCGGACCCGCCGTCTCGCCCGATGGCCAATCGCTGGCCTATCTCGTCATGGCGCGGCCCGGCTGCGAATCCGACCGCCTCGTGGTGCATATTCGCGATATCGAGACAGGCGAAACCCGCGCTTTGACGGCGGATACCGATCTCTCTTTCGGCGGGCTGACCTGGAGCGAGGACGGCACTTATCTGCTGGCCAGCGCCGCCGATGTGCTCGACACGCCGGTCTATACAATCGATCCCAAGACGGGCGCGGTCACCAAGCTTGATCTGATGGCGGGCAACGAAGCGCATATCGGCGCGGTCACGCCTTTGTCCGGCAATCGACTGTTGTTCACGCGCGATTCCATCGGCGCGCCGCGCGAGCTGTATTTGTCGAGCGATATGGGCATCGCGCGCCCGCTTACCGACATAGTCACCAGCCGGATGGGCCAGATGGCCAGCACCGTGACCACCCGGTTCAGCTTTGCCGGCGCGCGTGGGGATACGGTGTGGGGCCAGATCACCCGGCTTGAAGACCAGGAAGGTCCAATCCCCGCGATCCTTTACATTCATGGCGGGCCGCAGGGATCCTTCAACGATGTGTGGTCAAGCCGCTGGAACGCGCGGGGGGTGGCCAGCCAAGGATACGCGGTGATCTCGGTCGATTTTCATGGAAGCGCGGGATACGGGCAGGAATTCATGGACGCAATCAATCAGGATTGGGGCGGCAAGCCTCTGATTGATCTGCAAAAAGGCCTCGAAGCCGCGCTCACCCTCGATCCGCAGATCGATGGCAACCGCGCCTGCGCCATGGGCGCAAGCTATGGCGGCTACATGATCAACTGGATCGCAGGCAATTGGCCCGACCGCTTTGACTGCCTCGTCCAGCACGATGGCCTGTTTGATATGCGCAGCTTTTATTACTCAACCGAAGAGCTGTGGTTTCCACGCTGGGATTTTGGCGGTTCCTACGCTGAGCAGGCCGAGGTTTACG
>CALCCG010000212.1 GCA_937899785.1 uncultured Erythrobacter sp. | reverse complement strand
CCCCTCCCTTTCTCCTCCTCTCGACAATGCCATCACGCGCTCCCCCCACGCCGATTTCGGACAGTTCCTCGATGAAATCGGCGGTGGCGTGATTGTCGTCGATGAACAGGCTTTCGGTCACTTCGAGCTCGAGCCGGCGCGGATCGAGCCCCGCTTCGCGCAGCGCGCTCTTGATCCCCAGCGCCGCGCCCGGCGCGCGGATTTGCAGCGGCGAGAGGTTAACCGCCACGGTCACTTCATCGGGCCACTGCGCGGCGATGCGCGCGGCTTGCGCGGTGATCCAATTGCCCAAAGTCACGATAACCCCGGTTTCCTCGGCCACCGGGATGAATTCATCGGGCCGCAATTCGCCCTTTTCGGGATGGAACCAACGCACCAACGCTTCGAAGGTGCGGATCTTGCCCGTTTCCAGATCGACGATCGGCTGGAAGAAGATCGACAGCTCATCGCGTTGCAGGGCGATGCGCAACTCATCCTCGATTTCGCGCCGACGCACGAGATCGCGCGTCATCGACGTGTTGAAGAAGCAGGTCTGCGAGCGCCCGCCGACCTTGGCGTGATACAAAGCGAGATCGGCCCGCTGCATCAGCGTGTCGGCGTCGATCCCGTCTTCAGGCAACAGCGCCACGCCCACCGAAGCGCGCACTTCCAGCCGGTCGCTTTCAACGCGGATGGAGCGCATGATTTCGGCGTGGATTTCGCTCGAAATGCGCTCGGCGTCCTTGCGATTGGCGACCGCGCAGAAAATGATGAACTCGTCGCCGCCAAAACGCGACACGGTCGCCTCTTCGGGGCACACATCGCGCAATCGGCGTCCGACTTCGATCAGAACACGGTCGCCCACGGGGTGGCCCAGCAGGTCGTTGACCTCCTTGAACCGGTCCAGATCGATCCAGAACAGCGCAAAGCGGCTCTCGTCTTCGATCGCCATAATGGTTTCGACCATTGCGTGGTTGAGCCCGGCGCGGTTGGCCAACCCCGTGACCACATCCGATCGCGCCAGCGTCTGCATTTTGTCGGCCAGTTCGGCGCTGGTCTCCGCAGCCGAGATCGATTCGCGCAGAACCTTAAACATGTTGAGCGTGATTGAGGCCATGGCCGGGATCAGGAACAGGATGGTCAGCAGCAAGGTCAGCGTAACGGCCGAACCGATCACGAGGCAGGCGACCACGATCGGCAGCGAGACGAGCAGCAGCTGGCCCATCGCGATGGTCGGTCGGCCTGCGTTGCGCGCCGACACGCCAACGCCATAGCACAGCGCGTTGGCCACCATCATGAAGCGCACATCCGCACCGGCTTCAAACCACATCGTCATCGCCGCGATCATGCCCAGGCCCAGCGCGTAAGTGAACGCTCCGATCTCGTAGACCATTTCAAGCCGGTTGGTGCTCTTGCTCTGCGCGTCGGGCGACAAACGAAACGCCAGCGCGACCCGCACAACCGCCACGATGGTGAGACAGACAAACCCCGCCCACAGCTGCGCGATGCCCGATATCCAGGCCGACACACCCGTCGCCGCAATCCCGGCCATTGCGCCGAGCGCCAGGCTAGCGGGCTGCGTGTAGAGCGTTTGCACCAGCACACGGCGAACGCGCGCCGACAACTGGTCGCTGCGTCTTCGTGCTACGATCCGCAAACCCAGTTTGGAGAGAAATCCATTAGCCTCCATAGCCAATCGGCCATAGCCAGAAGAGGTCAAGCGCCGGTTAACGCAAAAATTACCGTTATAACCTGAGGGTTTATACCGAACTCGGCGTTAGGACGCGTTGTGCCTGTGCGGCTTGCGGCGGGATGGTCCGCCTGGCTGGTGTCAGTCGGCGCGGCGCTCCGCTTCGGCAGCCAATCGCCGGTCCAGCGTGCGCGTCACCGCCAACCACCAGTCATAAGCGGGGCGATCTCCTTCGAAGAACGCAGCCTCGGCCTTCGCCCGCGCGACCCGTGCGGCGCTCAGCCCGTGTTCGGCAAAGTGGCGCAAGGCGGCGCCCAGCACCGCCTCGTTATGCGCTTGCTCTTCTTTCGATACCCCGGTGTCGTTTGCAACCCGTTCCACCGCCCGATGCACCAGCGTGCGGGCGACCGACCGGCGCAGCGGCGCGCGAGCGGCGGCGTGGGGGCCGTTGAGGGCGGGCGCGAAATGGATCATTATCGAGGCGCTTTCCAGGCTTGGCGACCGCTTAAGCCTTTGTCGCGGCAAAGAGCGTTTTCGGGCGCGAAGCCATCGCTCTGCGAGACGCGGACACAGCGGTCTTGTATCGGGGATCAGCTCTCTAGCGCGGTAGCTCTAAGGCTTGGTGTTTGGACAAGGTTGAGAGCGGATTAACCCGCTTTTTCTCGTGTGTTAGAAGCGGTCGGGGGAGGTTCTGGATCCGTCTTGCGAGGCGGGCGACTCCCCGCCCGAAAGGTCCAGATTGGCCGGATCCACCTTCCATTGGCCCGCCTTTGCGAACGCCTCGCGAGCTTGACCCACCGCGCGCAATTCGGGGTGTGCGAGCGCTGTATCTGGCGCGGTGTCGGGTGCAGTGTCTGGCGCGGGGACCGTCTCATCGGGCGCCGCGGCGCGCGCGGGGGCGTTCAGCGCTTGCGGATCAAGCTCGAGACCGGCGGGCTCGGCGGCGCGGGTTGGCGGTTCGCCCTTATAGGCGCTGCGTTCGGCGCGGGGGCCTGGGGTGACCGAAGGCTCAAAACCAGCGTAGGCCGCGCCAAAGGCCGAGGCTTCGCCGGCGCTCCCGCGATTGCGGTAAAAGCGATGCGCGCCGATCGTGCCGACCGGGTCGAGCCGCTTGGCCCAGCGCGGGCTGACCCACAAAGTGTGGTAATGCGTCGCGTGGCCAATCGGGGCGTAAACCGCCCCGTCCAGCGCGTCCTTGGCGATCCGCTTGGCCGCCTCCCAGGCGCGCCCGCTCGCCTGGCGCGCAAGGCTGCCGTCGCAGGTGAAGCTGAACTGGCACCCGGTCTTGCGCTCGGAGCCCTGATAGACAACCCCGCACACACTGGCGGGCCAAGACGCGTGCGCGACCCGGTTGAGCACCACTTGCGCGACCGCGCGCTGACCGGCGACGCTTTCGCTGGCGGCCTCGTACCAGATCGCTTGCGCGAGGCAGTCTTGCGCGCGCGCAGCGTGCGCGCCGACCCCGGCGGCAAAGGGCCGCGCGGCGGGCCCTGCGTCGATCAGCGCGCCGACCTCGCGCCCACCGGGCGCGCCGCGCGTCGCCGGGTTGCTCTCGGGCAGCGCCACCAGCGCGTCGTGCGGCGGATCGGCAAGGTAGTAGAAGGCGGATCCGGGAAAGCTGAGGCCGGGCCGCTCGAACGGCATGGCGCGTTCGTCTTCAAAGGCGCCCGGCAGGCCACCCGCCTCGCCCGGAGCGTCGCCCGCCATCGCGCCGAAATCCCCAGGAGCGGCCAGAGCGGGCACCGCAATCAGAGCCAGCAGCGCCGCCAGCCGCTTGCGCCGCGAAACGCTTGATCTCGGCCAGAGTGCGGCGAATGAGCGGATACGGGGCCTAAAGGCCAGTTTGGCTTCGGTGTCCCGAACGATCGGGGCAGCGGTCACCCTGGGCGGTGCTTCGGGGGCATCGTCCGACGCGCTGTTCAGCGCAACGGCAGGCGGCGGGCCAAATGTGGCGCGGTCTAGGATGGATCGGCGGCGTGTCGTCATGGCGCGCGACAGCGCGTATCGCCCAAGGGTGCGGTTCGCGAGGGGACAAAGCGGGGGCGTCCCGAAAGCGCACACCCAAGCAAAGGGCGTTAACAGCGCAGCTTCGCCAAGCGGCCCCCGGGTCGCGCGCTTGCCCCGAAGCGGCGCTGTGCCTATCGCGCGCAGTGTGGTTGTGCCTTTTCCGATCCGTCTGCCTGCTTTGGCCGCTCTCGGCTTGATCGCCGCCTGCGCGCCCGCCGCCCCGGATGCGCGACCCACCGCCGCCGCCGCCGCCGATGTCGTTGTCGTTGTCGCCGAAGATGGCGCGCGGCCGACCTTTGTCAGCCTCAATCCGTGCCTCGATGCGATCCTTGTGGAAGTCGCCGACCGCGATCAGATCCTTGCCATTTCGCACTACAGCCACAGGCCCGGCGGC
The DNA here is from genome assembly GCA_937899785.1 of uncultured Erythrobacter sp. Taxonomy (GTDB): domain Bacteria; phylum Pseudomonadota; class Alphaproteobacteria; order Sphingomonadales; family Sphingomonadaceae; genus Erythrobacter. The sequence goes on along the minus strand of CALCCG010000212.1, from coordinate 12,778 downwards.
TCACGCATGGATCGCGACAAAGCGCTTAGCTTCGCGTCTAACGGCGGAACGGCAGAAGAAATCATCGCGCTCAAGCCAGACATTGTGCTCGCCAGCGTGTTCACGCCGCCCGCCACAAAGGCGGCGCTCGAACGCGCAGGGGTGCGGATTGAAGTGTTCGATAGCCCAAAGACGTTGGAGCAGAGCGCGGCGCAGACGGAGCGGATCGCCACGCTGGTTGGCTATCCACACCACGCCAAAGGGATGGGCACCGCCTTGCACGCGCCGCCCGTCTACACCCTCCCTCCCGCTTACATCGAAGCGAATGCGGGCCCTGATCCGTCGGTCTTGCTGTGGCAGGCCGGGCAGATCGTCGCGGGGCAGGAGACGTTGATCGCGCAGCTTTTGAAAGAGGCGGGCTTTACCAGCCACGCCGAGGCGCTGGGCCTGGAGCAGGCCGATTACGTGTCGCTTGAGCGCGTTGTGAGCGATCCGCCCGATCTGCTCCTGGTTGCAGGGGACAGCGCTGGCCAAGCGCATCCGGCGCTGGACCAGATCGAAGGCATGCGCGTGCACCACTTTGACCCAAGCCTGTTTTATTGCGGTGGACCCAGCGTGGCCGATGCGCGCGATGCCTTGTTCCGTTTGCGCCTCAGCTTTTACGAGCGTGACCAGTGAATCGCGCCGGTCTGGTTTTTGCCGGCCTGTTGGCCGTTCTGATCCCGCTATCCCTGCTGGCCGGGCGCGTGTGGATTGATCCGCTTTCCGCCAAGGGCGCGAGCGCGACGCTGATCCTTATGGAATTGCGTCTGCCGCGCGCGGTTCTGGCGGTCGTGATCGGCGGCGGACTGGGCGCGGCGGGCGCGGCGATGCAAGGCTATTTGCGCAATCCTCTCGCCGATCCGGGCCTGTTTGGGATCGCTCCCACTGCCGCATTGGGCGCGGTGGCGAGCTTTTGGTTCGGCCCGCTGCTGCCGCCTTGGATCGCATCATGGAGCCTGCCCGCCTTTGCGCTGGCCGGGGCCGCGCTCGCTATGGCGTTGCTGGCGCTCATTGCGGGGCGCTCGCTCAGCGATGGCGCGGCCGGTGCGGGCGGAGGGATCGCGCTCTTCACGCTCGCCGGGCTGATGATCGCAAGCCTTGCGGGCGCGCTCACCGCCTTGGCGATCACCTTGTCGCCCAGCGCCTTTGCGCTGTCGCAGATCGTGATGTGGCTGAACGGCGCGCTGACGGACCGATCGTGGAACGAGGTGTGGATCGCCGCGCCGCTGGTGCTTGTCGGGCTTGGCGCGCTGGGTTTTGCTGCGCGCGCGCTCGACGCGTTGACTCTGGGCGAAGAGGCGGCGCGCTCGCTCGGCGTGGATCCGCGCGCGCTTCTCTGGCTGCTGATCGCGGGGATCGGCCTGACGGTGGGCGCCAGCGTCGCGGTCGCCGGGATTATCGGCTTTGTCGGGCTGATCGTGCCGCATTTGGTCCGCCCTTTGACCGACCGCATGCCCTCCAGCCTGATCCTGCCGAGCGCGCTGGCGGGGGGATGCCTTGTCTTGGTCGCGGATTGCGCGGTGCGGATCGCGCCTTTCGTGACCGAGCTTCGCCTGGGGATCGCCTTGTCGCTCATCGGCGCGCCGTTCTTTTTGTGGCTGCTGCTGCGGCTTCGTCGGGGCGATTTGTGATGGCGCGGCTCACAGCCACCGATCTGGCGGTCCGGCGCGGCGGGCGGCGCGTGGTGGAGCCGCTCTCTTTCGCGCTGGAGCCCGGCACGCTCACCGCGATCTGTGGGCCCAACGGTGCGGGCAAATCCAGCCTGCTGATGGCGCTGGCCGGGTTGCTGGCGGCGGATGCCGGTGAGGCGGCGTTGGACGGGCAATCGCTGCGCGCGCTTCCCGCCAAGCGGCGCGCTCGCGCGATCGGCTACCTGCCGCAGGAGGGGTCTCTGGCTTGGGACATTGCGGTGCAAAGCCTGGTCGCGCTTGGGCGGTATCCGCATGGGGACGCGGAGAGCGAAGCGGGCGCGCGCGCGGTTGCGGCGGCGTTGGCGGATACTGGGCTTGAGGACCTGGCGCGCCGCCCCGTCAGCCAGCTTTCGGGTGGAGAGCGCGCGCGCGCTCTGCTCGCCCGCGTGCTGGCAGGACAGCCGCAAAGGATCCTCGCCGATGAACCTTTGGCCGCGCTCGACCTTGCGCATCAACTGCGCATGATGAGCCATCTGACCCGACGCGCCCACGCCGCGAAAGAGGGTGTGGTTCTCGTCCTGCACGATCTCAGCGTGGCGATGAACCACGCGGATCGGGCGCTCGTGCTCGACAAGGGCAGGCTTATCGCCGACGGCCCCCCTGAAGAGGCCTTGGCTCCCTCGGTTATCGAACGGGTTTGGGGGGTCAAAGCGCGTTGGCTGGGCGCGCCCGCACAGCGCGCTCTGATCTCGGATTTGCCGCAACCGACGCATCCTTGAAAAAAGCGCGAGGGGCGGGGGAGCCAACCCCTCGCGCCGGGTCTTCCTTGCAGCCATTGCATGACCCAGGTGCGACCCAAAGGATGCGGCAATTACCTCTGCAAAGAGATGACGAGCATAGCGGAATTACGAAGTTCCACGACTTTAGTTTTTCTGAAGGGCAGCGGGTTTTTTTGGGGCTTTTTGGGGGAATTTCGGGCGTTGTCGTGATAATTCACGATTAAAATGGCGATGCCGGACCCCGATTGACTGAGGGGGCCCGGCATCCGGAGCGAGGGTAAGGATCGCCCCTTTTTTAGGGGAATGTGATGCGCGTGTGACGCCCAATCCAAGAGCGCTTTACCGCGCGGTTATTGGGCCACCATGCGGATCGACGCGCTGTCAGCCTTGGCGAAGCGATTTTCGCTGTAATTGGCCACGGCCAGATCGCGCGAAGCTTGGGCCGCCGCGATCGTCTTTTTGCGGCACCGGCGCACTTCAACATCGTTGGCGAGGGTCCGGTCGAGGCGCCCGCAGACCTTTTCGACGGCGTTCTTGATCCGGCGGTCGAAGATCTCCTGCCCGGCTTTTGAGGACAGGTTGAGGTCGGCGTATGAGACTTTCACACTCGGCATTTTCCCGGCGTGGGCGGCGGTGGCCGGAGCGGCCAAGGCGGCGGCCAAGGCGATCGCGGCGGCGGCGGTCTTGATCATGGTCATGTCTTTTCTCCCGTAGGGTGGCGCGGCTGCGGGGGCCGGCCAGTGGAAACGCCTCTTTCGCGGGGGAAAGAGGGTCCGGACGGCCGCACCGCGGGGGAGCGCTGTGGTCGTCCGGATGCCCACAAGAATGACGGGGAAACCCTTATCGCGCTTTGCACAAACGCTGAGTTCTCAATGATTTTGCGCTTATGAAAACCTTATGCAGCCCGCTTAAGGGTGACATTTGCCCATATCTGCGCTGAATAGAGCGGTGCCGCGAAGAAAGAATCGCGTCGCAGGGACGAGTCGATCAGGAATGCACCGCAAGGGGAAGATTTGTGACGCTCGGTATATCCGACGAGGAATTCGAAGACGCCATTGATAAGGCGGAAAAGCCAAAGCCGATAGATTTGGCGCGCGCGGCGGACTTTCGCGTGGGACCCGTTGAGGTCGTGCCGTCGCTGCGGACCGTGCGTTCGGACGGGGTCGAACAGCTTATTGAGCCCAAGGTTATGCAGGTGCTGATCGCGCTCGGCAACGAGGTCGGTACGATTTTGTCGCGCGATGATCTGATTGAGCGCTGTTGGGAAGGGCGCGTGGTCGGCGAGAGTTCGATCAACCGCGTGATCTCGCTGCTGCGCTCGGCGCTGAAATCGGTTTCGGGCGAGGTCGTGACAGTCGAGAATGTGCCCAAGGTCGGCTACCGCCTGATGATCGACCGCGACTGGGCTTCGCCGCAAGACGCGGAAGGGCTCGCCGCGGTTTCAGCGCCCGCGCACGGCCCTGCAAAAGATCCCGCAAACGACGTCGCGCCCGCACCGGCGGGGATGGAAGCGGGACAGGGCCCTTCGGACGGCTCCGACAAGAGCGAAGCGCCACCAGCCGGACCGCTTGGCCGTTGGCCCCGACGCGTGGCGGCCCTGGGCGTGTTGGCTCTCGCCGCGATCCTGGCCTTCGCGCTGTTCCCGCGCGAACGCGCTGAGGCGCCGGTGGAGGATTTGCGCGTGGCCATGCTTCCGCTCAAATCGGGTGAGGGCGTCGATCCGCTCTACGCGCGCGGGCTCGAGGCGGAGTTGCGGACGCAGCTCGCGCGGGTCGGACGGCTCGAAGTCACCAGCAGCGAAAGCGCGCGCTTGCTGTTTGACAAAGGGCTCAGCGTCGATGAAATCTCGCGCAAGCTGGGCGCGGACTACGCCTGGGTCGGATCGCTCCAGGTCGAAGACGACCGAGTCACGCTGAGCGCGCAGTTGATCGACGCGGACACCAATGAAGCGACCTTTAACGACACGCTTTCCAGCGCGCTCGAGACCGCGCAGTCGCTGCCGCTGCGCACCGCGCGCGCGAGCACCACGGCGCTGGGCCGTCCGGTGTCGGATCGCTTGACCCAAACGCCGGTGAGCGCGGGCGATTTCCAGCTTTACCTCACCGCGCTCGGACTGATCAAAACGCGCGGCGATGATCAACGCCTCGCCGCGCTGGCAATCCTCGAGCAGGTGACCGAGCGCAACCCGGCTTTTGCGGATGGCTGGGCGGGTCTTGGCAAGGCCTGGTTTTTGCGGCCCGAGGAAGACAAGGCCGACATGATCGCCAATTACGAGCGCGCCGGCGAATTTGCGCGCAAGGCGCTGGAGCTGGATTCCGACGCGGTCGACGCGATCAAGGTGCTGGGCATGCTGAACGACACCGATCCCGATGAGCGTTTGGCGCTGCTCAAGCGCGCGACCGAGCTGGATCCGGGCGATCCCGAAGCGTGGTTCTGGCGCGGGATCACTCAGGCCGAGTTTATCCTGCGCGCCGAAGACCCGGTTCTCAGCGCGCGCAAGATGGTGAAGATCGATCCGCTCTGGCCGGCAAGCTGGCGCGCCTCGGAGATCGCGGCGATGTTTGGCGACATGGAGGGGGCGTTTGCGTTGGAAGAGGCGATTTCGCTCGCCGCTGTGACGCGTTCCCAGGAGCTTTTGAGCGAAGCGCGCCGCGCGCAATTGGAGGGCGATTTCTCGCAGGCCATCGCGCTCAGCCGCGAAGCGCAATCAACCCAGACCGCAGCCGAGCGGCGCTATGGATCGCAATTGCAGATGCGTTCGGTGAACCTGTTGCTCGATCTGCCGCGCGAAACGCTCGACTTTCTCCCCGCCGAAATCCGCGGGGAGCTGATCGACACGGTGATTGAGGGCCGCTTGCCCACGCGCGAGGAATTGGCGGCGGGCGAGGCCATCGGCGCGAATTTCTGGGACAATCCGACCTTTGTCGAGCTCTCCCTGCCTTTATTCCTGCGCGACGGGCGCGAGGCGGAGCTGGCCGACTATTACGACGCGGCGTTCGCAGACCACGCGGCGTTTCTGGCCTACGCCCAAGCCGACAATCAGGCGCATATGATCGTTCCGAGTGTTTCGCCCTATCTGGCGCTCGCGTTTGAGCGGCTGGGGCGCGGCGCGGACGCGCAAGCCCACCGCGCCAGCGCGCGCGAACAGGTTGAACGCTGGCGTGCGGCGCAGACGGGCTCGTTTTTCGAGGTCGCCTACGATCTGCGCCTTGCCGCGCTGGAAGGCGACACGGCGCGCGCGATCACGCTGGTCGAGCGTCTGCCCGAATTCGGCTGGCCCTACACGCTGGTGCATGTGAAGCCGACAACCTTGTCAATCCTGGCCGACGACCCGCTTTACGACGGCATCCGCGATTTGCCCGAAGTGCAAGCGGTGACCGAGCCCGTGCGCGAACGGCTCGCCCAAGAGCGCGAAGAGGCGCTGGCGCTGGGTGGGTGAAATGTGAACAGCCCGACCTGGTCGAATGGCCTCGGCTGATTCTTGTCTTCGCACTGTCTAATCGAAGTTCACGATGACGGTGTATTCGCCGTCTCCCTCCTTGTAGGCGTTGAACTTGCCTCCCATTTTTTCTGCTAGGGCCTTGAAGTACTCTAACTTTTCTTCCTTTACGTCCGTCGCGATTATGCGTTGTTTTTTTTCAGTCATCGTACTCCCCTCAATCGAGAATTGCAGACGCAGCGGCGTCGGTTTCGAGCGCCTTGATAGCGCCGATGAGTTTTGATCGATTTTCGTTGGAGCCAATGATTGTCAGGCTGTAAATATCTGCTGCGGAAGAACCTAGATTGACTTTGCTTGCGGCTTGGCCCGCTACACCCAGTCTTCTATCGAACTCTGCCTTGGGAAGGCTCGGGTCGAGGTATTTCTCCAGTTTTTCTTGCTGAGCGCCTCCACTAAACTCCCCAACCACGGTAGGAGGAATTGGGTCCGCCCCTGTTAAAGCCGCTGCAGCGTTTGCCGCGTTGTCCTTGTTGTCGACTGCTTTCCCAGTTGCATCTCCAACCGATACGACCGCCGCTCCGCCGGTTATAGCCAGTGTTTGGGCTGCGGCGCCGGTCGCAAAATACTGCGCTAGACCGACAGCACCTTCACCGGTCGACCCTTTTCCTTCGATCCTCGCGCCGAAGCTGGCCAACACCGAATAGCTGTCCTGGATCAGGAAGTCCTCTTTGCCCTTGCGAATCCCAACGAACTTACATGGATGGAGCGCAACATCTTCGGCCGTGCTGTCCTTCGTGTACGTAGCGGTTTCGTCGCGCACGATTTGGCGTATGGAGCTTTGAGCCGACTCAACAGAGTCCTTCGAGGCCACCGGGTCACAAGGTGAAAGCGATTCCCAAAGCCCGCCATATTCCTGTGTGTTGGCCAGCAACGGCATGATCACCGCTTCCTGACGGTCATAGGCAACCAAAATCTCCGGCACCTGATTGACATTTTGTCCGGCCTTAAGGCCAACCGTTGTGCTTGTTCCAAACACCATCGTGTTGGAATGCCGTGTCGCCTGCACGCACCCCGCCAGCGCCGGTACAGACACCGCGATTATCAGCGCTGCGCTTCGTTTGTGTAACATACATCTACCCCCTTAAGGCTTTCGAGAATAAGCGCGGCGTTCGCGCTTTCGACATCGCTGCGGATCACGACCAGCAATTGGCACTCGGTCGGATCCGCGATCACCCATTCGTTCTGATCAAAGCCCAGCCACGCCGCCGATCCGACAGGAGATCCAAAGCCAAGGCCGAGCCCCGTGCGTTTGAACGCGACGGTTTCCCCTTTTGTCTCGGGCACCACGATGCGGGTGATCCCGACGCTAACAATGTCGCGAGTTGCCGCGTCTCTCTCGGTAAGGTGCTCGCCCAGCACGATGGTTGTGCAGCCTGACAGGAGCGCCGCGCAAGCCAACGCGCAGGCCATCGATATTAGACGTGATTTCGAAGGTCTCAATTGCACCCCCAAGTCTATTCTCGACTTCAAGAAGTCAGAATGTCGAGATATCGAAGTCTGTCCCCGTTTAACTCAGAATCGACCGGTCTTCAGTTAGTTGCTTTTGGCTAAATGTCGCTTGCAGAAAGTCGACCTGCTTTTTTCTGTAGGGGGCCTTTCTGTCCTGAAACCGCTTCCCATTTCATCCGTTGTTCGCACAGGCCGTGTCCTAGTCTGCAGGGATCGCGCTTGTGCGAAGGGGGCGCACACCTCTTGACCAACGTGAACATTTCCGGAACATAAGCCTTTATGAGCCTCACCAAAATCCAAAAGCCTAGGCCCGCCTCATGCTGACCAAAATCTCCGTGCGCGGTGCGCGGGAGCACAATCTCAAAGGCGTCGATATCGATCTGCCGCGCGACTCTCTGATTGTGGTGACGGGGCTCTCGGGCTCGGGGAAATCCTCCCTCGCCTTTGATACCATCTACGCGGAGGGGCAGCGGCGTTATGTGGAATCGCTCAGCGCTTACGCGCGGCAATTCCTTGAAATGATGCAAAAGCCCGATGTCGAGCATATTGATGGGCTCTCGCCGGCGATCTCGATCGAGCAGAAGACGACCTCGAAAAACCCGCGCTCCACCGTCGCGACGGTCACCGAGATTTACGACTATATGCGGCTGCTCTGGGCGAGAGTGGGCGTGCCGTATTCGCCCGCCACGGGAAAGCCGATCAGCGCGCAGACGGTCTCGCAGATGGTCGACCGGGTGATGGCTTTGCCTGAGGGGACGCGGGCCTATTTGCTCGCGCCGGTGGTGCGCGGGCGCAAGGGTGAGTATCGCAAGGAGCTCGCTGAGTGGCAGAAAGCGGGCTTCACCCGCGTGCGGATTGATGGCGAGCTTTACGGGATCGAGGACGCGCCCGCGCTCGACAAGAAGTTCAAGCACGACATCGAAGTGGTGGTGGATCGCCTGGCGGTGAAACCGGGGATTGAAACGCGGCTGGCCGACAGTTTCGAGACCGCTTTGAAGCTGGCCGATGGGCTGGCTTACATCGACCTGGCCGATGGCGTGGTGCCGGGCCGTGAAGAGGAAGAGGCGTCAGGCCCAAGCTCAAAAGGGGGGGCGATGAAAGGCGCAGGGATACCCGCCAACCGGATAGTCTTCTCCGAAAAGTTCGCCTGCCCGGTTAGCGGTTTTACGATTGAAGAGATCGAGCCGCGACTGTTCTCGTTCAACAGCCCCCAAGGTGCGTGCCCGACCTGCGATGGGATTGGCGAGAAACAGCTGTTTGATGAGCAGCTCGTGATCCCCAACGAAGCGCTGACCTTGAAACAGGGGGCGGTGGCGCCGTGGGCCAAGTCGAACCCGCCGTCGCCCTATTACATGCAGGTGCTGACCAGCCTTGCGAAGGCGTACGATTTCGACATCAACACGCCGTGGCGCGATCTGGAGCCCGATCAGAAGATGATCATCCTCCACGGCACAGGCGGGATGCCGGTGCAGCTCACCTTCAAGGACGGGCGCAAGGAATACACGGTCAACAAGCCGTTTGAGGGCGTGATCGGCAACCTCAACCGCCGCCTGGCGCAGACCGAGAGCGCGTGGATGCAGGAGGAGCTTTCCAAGTTCCAGACCTCGCAGCCCTGCGAGGCGTGCGGGGGCAAGCGTCTGAATGAGAAGGCGCTGGCGGTGAAGATCCCGAGCGCCAATGGCCCCACCGACATTGCTGAGCCCACGGTGATGAGCGTGGCGGACGCCAAGGCGTGGTTCCTCGACCTCGACAACCATTTGAACGAGCAGCAGAGCATCATCGCCAAGCCGATCCTCAAAGAGATCAACGAACGGCTGGGCTTCCTCGACAATGTCGGGCTCGACTACCTCAACCTGGATCGCACCAGCGGGACCCTGAGTGGCGGGGAGAGCCAGCGCATCCGCTTGGCCAGCCAGATCGGATCGGGGTTGAGCGGTGTGCTCTACGTCCTCGATGAACCCAGCATCGGCCTGCACCAGCGCGACAACGATCGGCTGCTGGAAACGCTCAAACGCCTGCGCGATCTGGGCAACACGGTGATCGTGGTCGAGCATGACGAGGACGCCATCCGCACCGCTGACCATATCGTTGACCTTGGCCCCGGCGCGGGCGTGCGCGGCGGCGAAGTGGTGGCGCAGGGCACGCTCAAACAGATCATGAAGTCCAAGAAATCGCTGACCGCCGACTATCTGACGGGCCGGCGTGAGATTGCGGTGCCCGAGGTCCGCCGCCCCGGCAACGGGCACAAGCTGACGCTCAAAGGCGCCACCGCCAACAACCTCAAAAACGTCTCCGCCTCGATCCCGCTGGGCACCTTCACCTGCATCACCGGGGTCTCGGGCTCGGGCAAGTCGAGCTTCACCATCGACACGCTCTACGCCGCCGCCGCGCGCGCGCTCAACGGCGCGCGCGTCATCGCGGGCAAGCATGACAGCGTCGAAGGCCTCGAATATTGCGACAAGGTGATCGAGATCGACCAGTCGCCCATCGGCCGCACGCCCCGTAGCAACCCAGCTACGTACACTGGCGCCTTCACCCAGATCCGTGACTGGTTCGCCGGTCTGCCCGAAGCGCAGGCGCGCGGCTACAAGCCCGGGCGCTTCAGCTTCAACGTCAAGGGCGGCCGCTGCGAGGCGTGCCAGGGCGACGGCGTCATCAAGATCGAGATGCACTTCCTCCCCGACGTGTACGTCACCTGCGAGGAATGCGGCGGCAAACGCTACAACCGCGAAACGCTGGAGGTGAAGTTCAAGGGCCACTCGATCGCCGACGTGCTCGACATGACGATTGAGGACGCGGAGGAGTTCTTCAAGGCCGTCCCCCCGATCCGTGACAAGATGCGGATGCTCAACGAAGTGGGGCTGGGCTACGTCAAGGTCGGCCAGCAGGCGACGACGTTGTCAGGCGGCGAGGCGCAGCGGGTGAAGCTGGCGAAGGAGCTGTCCAAGCGCTCCACCGGGCAGACGCTCTACATCCTCGATGAGCCGACCACGGGCCTGCATTTCGAGGATGTGCGCAAGCTGTTGGAGGTGCTGCACCGTCTGGTCGAGCAAGGCAATTCGGTCGTGGTGATCGAGCACAATCTCGACGTGATCAAAACCGCCGACTGGATCGTCGACTTGGGCCCAGAGGGCGGCGTGCGCGGCGGCGAGATTGTCGCGGCAGGGACGCCGGAGGAGGTTGCCGAGGTGGAGCGGAGCTTTACGGGCGCGTATTTGAAGCCGATGTTGAGAAAGGGGGCAGCCCGGGAGGCTGCGGAATAGGTTACTAGCCTTAGTGCTAGACTAATAGCTTCGCCAGCACGTCGGTCCGACGCATATCCTGCTCTTGGACGCGAGCGCGTACTTGTCCCAAGAATGTCTCTAAGGCTTTTTTCCGACCCTTGATTATTAAAGGCAAGTTTGTACGCACAAGCCACTTACAATCAGCCGGTGTGAATTCGACTACAAGGTGCGGCTGTGAATAGGTTGAGGAACGTTCTTCAACAGGCAGGTCAAGTTTCATTAATTTTCTACGCGCCGGCGACATTTCTTCGACCTGCGTGTCGAAATCATCGACTGCGTCCACCATGGGTCCGGCTTCGTCAGCAAAGATGGAGCATATCTCGTCCATCTCTGGATAAACACCACTCATGAAGTGCGAGAATTCGATAACGCCACCGCTATCGACGCTAACAGAATAGATTTTGTAATTTCGCATCAACCCGATATTTGAAGCGTAAAACTTCATCGCGCCTCGCAAGCCTGACGGTGTTTCGACATCGTAACTGTGAAGTTTATTTAGAATTTTTTCAGTTTTCGGAATAGTATAATATTTTTCGAATAAATAAGGATCCATTTCATAAACGAGCTTATCTACAGTTTCCGAGAATCCTTTCTCGATTACGAGACTTATGAGATCAAATATATTGTCTCCGCGATACTGGCAAATAAACAGAGCTGTAAAGTACTCTTGGAACGATCGATGCGAAAAGACATTGTCGAGGCCTTCCTTTTGAATGAGGCAAGCCCCCTCTATCGCATCTTTCAAGATTGCCTCAGGATCGCCTTCGATACCGCTGATCTCCGTCGCTTCACGAAAGTGTGAGAGAAGCTCTGTATCTGAGAATTCGGACTTAAACTTCACATAAGTTATGAAGCAAAAAGTCGAAAAGACGGTTTGGAATTCATCGATTGGCAGGCCGGCATACGGATTCCTCTTATAAATCTTCGTGGCATCGTGCCGTTGGTAAAGTGTCTCAAACGCTTCCCTATAGAATTGTGATAGCTTTAAAGGGATGTCGAGCGAACGATCATATGTAAGTAGCATTATGGTTACAAGTAACGGATTCGAAAGAAAGCTCTTATGTTTTTCATATAGACCTTCATCTATTTTTCTTATGAGAGATTTTTTTATATCTTCTTGGTATGATAGTTTATCGATTAGCAAGATCACCTGCTCTTTGGACATTGGTAACGTGCGAAAAACTGAAAACTGCGTCAGGTTTTCTGTTCTTGGGTCCGGTCGCGTTGTGACGATCATGCCAACGAGCGGAAAGCTAATTGCGAAACGTTCTATTTCGTTGATCAGTCGCTCCCTGATCGCAGGGGCAGCTTCATCTACCGCATCCAATAGAACGCAAAAGACCCCGGCTTTGAGTCCTTCCAAAAACTGATTGAAGCTAGTTGGGTCAGCTTGTGATGAGCACTTTTCGAACAAGATATGGGAAAGTGAATCGAAGTCGCTATCGGCAATTTCTCGAAGTTCGAGAAAAAGAGGGATTTTCTGATGATGCTGCAGCGTTGAAATCAGATTGCCGACCGACCATCGTAGAAACATCGTCTTGCCGGCGCCGCCCGTCCCCGAAATCACGATCTTTTGACTCTCGATTATTTTTTTTACGAGATCGGTGGCGCTGGTTAGCTCGTCGTCCTGCCCGAAGTTTGTTTGGACGTAGATGTCTTCGAGATTCCCAGACTGATCCCGGTAAATGAGATTCTTAACATGCGTTGTCTTTGCTCTGGCCCATTCCAAATGAGCCGTGAAAGCTTTCGTGTAAGTAGCAATGAACTTATCGTAGCGTTTCCTACCGATTTTCGTGAGCCAACCGCTAGCTAAAGTCGTGCTTTCTTTTGCGACCTGTGCCGCAAGTGCTTCACCTATTTCCATGTGGTTCCTCGTGGTCTGTACGACGCATCTAACCAATCTAGAGATGCTGATGCAAATGGAAGGCAATTCGTCGCAAGACTCGCAGGGTGTTCTTGATACTTGGTCTAGATTTTCATTTCAGTGTTTGGTTTTCCTACACGCCCCCAAAAGCGTAACACCTCCGGCTCCCGTCGTCTCCCCCCCACCCAAACCCCCAAATAAACCCCCACCCCAATCCATACCCACAAAACCACAAAAAACACAAAAAAAAC
>CALCCG010000211.1 GCA_937899785.1 uncultured Erythrobacter sp. | reverse complement strand
CCAGGCGGCAAGGCCCGCGCCCCCTTCGCCTTCCGCAACCCCCGCTCCTTCGCCCACCCAGACCGTCTCAGCCAGAGCCAGAGCGTTCTCATCGTCGTTCTCAATGTAAAAGCTCCACGCGACGCGCTGGCGCCATTCGGCGCGCGCCTCCGGGCTCAATCGCGCGTCCACCTCCAGCAGCACGGCGTAGGCGCCCGCGGGGGCGCTGTCCTTTATCGCGGCAAGGATCGCCTGCCGGTCGCTGTCCGGAAGGCTGCCATCGCGCACGGTTTTGGGCCGGATCCGTTTGCTGGCTTCGGGCTGATAGCGAAGCCCTTGCGTCTTCGGGAAATCGGGTATGCGCTCAACGCCGCGCTTTGCGCCCATTCGGCCGATTTGCTCGGCCTGCGGCAAGTGGACGCCCTGTTCGAGCCACGCCGCAATCCGCTCGCCCTCGATTCGCGGGCTTTGGGCATGCGTGAAATATTCGGCCAAAGCCGCTTGATGCAGCAGCTCGCCGCGCCGACCGTCCAGAAGCTCTTCAACCGTCTCCCAATCCTGCGCGGCGATCGCGGCAAAGACACGCGCGTAGCGCTCACGTTCGTCTTCTGAAAGCACGCGCGGGAAGGCGCTTTCGTGGGAGGAGGCGCGCGTTCGGGCGCATCGTAATGCGCGACCATCAGATCGCGGCTTGTTGAGATCGGCGTAGACTGGGCGGACGCGGTTCCAGCGGTAGCGCCGATAGCCACAGTTGCGGCGGCTAAGAGCGTTGCTTGGAAACCTTGTTTCATCACGTGTTCGATGACCAATCCATCCATCGTCGCCAGAATCGCGCTTTGAGAGGCGGCGTCTCGATCAGGCTGTCCAGACCCTCTCCCGCGAATAGGGGAGGGAGTGCGCTGTTATAGTTGATTTTGTGTAAAGAGGTTTCGGCTGCCGCGGCGTCTTGTGCGATGAACGGAGTCAATTTCGCGCCGAACGCAAGCACTTGGCGCGGTTTGGCCAGCGTGATGTGATGATGCAGCACGCTATCAAGCCCGCCAGCCGCCATCGCCGCGGTATCCGCCATCGGTGTGTGACGCGGCAGCGCAGAGGCAAAATAGACCCGTTCGGGCGCGGTGCCAATGGCCTTCAGGATGCGCTCAAGAAACCGGCCTTGAGGGCCCGACAACAAGGTTTCGCTGTCATTGGGCTCAGGATCGACCACCAGAACCATCAGATCCGCGCCCGCGCTCCCTCGCGGCGGTACGCGTCCTTTGGATCCGATGGCGTCCAATCCGGTGGCGGTTA
>CALCCG010000210.1 GCA_937899785.1 uncultured Erythrobacter sp. | reverse complement strand
CCGGCCCAGCGCGCGTACATGCGAAACAGCATTTCGGCCCAGTCCTGGCTTTCAGTGCCGCCCGCTCCGGCGTGGATTTCAAGATAGGTGTCGTTTGCGTCCGCTTCGCCCGACAACAGCGCTTGCACCTTGTCCGCGTCCGCCCGGTTGGCCAAGCGTTCCAGCGTTGAGAGACCATCGTTCACGATGCTCTCTTCGCCTTCCATCTCGCCCATTTCGATGAACTCGATCGCGTCGGCCATTTCGGACGAGATTTCGTTCACGGTGCCGACCGCGTCTTCGAGCTGTTTTTGCTCGCGGCTGATCTTCTGCGCTTCCTTGGGATCATCCCACAAGGTCGGGTCCTGCACACGCGCGTTCAGCTCATCCAGGCGGCGCAAAGCGCGCTCCCAGTCAAGCGACTGGCGCACGAGTTCGAGAGCGGCCTCGATGCGATCAATATGAGCTTGGGCTTCGGCCCGCATGGCGTATCCTTCCCGCCGCCCGTGATGGGCGAGACAATGCGCACCCCCTAACGAGGGTACGCCGATTGTAAAGCGCAGCGCTGGCCGCACGGCCAGCGTGCAACGCGCTATTTCGAGAGGTTTTTCACAGCGGCAAGCGTGCGGGCGACATGCTGGCGATAATCGCCGCTGGAATAGACGGTGGCGATCGTGCCATCGGGCGCAATCACGTAGGATGTGCGACTGGCGTAGGGCCGATCTTCGGAGCCCACTTCATAGTCTTCCATGACGTCAAAGCTGGCGACGCCCACCGGAAACGCGTCGCGGCATTCCTCGCGACTGAAGCGCTTCAAGGTTTCGATATCGTCGTTTGACATGCCGATAACGCTCGCGCCCTGAGCTTTGAATTGCGGCATGGCTGCGGCAAAGGCGTTGGCTTCCAAAGTGCAGCCGGACGTGAATGCTCTGGGGTAAAAATAGAGCACAACAGGGCCCTGTTTGAGCGCATTGGCCAGACTGAACCCAAACTCTTTGCCAGCCATTGCGGCCTTGGCGGTGAACACCGGTGCGGTTTCGCCCGTCTCCAGCTCAGCCAAAGCTGGCGTGGTGAGACCAAGCGCACAAAGCGCGGCGAACAGTGGGCGGATGCTTTTGATCATAGGTGCTAAACTTTCGAAGAGGCGCGCGGGTTCCACGCGAGAAAAAGTAGCGCGCGGGTCAGTAGATACCGCCCGATTCCTCGGCGAAGTTTTCGGGCATGCCCACTTCGCGCGTGGCCGAATCCCCATATCGGCCGGCGGCAATAAGGGCGAGGTATTCGGCGCGCCTTGCCGCAATCAGATCGGCGCGGGTCGAACGGCTGGGTTCAGTGTCAGGCTTGAAGGCTTCCCAAATGATATCGCTGAGCGGGTTATCCGTCGGATAGCCACTAAAGACCCGCTTCCCGGTGCGTCGATCCACGCGGACCATGCGGATGCCCTCGGGCGCAACCGCCGGCAAATCCGACCAGCGCTCGCGCGATTTCTCGATCATCGCCTTGCTGATCGGCGCGGCGATCGTGCCGCCATAAGCGTAGCCGCCCAGATTGCGGGGATTGTCAAAACCAAGATACGCGCCCGCCACAAGGCGCTGTGTGCCGCCGATGAACCACACGTCTTTAGGACCAGTCGTGGTGCCGGTTTTACCAAACAGCGGCAGGCCAAGGCTGCGCAACGTGGTCGCCGTGCCGCGCGTCACCACGCCTTCCAGCATGTGCATCGTCTGATAGGCCGTGCGCGCGTCCATCGCCTGGCGACCCTTCAGCCCCATACGCGGCATGGGCGAACCGTCCCATTGATCCATATTGCAATTGCGGCATTGCCGCTCGTCCGCGCGCCAGATGACCTTGCCGCGCCGATCCTGCACATAGTCAATCAGCGTGGGCGTGTTGAAACGACCGTGGTTCGCAATCGCTCCATAGGCGGCAACCATGCGCATGACGGTGCTTTCCTCCGAACCCAAAGCGGTCGCCGCGTAGGGATCAGGGTCATCGCTGATACCCAGCGTTTCGATGGTATCGACGACATTCGCCATGCCGGCCTGCATACCGATCTGGACGGTCATGATGTTCTGCGATTGCTCAAGCCCATAACGCATCGGGAATTGCCCCGCGCGCCCGCCCCGAATGCACTTTTCGCCAAGGTTTGAGCCCTGGTAATAGCAAAATTGCGTGTTATCGACCTGCGTAGAAGGGGTCATGCCGGTGTCGAGGCCCGTGGCGTAGACGAACGGCTTGATGGTCGAACCGGGCTGTCGGAACGCCTGGGTGGCGCGGTTGAAATCGCCGAGGCGATCATCGAACCCGCCTTGCATCGCCAGCACGCGTCCGGTTTGCGCATTCTGCACAACCAAGCCGCCCGAGGCCGTGGGCAGAATAGCCAGTCTGTAGGCCGCGCCATCCGGTTTGACCGTGATGATATCGCCAACCGCCAGATTGCGCGGCGGATTGGTC
>CALCCG010000209.1 GCA_937899785.1 uncultured Erythrobacter sp. | reverse complement strand
TCCCTGCCGCGTCTCAGCCACCAAGCTGGCCAATCCCGATTTTGCGGCGCTGGGCGCGGCTTACGGAGCGTGGAGCGCGAGGGCTGAGACGACACAGGAGTTCACCGAA
This sequence comes from uncultured Erythrobacter sp., assembly GCA_937899785.1. GTDB lineage: Bacteria > Pseudomonadota > Alphaproteobacteria > Sphingomonadales > Sphingomonadaceae > Erythrobacter. The sequence continues at coordinate 2,014 of CALCCG010000209.1, read as the reverse complement.
GCGCTCGCTCAGGCGAAAGCGCGCGAGGGTGTACGTCTCATTCACATGGTGATCGACGTCGAACAGCTGGCCGCCAGCGGCGCAACTATTACCGGCTTGCGCGCCAAAGCGGCAGCCACACAAGATTAGTCTCTATCAGCCCTACGCTTCAGCCATTGCGCAAATGATGTCCCACTCTTGCGGCGTAATCTTGGCAACCGACAGGCGCGATAGGCGCACGAGCTCGCAATTAGCGAGTTCGGGCGTTGCCTTGATCTGTTTAAGCGTCACCGGATGATCAAACTTGCGCTTGGGCTTGATCTTCACCGCCGCCCACTTGCCCGTCTCATCGGTTGGATCGGGAATGCCTTCGACGGTGATCTCGGCGATCCCGACAATCTCCAGCCCTTCGCGCGAGTGATAGAAAAAAGCTTCGTCGCCGACTTTCATCGCCTTGAGGTTCAGCTTGGCGGAATGGTTGCGCACGCCATCCCAAACGCCCTCTTCTTCCGCGACCAGATCATCCCAGCCGTATTTGAACGGCTCGGACTTCATCAGCCAGTAGTTCTTGGACATGTCCGGCATCGTTCCGCAGCGCTCCTTACTGTGCTCTAACGCGCCAGACCCTAGCGCTCGCCCCCGTTGCACGCCACTCCCCGCCGCCGCTGCGTTCGGATGTTAACCCGATTTTCACGGCAATATTGGCATAAACCCTAGGTATTCGAGGGCTTTGGGGACAGAACCGGTCAATTTCGATGACGAGTGACGAACACACAGATACGGACTTCGTCAGCCTGGGTACGACAAAGCACAAGGCCGAACGCGACCTTGTGGCGCTTGGCATTGCCTTTGGCGCGATTTGCCTGTTCGTCGCGACCGGGGGATCCGTTTTACCTGACGTCGTGCGCGCCATCACCTCTGGCAAGGGCGCGCCAAGCCACCTTTTGGTCAACGCGCTGCTATTGAACATCGCGCTCGTGGTGTTCAGTTGGCGTCGCTATCGCCAGCTTCGCGAAGAAATAGCCTTTCGAGAAGAAGCCGAACGCCAGGCGCGCAAGCTATCCGCCACTGATCCCCTGACCGGTTGCCTCAATCGCCGGGCCATGACGGCCAACTCCGAAAGCCTTCGCCGCAAAGCGAACGCATTAGGCCGTGCCTTGGCCTTCGTCATGATCGATGCGGACAATTTCAAACAGATCAACGACATGCACGGCCATTTGGTGGGCGATCAGGTGCTGGTTGAATTTGCGCAACGGATCAAATCGGTCCTTCCCAAAGAGGCACATCTGGCGCGCTTGGGTGGCGACGAATTTGCCTTCGCAATGACCTATGATCCCGCTGAGCCCGCCCGCGTCGAAGACATCGACATCCGCATCTATGAAAAGATGGCCGCGCCGCTTGAGACGAAATCCAACACGATCGAGGTTGCGGTTTCGATCGGGATGGCCACCGATCATGGCCAACACGGGCTCAATCCGCTTATCAAGAGCGCGGATGCGCTGATGCAATACGCCGACATCGCGATGTACCACGCCAAGAAACAGGGCAAGAACCGCTTCTTCTGGTTTGAAGACAGCATGGAAAGCGAGCTGCGCTTTCGCAATGAACTGGAAACAGGCATCCGGCGCGGGCTGGCTGAAGGCGAGTTCGAGCCCTTCTACGAACAGCAAATTGATGTCGAGACCGGCGAGTTCGTTTGTTTTGAAATGCTGGCGCGCTGGCGCTCACCCGCGCTTGGTCTTGTAAACCCCGAGATTTTCATCCCGATCGCGGAAGAAATCGGTGTCATATCGGATTTGTCGGACCAGTTGATGGATCGCGCGTTCAAGGACGCGCGCGAATGGGCCGAAAGGCTCACCCTCGCGATCAACATTTCGCCTATCCAGCTGCGCGACCCATGGTTCGCGCAAAAGTTGCTCAAACGTCTGGTCGAGGCCAACTTCCCGCCGCAACGTCTGGAAATCGAGATCACCGAAAGCTACCTGCACGAAAATATCGGCATGGTGAGATCACTGCTCACAAGCCTGCGCAATCA
>CALCCG010000208.1 GCA_937899785.1 uncultured Erythrobacter sp. | reverse complement strand
CCCCTCGCCCTAGTGCACGTCGCGCGACTTGGGGATGACCCGCAAGTTTCGCGGGTGTCCCCGTGGTTGGGGCAGCTCGTCGATAAGCTCGCGTGGTTGCACCGTTTCACGCGCTTCGTCCTTCGCCTCGCCCAAAGCGATCCGCGCCCGGCTGGCCGGCATTTTGTGGCTGCTGATGGGCGAATTCACATGGTCGGCGCGCGCGATCGGCGCATCCAGCATATCGTCGGACAGCGCGTAGAGTTTGCCGGTCGCATCCGTCATGTTCTGCGCGATGACATGGATCACCTCGTCATCATATTCAACGCGCCCGCGCACTTCCATCAGCCGCGCGCCCATCACAACCTTGCGCTGCTTTTCCTTGAGGTCCGGCCAGACCACCAGATTGATCACACCGGTTTCATCCTCAAGCGTGATGAAGCACACACACTTGGCGCTGCCGGGCCTCTGGCGGATCAGGACGACACCGGAAACCTGCACCATCGAGCGGAACTTGCGGCTCCAGAGATCGCAAGCGCGCACAAAGCCGCGATCCGCCAGTTCAGGCCGCAGAAAAGCCATGGGATGCGCTTTCAGGCTGAGGCGCGTCGTCTGGTAATCGGTCACCACCTCTTCGGAAAGCGGCATGGTGGGCAGCTTGGTCGCGCCCCGTTCAGCCCCTTCATCGCGGGTGTCCGCTGCGCGGAACAGAGGCAAATCGGGCCCCGCAATCAGGCTGCGCGCATCCCATAAGGCCTTGCGGCGTGAGAGCCCCAGCGAGGTGAAGCAATCCGCGCTGGCAAGCCGTTCTATATGCGCTGGCGAGAGCCCGGCCCGCTCGCGCAGCTGCGCGACATCGCGAAACGGCCCGTTCTCGGCCCGCTCCGCGATCAACAGCGCGGCGATGTGTTCGGGCAGACCGTCCACCTGACGCAGACCCAAGCGCAAGGCGAAATGTTTGTCCTGGCGACCTTTATCTTGCGGCTCGCTATCGCTCGCGCCGCAGCCACCCGCGCCCTCCACCCTTCCACCCGGATTGTGTCCCGGTAGGCTCCGGGTGGAAGGGTGGAGGGCGCGGGTGGCTACGGCGCGAGCGTTAGCGAGCTCAGGAGAGGACAATCACATGAAAATCGCCTTTATCGGCCTTGGCAATATGGGCGGCGGGATGGCCGCAAACCTTGTGAAAGCGGGCCACGAAGTGCGCGCCTTTGACCTTAGCGAAGAGGCGCTGGGCGCGGCCAAAGACGCCGGGTGCGACACGTTCGACACCGCGCGCGAGGCCTGCGCGGATGCCGAGGCGGTCGTCTCGATGCTGCCCAACGGAGCGATTGTGAAATCGGTTTATGAAGGCGAAGTGTTCGGCCGCGCACCAGAGGGCGCGGTGCTGCTCGATTGCTCCACCATCGATGTCGCCACCGCCAAAGAGGTGATCGCGACGGCCACCGAGCACGGTTATGCCATGGTCGACGCGCCCGTTTCCGGCGGGATCGCGGCGGCCAATGGCGGCACGCTCACCTTTATGGTGGGAGGCGATACGAACGCATTTGAACGGGCCGAGCCGATCCTCGATGCGATGGGCAAGGCTGTGATCCACGCAGGCGACGCTGGCGCGGGCCAGACGGCGAAGATCTGCAACAACATGCTGCTCGCCATCACCATGATCGGCACCGCCGAAGCGATGAAAATGGCGCAAAAACTCGGCCTTGATCCGCAGAAGTTCTACGAGATCAGCTCGCAGTCGTCCGGCTACAACTGGTCCCTGAACGCCTACACGCCGCTGCCCGGTGTGGGCGTCGAAAGCCCGGCGGACAACGATTACGCGGGCGGCTTTGCGACGCCCTTGATGGTCAAGGATTTGCGCCTTGCGATGGAAGCCGCCGAAAGCGCGGACGCGGCGGTGCCATTGGGTGGGCGCGCGGCGGCTTTGTACGAAGATTTCCTTGGCGCGGGCAACGAAGCGCTCGATTTCTCGGCCATTATCAAGACCTATTCGTAATCTCGCCAATCACCCGTTCTAGCCATTCGCGAGGGGCTTTGCGTCGCCCCACATCGGCGACGAATTCCTGCCCGCGCGCCACGCTTCTCAGGCGTCCACCGCGCAGCCATCGATCCGCGCGGTCGTGATAGGAAAGGCCACCGCGTTTCAGCCAATCGTGCCGCTGCCACAGCGTCGGCGGGCCGCCCGGCACGGTCAGGCGTAGCGCCTCGCACGCGCGCTTCGCCACCCGGCCCTCGCCGCGCCAGATCACATCGTTCGACCCGTGCATGCCCAGCGCGTGCGGGTGCCCCAGATCAAGCATCGCCTGAGGCGCGCCGTTCTTCAGTTCGATCATCTCCTCAGCGCGCAGATATCCAAAGATGCGGTGGTGCGGCTCGCCCGTCCGCTCATCAGCGAACAATCCGAAGAAGAGGAACACATCGCCCAGCCCCACGCCTTGACGCTCCAAGTGGGTTTGCGCCGCGCCGGTTTGACCAAAGGCGCAGGTTCCATCGGCCAGAAACATCGGATCGTGGTGGCACAAATCGCCCGCGCCCAGCTTGCCCTTACTCGCCGTGGACGCGTGTTCGCCAAGGTCCAGATCGCCATAGGTCGTGCGCGACAGCCCTTTTGTGTCGGGGAGCGGCACGCTCAAAGGCGCGCCGTTCACGATAGGCGAAGGCCCGCCTCCGGCGCTGGAATCAAAGCCTTTGCGAGAGAAGATAATCCGCATGGGAAACTCGCTAGCCGGAAGGTCC
>CALCCG010000207.1 GCA_937899785.1 uncultured Erythrobacter sp. | reverse complement strand
CACAGACAATCGGCTCGCCCGGACGCCTAAGGCCGACGCGGTGAACGATCAGGATGCCCATTAGGTCAAAGCGAGCGAGCGCCGCGTCCGCCAGATCGTGCATGCCTGGCAGAGTCAGCGGCTCGTAGTGAGAAAGCTCCAGCGCCTCGACCGCACGATCGTCACCGCTGCGCACTTCGCCCACAAAGGCGCACACTCCGCCCAGTCCCGGATTGGCGTTCGTGAACGGGCCAATCATCGTGCCGGGAATAAACATCTGGGTGAGGAGACGGACGTCTTTCATGTCCCTTGCAACCTGATGCGCTCAGCCGCCCGAAACCGGCGGGAGCAGCGCAACCTCATCGCCGTCCTGCGCGTTTAGATCCGTCTTGTCGCCAAGCACCTTGCCCGCGCAAGCAATATTGACCCGCTTTTCGGAAAGCTGCGCGGCGACCTCCGGCCCAACCGCGCCGAGCAAACCGGCCCAATCAAGCGGCGCGTCGACCTCGCGCATCGCCTCGCCCGCGAGATCGCGCAAGGGGCCAAGGAAAAGAATGGTCACCGACATGATCGCTCAGCCTCCGGTCATTGCCATGTGGCGCGGCAGATGTGGGTCCGCGCCGCGCTCATCCATGCGGAAATGGTGCTTTTCCGGCTTGATCATCAGCGCGCGATCGAGCGCATCGGCGACTTCAACTTGTGGTTTGTCCGAACGCAAAGCGGCGCGCAGATCCACGCGCTCTGATCCGCCAAGGCAGGGGTAAAGCTGGCCCGTTGCGGTAACCCGCAAGCGGTTGCAGCCTTCGCAGATATTCCCCGTGTGCGGAGTAATGAGACCCAGCCGTCCACCGGTCTCAGAGATATCCCAATAACGCGCAGGACCGCCGGTGTTTGCGTCACTGGCGGTCAGGGTCCAACGCTTCTCCAGCCGCGCTTTCACTTGATCGAGCGGCAGGTATTGATCGAGGCGTTCCTCCTCGACATCGCCCAGCGGCATCACTTCGATCAGCGTCACATCGCAGGCCTCGCCATGCGCCCAGGCGATCAGATTCTCAATCTCGTCCTCGTTCACACCTTTGAGCGCCACCGCATTCAGCTTGACCTTGAGGCCCGCCTCTTTCGCCGCGGCGATCCCGTCGAGCACCTGCGGCAAAGCGTCGCGCCGCGTGAGTACAGCAAATCTGGCGCGGTCCAGCGTGTCGAGCGAAATGTTCAGCCGCTCCACGCCCGCTTTGGCCAGATCGTCAGCGTAGCGATCGAGCTGTGTCGCGTTGGTGGTAAGGGTCAGTTCCTTGAGACCGCCGCCGCCCTTGGACACAAGATGCCGCCCCAGCGCGGTAAAGAGATCGACGATATCCTTGCGCACCAGCGGCTCGCCGCCGGTGATGCGGATCTTCGAGACGCCGCGCTCGATAAAGCCTCGTGAGAGATCGTAGAGCTCTTCAAGGCTCAGCACTTCGGCGCGCGGAAGAAAAGTCATGCGCTCAGGCATGCAATAGGTGCAGCGCAGATCGCAGCGGTCGGCGACGGACAGGCGCAGATAGGTGATACGACGCTGAAACGCGTCCACCAAAGGAGCCGCATCGGGCGCGCTCAGATCAATGCGATCGCGTTCGCGCTCTCGTTCCCAGGCGGCCTTAATCTCAGTCATGGGCCTGAACATAGTGGCCCGTGACGCCCGGCGCATCCCTTAAATAGGCGAGCAGCGTGTCGAGCTCCTCTCCCTTCGCTCCGGCTGCAATATTCACACGCATGGGTGTGTGCGCCCGCGCCAAATCGCCCGCCACCGCGCGGCGCCAGTCGTCGTGATCAGACGATGCGGGCGGCAAAATGATGGTGAGCGACCTTGCACCGGGTCCGGACAGAGAAGCGTTTACCCGTTCAAGCCAATCGGCGAAAAAACCCGCGTGCGCTTCCAGAGGATTGCGGGTCTCCGATCCTCCGCCCTCGCCCAGATCAATATGCGCGCTATCGCTCATCGACGCGTGGCCTTAGTCCGCGGGGCGTTCGCGGTGCATGGTGATACCGATCTTCTCATTCGCTTCGGCAATGGCGAGCTTGATGATCTTGACCGTCACCGCCTGTACGCGCCTGTCTTGAACGAAAAGCGTCTCACAAATGTGGTCGGCGACCGCTTCGATCAGCTTGAAATGCACCCCTTGGGGCAAGCCTTCGCACGCGGCTTTCAGGTCCATATAGTTCTTGCTGGCGTCCAGCGGCGTGTCGGGATCATAGCGCTCGGCCATGTCGTAGCGCGCCTGCACTGTGAAGCGCAGCGGCTGCGGCCTGCCGGTCTCTTCGGAATAGATGCCGGTGAGCACGTCGACTTCGAGATCGGCAACTTCGAGGATGAGCGAATCGGTGGTGTTCATACTATCAGCGCGCTTAGCGCGGATTGCTCCACCGTGCGAAGATCGCGGTGGGAAGGAGCCGGGGGTTTTCACCCTCTTCGCGCACGACAAGATCGCCGTGCTCAAGGACGCCCGGAAGGTGCGCCAAGGCTTCGTCCAGCAGCCCCGCAATCGCCACGCTGCTCATGCGAACGGCATAGACGGTGAGGAACAGGAAAGCGCTGTCTTCATCCAACAGCTTGGCGCAGTCGCCGATCAGGCTGGGCAAGCCTTCTTCCAGACGCCAGGTTTCGTTCTTGGGTCCGCGTCCAAATTTGGGTGGATCAAGGATGATGCCGTCATAGCGTCTTTCCCGGCGCACTTCGCGCGCGGCGAACTTGGCCGCGTCGTCCACCAGCCAGCGGATGGGTCGGTCCTCCATCCCCGAAAGCGCGGCGTTGTCGCGCGCCTGAGCGACCGATTTCTTGGACGCGTCCACATGCGTGACAGGGCCATGATCGCCAAGCGCCAAGCTGCCGAGGCCGGTGTAGCCGAACAGGTTCATCGTGCTCGCATCTTTTCGCCCGGAAAGCTGTTCGCCCATCCAGTCCCAGACCGGAGCCATGTCCGGGAAGAACTGCAGGTGGCGAAAAGGCGTGGGCTGCGCGGAAAAGCGCACGTTGTTCCAGCTCAGCGTCCAATCGACTGGTGGGGCTTCCGGCTCCATAACCCAGCGCCCGCCGCCGTCTTCATCC
>CALCCG010000206.1 GCA_937899785.1 uncultured Erythrobacter sp. | reverse complement strand
GTCGGGCTATTCGGCTGTGACGTACTTGATGGCGCCGCCGATAGTGTTGCGACCATACAGCGTGCCTAGCGGCCCGCGCAAAACTTCGATCCGTTCAACATTGTAGATGTCGAGCACAGCCGCTTGCGGGCGGTTGAGGTAGACATCATCGATGTAAAGCCCAACACCCGCCTCAAAGCCAGCGACTGGATCCTGTTGACCAACACCGCGGATGAACGCGGTTAGCGTGGTGTTGGTGCCACGACTGACCTCCAGAGTGATGTTGGGGACCTGTTGGCCCACTTGGGTCAAATCCTGAATGCCTTGTTGAACCAGATCTTCGCCTGAAAGCGCCGTGACGGACAAAGGCACGTCAATAATGGTTTCCTCGCGGCGGCGTGCGGTAACGACAATACGGTTGTCGTTGAGCTCGCTCTCTTCCGCAGCGGTATCGCTATCGGGTGCAGTCTGCGCGACTGCGGGCGCGGCGGCGCATGCAAACCCTGCGCAACCTGCCAAAAGGAGCGCGCGGCTGGTGTAAATCGACTTCATTATCTCTCCCCTTTGACCGTCTCAGAAAGCGGCTGATGTTGTGATATTGAAAGTTGAACCAACTTTCAAGTTTTGTCTTGAGAAATCGCCGATTGCCTTCTAGGCCTGAGGGTGAGAGGGGTTTACATGGCGCAAAGCACCACCGAGCGGGGGGAGAAAAAGCGCGCGTTTTCGCTGGGCGAAGCGCGCGACGTGGCCATGTCGGAAGCAAAGAAACCTCGGACCGAGCGTGGGCGCAAAACTCTGCGCAAACTGCTTGACGCCTCAGCAATCGAGTTTGGTGAGAAAGGCTTTCACGAAGCCTCCGTCAGTTCCATCACGCGCCGCGCAGGCGTCGCCTTGGGAAGCTTTTACACCTACTTTGAAAGCAAGGACGCGCTCTTCCGCGCGCTTGTCCTGGACATGAGCGAGAACGTGCGCATTAGCGCACGCGCCGCTATTTCGGACGGGATGGGCGCGCTTGAGGTGGAGCGTGCGGCCCTGAACGCGTTTCTTGATTTCGCTTCGGAGCATAAGGAAGTGTATCGGATTATCGACGAGGCCGAGTTCGTCGATCCGCAGAGTTATCGCAGCCACTATGAGACGATCGCCGCGCGGATCGAGGAGCGCTTGAAGGCGGGCGCGCAAGTTGACGAATTTCGCGATGACCTTGATGAGGTCGAAGCGTGGGCCGTGATGGGTATGAACGTCTTTATCGGTTTGCGTTACGCCATTTGGGCGAAAGACGAAGACAGTCTAAGCCATGAGGATATCGCTGAGCGCGTGAGCCGTTTGCTGCAGCGCGGCGTGGCGCGGCCTGAGTGAGCGTTTCACGTCAGCCCGCGCCGTTTCCCGGCAGCTGAATCAAGTTGTAGGCAACCCCAAGTTCACTTTGGACGAGGCGCCCAACAATTTGCCTTGCTCTGCATCAAAAGCGGCTGGTTTCTCGGCCCCCGGATACGCGCTGGCAAGAGCGCTCAGGGCGCTTTCGATATCGCCGTGAAGACCCGAATTGTAGGTCTTGATCGCGGCTCCGCTGCGTTCAAACTCGCTAGCAGCGGCTTTGTAGAAGCCATAGCCGTCGAGATAGGGAGGGTAGATATCTTGGCTAACCGCCTGACCGTACATTGTCGCGGCTCGGCCAATCTGATCAGCGATAATCCCGGCGGCTACCGCGCCATCGCTGAGATCGCTGGCTGGCGCTTTTTCCCCGGCTCCTTCAAGCGCACTCTGAATGGTTTTGTATGCGGTATCAACGCCGGCTTCGTTGTCCGATTTCAGCGCTTCAGCTGACGCGGCGTTCATGGCTGACTTAAAGTCGGCAACACCCAGCTGTTCGAAAACCGGATCCATATCGGCCAGAACCTCGGAAACAGGGTGGCCAAACATCTCTGCGGCTTCTTCGGTGCGACCAACGGCGTACGCGTCGCGCGCAGCAATTGCGTGGGCTTCGACAATGGCGAGCGCCGAGCCATACACACCCGCGTCGTTGCTGGCGTCAGCACCGGACACGCCGCCTTCGCCTTCACCACCCTCTCCTTCGCCGCCTTCGCCTTCGCCGCCTTCACCTTCACCGGCCTCGCCGGCGATGGCCGCTTCATCGCCTTCACCGCCTTCGCCCCCTTCGCCCCCTTCTCCGGCGCAGCCGCTAAGACCGGCTCCCACAAGAGCGGTTGCGAGACCCAGACCCGTCCAGACTTTGAGGTTCGATTTCATGGCATTTCCCTTTGCTGATTTTGGCTAACGGTATACAGCCCCGGTCGGCAACTGCACCTCACTCTCAAAAAGAACTGTCCTTAGTCGAGCTAGCTGACATCAGCGGCCGGCGTGCCAAACGGGCTTAGCGGTCCGGGCACGAGATCTCTTATGGGCTCATCCGCCATCTTTTGACGCAACAGCCCTATCGCCGCCTCGAGTTGCGCGTCCCGGCCTTGATAGGTGGCGTAAGGACCGTTCTCGATCTCATAATCGGGGCTCACGCCATAGCCTTCGACGATCCAGTTCCCGTTGATATCGTACTGCGCGTACTCGGCGATGCGGACACCGCCGTTATCAATCACACGGTTGCGGTCCGATAACCAGATGCCAGCGCCCGCGGTGCGGGTCCCGATGAGGGGGCCAAGGCCAAGCGATTTGACACCGCCCGCGAAGGTCTCGCCATCAGAGTAGGTGCGCTCGTCAATCAGCACGGCAACATGCCCGCGATAGGCGTTTTGCATGTTGGTGTATTCGACGCCGCTCCCGTCTGGTTTGCCCCAAAACGCCCAGGGACGGCGCAGCAATTGGGCGATCAGGACGGAATCAATGTTTCCGCCCGAATTGTTGCGCACATCGATAATGATGCCGCCTTTATCCATTTGAGCAAAGAAATCACGTGCAAAGGTTGCGATGTCGTTGCCGCCCATCGCGCGCAGCTTGAGATAACCAA
>CALCCG010000205.1 GCA_937899785.1 uncultured Erythrobacter sp. | reverse complement strand
CAGCACCTCGTTTCCGGATAGACCCACCTTGTAATTCGACGTCAGGATATCCTGCACGCGGTTGGAATTGGCAAGGCCTTGGCGAAGGCCTGCTGGCGCCTCGGTCTCTCCTTCTTTCAAAACATAAGCCAGATGCTGAGTGTCGGTGTTGAGCCGCAGATAGGTGATGCCGAAATCGGTCCACACCAGCTCGCCCGGCATGATCACCGTGTCGCCGTCCAGAATGCCCTTGGCTCCCTCGCGTTGCACCCCAAGGCTGGGATGGAACCAAGGCTTGAGGCCCAGTTCTTTCAGTCTTTCGCGATACCACCATTGCACATCGGCACAGGTGGTAACGCCCGGTGTGATGACTTTGCTGGACAAAGCCTTGCCGATGATCGCGTGCGCCAGCGCGGCGATTTCGGGATAGAATTCCATCTCCTTCGCCGTGCGCGTCTCCAGCCAGCGCGTGCTCAGCGTCTCGCCTGAAGTGAGACGTTCGACATAGGTTTGCGGCAGCTTGTTGCTGAATTCGAGGAACTGGCTGTGTGTCATCCCATCGGCAAAGCGCGATGCGCTGGATACGTTGATGGCGATGCTCTTGGGATCGCGCGCGGCGATGATATCAGCGACGGCCTGCCATTGGTCGGGCTGCTTGCCGGGATCCCATGAGGGTTTGAACAGACCCGCCAAGCCATAGCGGCTGACCGTCAGGCGCTCGATCGGCTGACCATCGCCCGGATCAAAGAAGACCAAGATGGTTCGACGGCGCGCGCTCATGCTTTTGCCATCGAGCATGGAAGCGGTCACAGGGTCCTCGAAATATTCGCGGCTCATCAACAGCCACATATCCACGCCCTCTTCGCGCATCAGGCGCGGGATCAGCGTCTCGAGGCGATGAGCGAGATTCGCGTCAATAACCTCGGCGCGCTCGCGCAGCGGAAGCGGTGCGATAGCCTCCGTAGCACTGGCGGCGGTCGCCTGAGAGGTTTGCGCCGCAAGGCTCTGCGGTCCGCTCGCCACGCTGAGAGCGACAAGACCAGTGGCGGCCAAAAGTGTTCGATGAAATGGCACGCGTCTTTCCTCCCTCAAAAAACGGCCAGAGCGAGGTATGAGGGGCACGACCGCGCCGTGTCAAACCTTACACGGGGCACAGGCGTCGCGGTGCGATTGGCCTTAGGCCTTGTCGCCGTCTTCTTCGTTCTGCCCCACATCAAGGCCGTGTTTGAGCAGCATGGGGATATTAGCAAAGGTGAATAGGAAGGTGAGCGGCAGGAAGACGGCAAACTTGGCCCACAGCCACGTCTCAAATTCGCCATTGGCCTCGTTGTAGAGCGCGCGCAAAACCTCGTTCAGTCCGGCGAGGAAGAGGAAGAAGATTGCCCAATTGCGCGAGAGTTCGAGCCCGCCTTCTTCGGTCAGGCCCTCAAAGGCGGCCTCCAGCAGGATCTTGAGCAAAGCGGTCTTGCGCCACAGGCCAATCAGCAACGCGACGCCCAGCACCGAATAGATGATCGTAGGCTTGAGCTGCACGAAGGTGGGATCGCCAAACGCGATGGTGAGCGCGCCAAACCCGACGATCAGGACGGTTGAGAACCACAGCATGGGTGAGACTTTGCCCAGCAGCGTGCGGCTGGCGATCAGCGCGGCCACCGCCGCCGCCATAAAGGCGCCGGTCCCATAAATGATCGCTGTGAGTTCGGCGTCGGCGGAGAATTCCGCGGCCACTCCGGCAATGACGCGGGCGACAAGATCCGGATCAAAGGGGCGGAGGTCTTCCATCTTCTCGCCCACACCGATGGCGTGGATCGGCAAGCCGTATTGCTCAGCCGCCGCGACCAGCACCCCGCCGCGCGCGGTGCCATCCAGTTTGGTCATGATCAGCCCTGTCACCCCGGCGACTTCCTGAAACACGTCGATCTGCGAAAGCGCGTTCTGGCCGTTGGTTGCGTCCAGCACCAGCACCACGTCATGCGGGGCGGCTTCGTTAAGGCGGCCCAGCACGCGGCGGATCTTGGAGAGCTCGTCCATCAGCTCTTTCTTGTTCTGCAGACGCCCGGCGGTGTCGA
>CALCCG010000204.1 GCA_937899785.1 uncultured Erythrobacter sp. | reverse complement strand
ACCATGGCCGAAGACGTTCTTCGCAACAGTCTTCGCACGATCTTGCGAGCGAGCGAGGCGTATGACAATCGCCGTGATTGGCAAGCTTTGGTTGTCGCAGGGGTCGGATTGGTCGTGGCCGGCCTTGCAGCTTGGCTGTCCTACCGTGCTCTGCAAGGTTCGCGGCGCCGACCTGATGTTGCCCTCATGCTCGCCCTTGCCGCGGGCTTTGCGATGATTGGCCTCGTCGTTCTGCGCCTGGTCTCTTTCCATTGGGTTGACCGCGTGCTGAACGGTCCTCTGAAGCTCAACTGGCTTGGTGATATAGGTTCGAGCCTCGTCGTGCTTGGCGCGGCCAGTTTTTACGTTTGGCTGATGCGCTTTGCTAAGCGTGGGCGTCCGCAATGATCCGCGCGATGCGACGGCTGGCCGTGCCGTCGCCATAAGGGTTGTGCGCCCGCGCCATGGCATCATAGGCTCGCTTATCGTCAAACATCCGCGTGACCTCACTCACGATCCGGACCCTATCCGCTCCGACAAGTTTGGCGGTGCCCGCCGCAACGCCTTCGGGCCGCTCGGTTGTGTTGCGCATGACCAAAACGGGTTTGCCGAGACTGGGAGCCTCTTCTTGAATGCCGCCAGAATCCGTGAGCACAATATCGGCGACCTCCATCATCGCGACAAAGTTGAGATAGTCGAGAGGTTCAATCAGGGCGATGTTGGCGTTGCCGCTCAACGCAGGTTCCATGATCTGGGTAACGTTGGGATTGGGGTGCATCGGGTAGATGATTGCCGTGTCCTCGCGCGCGGCCAGCTCTCCAAGAGCCGCGGCGATCTCTTGCATGCCTTGGCCGAAATTCTCTCGCCGGTGCGCGGTCACCGCAATCACGCGTTTACCGGAAAAGCGCTGTTTGAGCGGCACCACTTGCGGCGCAAGAGATCGATCTTGTGCAACCCGTTCGCGCGTGGTCAGAAGCGCGTCGATCACCGTGTTGCCGGTCACGTGGATGGCGCTGTCAGCAACATTCTCGGCGCGCAGTGCGTCGGCCGCTTGCGAGGTTGGAGCAAAGTGGAGGTCGGCAATCGCACCGGTTACCTTGCGGTTCACCTCCTCCGGCCAGGGCGCGTAAATATCGCCAGACCGCAGCCCCGCCTCAACGTGGCCGACGGGAATGCGCCGGAAGTAGCACGCAAGCGTTGCCATCATCGTGGTCAGCGTGTCGCCATGAACCAGCACGCGATCGGGCCTTTCTGCGTCTAGCGTCTCCCCAAAGCGGGTGATGATCCGAGCGGAAAGCGCGTCCAGGCTCTGCCCGGACTGCATAAGGTTGAGATCGACGTCGGGCGCAATACCAGCCATCGAAATGACCTGGTCGAGCATTTCGCGATGCTGGGCCGTTACGACCACGCGCACGTCGAACCGGCCCGTCTCCCGCAGCGCGTGAACCACCGGGAACATCTTGATCGCCTCAGGCCGCGTCCCGAATGTCACCATGATCCGGGGGCGAGAGGATGCCGAGTTCATCGTTTCAGCATTCCGCGCGTGTCGTAGACGAGCTTACCTTTAAGCGCTTCGGGTGTGAGGTGTTTAAAGGCGGTGTGGTCGACAAGCACGACGACAATCTCCGCTTGCTCCAGCGCTTCGTCAAGGCCGGCAAGCTGTGCCCCGGTGCCCGCAAAGCCGTTTGGAAGGTCTTTGGCGAAGGGTTCAACCACCATAATGCGTTGGCCGCGCGTGCGCGCCAGGCTCAATGCGATTTCGAGCGCAGGGCTTTCGCGAAAATCGTCGATGTCCGGTTTGAAGGCGAGGCCGAGCAAAGCGACCTTTCCATCGGGCACCGCATCCAGCAAGGCGCGGATGCGGCGCTCGGTGTAATTGGATTTGAAATCATTGACTTCGCGCGCGGTTCGGATCAGCCGCGCGGCCTTGGGCGAACCGGAGACGAGGAACCAGGGATCGACCGCAATGCAGTGTCCGCCAACGCCTGGTCCGGGCTGGAGCACATTGACTCTCGGGTGGCGGTTGGCAAGCCTGATAACATCCCAGACATCGACGCCCAGATCATCCGCTACAACGCTGAGTTCGTTGGCAAAAGCGATGTTCACGTCGCGGAAGCTGTTCTCAACCAGCTTGACCGTTTCAGCGACCCGCGCGTTGGTGGTAAGACAATCGCCTTCGATAAAGCTGGAATAGAGCGCTTTGGCGCGCGCGGCGCATGCCGGCGTCACGCCCCCGATCACGCGGTCATTCTGGACCAATTCGCGCACGATCTTGCCCGGCAAAACTCTTTCGGGACAATAGGCTAGAGCAATGTCACCGCTGCGTTGCTCGCCGAAGACTGGCACCGTCAAGTCGGGCCGCAATGTGGCGATAATCTGCGCCACGCGCTCGGTCGTGCCGACCGGAGACGTGCTTTCGACAATCACGCACGCCCCGGCCTGGATTCTCGGAGCGATGGCGCGCGCTGCGCTCTCGACATAGCTGATATCGGGGAGGTTTTCTTCCGTCAGCGGCGTCGGCACGGCGATCATGTAGAAATGCGCGCTTGGCACCGTGGTAGACGCGGTCAGGCGGCCCGTTTCGATCGCCTCGCTGACAAGTCGGTCAAGATCACGTTCCTCGATGTGAACGCCCCCAGCGTTGACGGTTTCGACAACCTTTTCAGAGACATCGACGCCGCACACATTCCAACCATAGCTGGCCAGAACCGCTGCGGTGGGCAGCCCGATATAGCCCAGTCCAACCACCGCGACCTGATGGTCGGGCGCCGGGTGACGCGCGGCCTCGGCGCCGATTGCGGCATCGATTGCCTTTGGGGTGTCGAATGGTGCGTTCATGGGGCTCACAGACCTTGCGTTTTTTCCGCCGGGCCATGGCCTTGGTAGACTTAAGAACGCGTTAGGTTTGTGGCCCTTTTCGCCATCGCCCCAAAGGGGGACACAAAGCGACTGAAACTGACCTAGAGGCCCAGAACCTGCTTGTACGCGGCCAAAAGCGGCGTGATCTGGTGTTGCCAGTTGAGTTCGTCAATCACCCGCTTACGGCCAAAGGCGCCCATTGTGGCGCGGCGTTCGGGATCATCGATGAGTTCGATAATTTTATCGCCCATGTCAAACGCATCGTTTGGCTTTGCATAGAGCGAAGCCTCGCGGGCAGAGAACTTCCCTTCGGTGACATCGAACTGCACCATGGCTTTGCCAAGCGACATGTACTCCATGATTTTGTTCATAGTCGACTTGTCATTCATGGCGTTGACGCGATCGGGATTGACGCCGATCTCCATTGTCGAGAGCACTTCGAAAAGCTCTTGATCCGGCGCGCGTCCTGTGAAGGTGATAAAGTCAGCAAGACCCCTTTGCGCCGTCAGGGCTTTGAGATCGTCCAGCGCCGGGCCACCGCCGACGAGCACGAATTGAATGTCTTTGCGCCCCTTTTCGCGCACCAGGTAATCGACCGCGTCGATCAACAGGTCGATCCCCTCCTGCTCGCCCATCACCCCGACATAGCCGACCATATGCGCGCGGCCATTCTTCCAACTCGCCACTGGCTCAACCCGTTTGAGGCGCGACAAATCGGGGCCCGAGCGCACGACATGGACCTTATCCGCATCCATTGCGCCGCGTTCGACAGCGATCGTCTTGTAGCTTTCGTTGGTCGCGATCGAGACGTCGGCGAACCGGAAGGTGAGCCGTTCAAAGGCCACCATCAGCCGCCAGAAAAACCCGCGACGACCGAACTTCGCCTCGTAGAGCTCGGGGTTAATATCGTGATGGTCAAAGATGTATTTGACCCCGAAAAGCTTAAAAGGCGCTGCCACCAGAAAGATCAGGTCGGGCGGGTTGCACCCCTGGATGACGTCAAAGCGGTGCTTGAAAAAAATCTGCCACGCGAGCCAGGTTTCCCAGAACAGGGCTGCGCTGTAT
>CALCCG010000203.1 GCA_937899785.1 uncultured Erythrobacter sp. | reverse complement strand
CAGGCGCTTGTAGTTCTCGGTCGGGCTCAACGATGGTGAGGAGAACGCCGAAGAGGTGTTGGTCGAAGCCTGACCGATCGATTCCAGGTTCATGCTGGCCCCAACGCCGGTGCCAGGCAGGATCAGGCTCATCTGGCTGTCGTACCGGTCCGGAGCAAAGGCGATGTAGCCCAGCGCCAGAACCCAAATCTACGCCAGCGGTCCAGCCATCGCCACGAAGTAGCGACGGTAACGCCCAACAGAGGGCAGGCCGTCGCGCACAAGCGTCCAAAGTCGGAGCGAGAAGCGCTCGCGAGCAGGCCCATCCGCTGGTGTTTCACAGCCCTTGGGCTCGCGCACCTGCGCCCGCTTGCGCTCGGCTACAGGTTTGGCGCGTCCAAAACTCGCACGGCCATCAAAGGTGGGCGCGTGGTTCAAAGCGCATTGTCCAGGAGGATGGCCGGTGTTGCGGTGTTGACCGCGTCCGTCACGAGACCAACAGCCTCGCGCAAGTTGGTCCAACGGCTGGCATAACAGGCGATGGCGTCGCCCGGCATAAGGAAGGGGTTGAGCGCGTCGCGGTTGGCGTTGCGCACAAGCTTTTCGATGTCGCGCTCGACGCCAATGCTCTGACCATTCATCCGGTTGCGCGAAATCAGGATTGCGCGGCGATCGGACTCCATAAAGCTTCCACCGACGCAGTTAGCCGCCACCAATCCTTGCAGAAAACGGGTGCCGTAAGGTAGCGACGTGGTCTGATGACCAATCGCCGCGCCCGCGTTGTTCATCGCGCTGCGCGTCAGGTTCGACATGAAAACACGAATGCCGGGAGCGGTAAGCGGCGTTGGGCGAACCAATTCTGGATCAAAGCACTTGCGGCTTGGCACGATCAGGCGGTCGCCCGAGGCTAAAGTGACGTCGCGGCTGGTCCAGCCATGGACAACGCCCGACAGATCGAACTCAGCATAAGTGCCGCCACGATTGCGGTGGTGATCGTGCGGCTGACATTGTCATCGCCGCTGACCTTGCCCTCTTTGAGGCCGATACGCGCTTCCGGATCGCGTTCGCCCACGCGCACCGCGCCCGGCTCGAACACCGCGCCGCCCACAGAGACGGACACACCCGCGTTTTCGATCAACGCGACGCGGACCGCGTTGCTCAACTTGCGAACCTTTCCAGCGCCGACGAGTTGATCGCGCAGCGTCTGGGTCAGCGCGGCGATGGTGGTGCCAGCGGCCTCGACCGGCGGCAGGCCACGAAGCGCCAGAGTGCCATCGCTATCGACAACATAGGTCCCTGTAATACGGTCGGCATCGCCTAGGATGCAGACTTCGAGACGGTCACCCGGGCCAAGCGGAGCGTTGCGATCGAGGAAGCTGGCCGGCGACACTCGCTTATAGGTATCGAGCTCGCGCGGGACAGCCCATTCGCAGCTCGGGGCCCCACGCGCCACCGGAGCCTTCTGGATCCAATCGCCTTGCGGCTGGTGACTGCCATTCCAGACCACCTGACCCGGGGCGTAAACCGAAGAAATCTGGTTCGACGGCGCTGGACCCGACACGCAGCCCGATAGCAGCAGGCTAGCTGCAGCGCACGAAAGCGCGATCTTGGAAGTCAAACGGGGCATTTGCATCTCCATCCGTGAAGGTTGCCCCATTCAGTCCAAGGATCGTGCCAAACCGCAAAACCCGCAGAAATGCGCGGTTTGCGAATAGGTCAGAGATTTGCTTGTTCAGAATGCGAGAGACTAATTCGCAAAATGCGTCATAGTCTTCGCATTTTGCAAAGAAATTTGCATTATGCGTCATCTTGTGGGCGTTTTCGCGATCGCAGACTGCAATTTTTTTCGGCACGCGGTTTGCATTACGCAAGACAGACACTGTCAGCGGAGATGCGTTACAATGAAGGGAATTATCTATTCGGAGCTCCTTGGCTTCCTAGACCAAAAGGTCGGCCCAAGTTTTACCGAGCAAGTGCTCGAAGGCGCCGAGCTACCCCATGGCGGCGCGTTCTCGCGCGTATCGCGCTACCCATGGGAACAGGCCGTTCAGGTCGTGACCTCGGCCTCGCGCATCAGCGGCCTCGACGCCAACGCCCTGTGCCAGGAGTTTGGCCGCTTCCTTTTTGATCGTTTCACGATCCTCTACACCGAGATCGTCAATCGCTATCCGACCGCTGAAGGGATGCTCGACCATGTCGAGAGCCACATCCACGAAGAGGTAAAGGTTCTCTACCCCGATGCGGTGCCCCCGACGGTTCGATCGTGGAAAGAAGCGGATGGCTTCGTGGTCGAATACGCCTCGCACCGCCCCTTCGCCTATATCGCTCACGGACTTGTTGAAGGATGCATGAAGCATTTCGGCGACACGCGAAAAATCGAATGGATCAATCCCGACCCCACCGGCAAGACAGCCTATTTCAGGATCCGCTGATGCAAAACGCCAAAGTTCTTATCGTTGAAGACAGCGCTTCACTGGCGCTGGGTTACGCGGCGCAGCTTGAGGATGCGGGCCACGAGGTGAGCCTGTCGGAAAACCTCGCTGACGCACGGCGCGCCTTGGCGAATGAGAGCTTTGATGTGGTGCTGCTCGATCTGCAACTTCCCGACGGCGACGGCCTTACCGTTTTTGACGCCTGGACGGGAAGGAGCGGCGCTCCGAGTGTAATTGTCGTCACGGCCGATGGCTCGCTCACC
>CALCCG010000202.1 GCA_937899785.1 uncultured Erythrobacter sp. | reverse complement strand
AACCGCGCCGATCTTTGATCTGTTTGGCGACATAATCGTCTCGGGCGTTGAAAAGATCGCCAAGCCCAATCCGCGGATTTACCAGATTGTTGAGGGACGCAGCGGCCGTAGCGGCGCGGATCTGTTCTTTACCGATGACAACCCGGCGAATGTTGAGGCGGCGAGGTCACGCGGCTGGGACGCGCATGTTTTCACCGATGCGCGCGCTCTTGAGGGTCAGCTGATCGCTTCAGGCTTTCTGTAAAGCGGACACAAAAATCCCCCGGTCGCAGCGTTTGGGGACAGGCTGCGCCGGGGGTTTTAGGTGACCGCCCGCGTGGAGAGTTGCAGGTGGTCTTGGGAACTTAAATCCCGTTAGGCGGGCTTACTTGCCGTTGCACTTGGCCAGCTTGTCGGCGCCCAGCTCTTTGCCCTTGGCGGTGAAGCTTGTGACTTCGCCAAACTCACGGGCGAGGCCGCGGCAGATGCGCATCGGGCGGCTGGTGCCCTTGGCGGCGACGCACATGTCATCCTTGCACGCCCAGGCAACACCGCCGGCAACCGCGCGGTCGTCACTGGCCGGAGCGGCCAGCTTCGCGGTGTAATACGGCGCGGCGGCCTGGCTTGCGATCGGGGCAAAGGTGGTGCCGATCGCCAAAGCGGCGGTCGCGGCGAGGGAGAAGCGGGTGGCAGCGTTAAGAGAGAGGGTCATCGCTATTCATCCTTGTTTTTTCGTCGGGGTTACCAATATTGTGCAACGCAACGTTTCAAATCAAAACCGGTTGCTGTTTGCTACCTAAGTGATTCGGTTTTCAGTTGCAACCTAAAACTGAAATTGTTTTGTATCGGATTGTGTTTCCGTCGCGAATCGCGGTAGAAAGGTTGCAGCGAGAGGACTGAATATGGGCGAAGTAAGAGAATCACTGCGCGAACTGATCGATTGCGGCCTGCCGCAAGCGCTTGAAGTTATGGGTGAACGTTGGTCGTTCATGATCTTGCGGGCGAGTTTTAACGGGCTCAAGCACTTCGAAGAGTTCCTGAGCGAGCTCGGCATCGCGCGTAATATTCTGTCCAACCGCTTGGCGAAACTTGTCGAGCACGGCATCCTGAAAAGAGAGCCCTGCGAGGATGATCGCCGCAAGATTGAGTATCGTTTGACCGAAAAAGGCTTCGATTTGCTCCCCGCGATGGTCGCGTTGCGCCAATGGGGTCAGAAATACGGCAGCGAGTTCGTCAGCGAAGACCCTGTCTTGGTCGACGAGATTGATCGCCTGCCCGTGGGCCCGGTTTCCATGCTTTCGCACGATGGCCGTATCCTGGACCACACTGGCCTCAACCTCGTGAAGCGCGCGGATGTGGGCAAGCGCGCGGACGGAACTGTTGCGTCGGCCCGTCATGCGCTGGGCACAGGCGACGTGATTGAGATTGATGCGGCACGCAAGGCGGCGGCTCAATAAAGCTTCGCCGAATATCGCGGCTGGCTCACCAAACGCTGGATAGCCGGCCCCGCCTCCCTTGAACATTGCCCCTTAAGGTGGCGTAGGTGACCTTACGATGGTCGCCGACACCTCCTCACCCCCGTCCAACAGCCCGACCGCGCCGTCGATAGATGACGCGCGGGCCATCCTTCAAACCACGTTCGGCTACGCAGACTTTCGCGGCAAACAAGCCGAGGTGATCGAGCGCGTCTTGCGCGGCGCAAACACTCTGGCCCTGATGCCGACCGGCGCGGGCAAATCGCTGTGCTACCAACTGCCCGCCCTCGTACGGCCGGGCACCGCCATCGTGATATCGCCGCTGATCGCCTTGATGCACGACCAGATCCGTTCAGCCAAAGCGCTGGGCATTCGCGCGGCGTCGATGACAAGCGCGGATATCGACAACGCCGCCACCGCTCAGGCGCTTCGCGAAGGTCAACTCGACCTGCTGTATGTTGCCCCGGAGCGAGCCAACACGAGTGGCTTTCGCGCGTTGCTGGCGCAGTCACAGATCGCCTTGTTCGCTATAGACGAAGCGCACTGTGTGTCGGAATGGGGGCATGACTTTCGCACCGACTACCGCGACCTTCGATCCTTGCTGGATGAATTCGGCAGCGTCCCACGACTGGCCTTAACTGCCACCGCTGACAAAGCCACGCGGGCCGATGTCCTCCACCAATTGGGCCTTCCCGACGAGGGATTGATCGTCGCCGGGTTTGACCGGCCCAACATCCGCTACACCATTACCGCGCGCGATGGCGGGACGCGGCAGATCGTTGACTATGTCACGCGATCAACCGGCGCTGGGATTGTCTACGCCGGAAGTCGCAAGGGGTGCGAGCAACTGGCTGAGAAACTGGCGTCAGCAGGCCGGCGCGTCGGCGTGTATCACGCGGGGCTGCCCGCCGAACAACGCGCCGCGGTGCAAGCGGAATTCGTGGCCTCGGAAGACATGGTGATGGTGGCCACCATCGCGATCGGCATGGGGATTGATAAGCCC
>CALCCG010000201.1 GCA_937899785.1 uncultured Erythrobacter sp. | reverse complement strand
ACGGTCATCGAAATCGCGATGTACACCAAGGATCCGGACGATTCGAGCAAGCTGCAGGTGTACAAGCCGCGCCTCGTCACCGCGAATGTTGGTGATGAGATCAAGTTCGTCGCCGCCAACCCGACCCACCAATCCTCGTCGATCCCGGGCATGATCCCCGATGGCGTCGAAGGCTGGGAAGGCAAGATCAACCAGGAAGTGTCTTACGTGATCCCGAAAGCGGGCGTGTACGGCTATAAGTGCGTTCCGCACTACGCCGCTGGCATGGTCGGCCTGATCGTCGTTGAAGGCGGCGACAACGTGGAAGCGGCCAAGGCTGTTAGCCACCCGGGTCTTGCTGGCCGCGTGTTCGGCGAAATCTTCGAAGAAGCTGGCCTCTAAGGCGCTCTTCACAACGAAAAAAAGGGGCGGTGTGGGATGCCACACCGCCCTTTTTTTGTGCCTGTTGAATAGCAGAGCCTGCTCTGACGAGATCAGGGGCAGAGGGTTTGCGGAAAGGGAAAGCGTTGCCTTCAAGCCCGCGCGGTCTTCACGCGCCCCGAAGGCCGCTGCTGGACAAAGAACCCAAAGTTGGGGTCGATCAGATCAGGCTGCTGTCGCCATACGAGCGAGCTCACACTGTGACCAGATTTCGCTAAGCGCGTTGATCAGGCGATCAATATCGCCGTCATCGTGCACGGGCGAGGGCGTAAGGCGCAGGCGCTCGGTTCCCACGGGCACCGTGGGATAATTGATCGGCTGCACATAGATGCCGTGATTGTCCATCAGCCAGTCGCTGATCATTTTGCACTTCTTGGCATCACCCACCATCACCGGAATGATGTGACTGGGGTTTGCAAGGTGCGGAATGCCCATCATGTCCAGCTTGCGGCGCACTTGCGCGACGCGGTCCTGCTGCTTCTCGCGCTCTTCGCTCGACGTTTTGAGGTGGCGAATGCTTGCCGCAGCGCCCGCCGCCACAGCCGGAGGAAGGGCGGTTGAGAAGATAAAACCGCTCGCAAAGCTGCGAACGAAATCCACCAGATCGCTCGACGCGGCGATATAGCCGCCCATCACGCCATAGGCTTTGCCCAGCGTGCCTTCGATCACGTCAATGCGGTCCATCAATCCTTCGCGTTCGGCCACTCCGCCGCCGCGCGGGCCGTAGAGCCCAACCGCGTGAACCTCGTCAATATAGGTAAGCGCGCCATGCTTCTCGCACACGTCGAGAATCTCAGCGATCGGCGCGATATCGCCGTCCATGGAATAGACGCTTTCAAACGCCGCAAGCTTGGGAACCTCTGGCCCGCAGTCGGACATCAGGCGGTCGAGATCTTCCGGGTCGTTGTGCTTCCACACCTTGTAAGGCGCGCGGCTGTGTCGGATGCCTTCGATCATCGAGGCGTGGTTGAGAGCGTCGGAAAAGACGACGCATCCAGGAATCTTGTTCGCCAGCGTTCCCAGGCCCGCCCAATTCGACACATAGCCAGAGGTGAAGAGCAGCGCGCTTTCCTTGCCGTGAAGATCGGCCAGCTCGGCTTCGAGTTCGACGTGGTAGTGGTTGGTGCCGGAAATGTTGCGCGTGCCACCCGCGCCCGCACCGCATTCATCGAGCGTTTCGTGCATCGCTTCGAGCACCTTGGGGTGCTGGCCCATGCCCAGATAATCGTTCGAGCACCACACGGTGACGGCCTGCGTGTCTTCGCCTTCGAGGAAACGCGTGGCGTGCGGAAATTTACCGCGATGACGCTTAATATCGGTAAAGACACGATAGCGCCCTTCTTCGCGAACGCTTTCAAGCTGCCCTGCGAAAAAACCGTTGTAGTCCATCTGTGTCCCCCCCTTAGGGCTCTTGCTCTTCATTTCAGTCATTGGAGTCAACAAACTTTGTTGGAGTTAATGGGATTGAAGCCGCTGCCTCGGCGCGCTCAACCCGGTTGCGAAAGGCCCACACCCACAGCATGCCATCGCGAAAGGGCAGCGCCAGAAAGATGTGCTCAAGCGCGCCCAAAAGGCACAAAGTGGTCAAAAGGCTGGCGCCCGCCATCTCAGGGCTTCCAAGCGGGGCCTGCAGCGCAAGCGAACCGAGCCACGCAGCGATGGTGGTGATCGCCAGGATCGATCCCACCAGAAGCCACGTCATACGGCTGCGGCCGAAATAGGTCTTGAGGTAATCAAGGTGCGGCGGAAGCATTTCCAGCGACGAATTCGGGACGCCCACAAATATGTTGATCTTGGACGCAAGTCGCATGGCAAACATCAGCACAAACACGGTGGCGCCGATCTGATTGGGCAGGTTCCAGGAAAGCGAGATCAAAAGGAGCGCGGTCAGCGCCAACAGCACCTCGTGATGGATCACCGTGGCCGAGGCCTCGGCAAAGCGGCGCGCGCCGGCGAGGCCCGGTGATGCGGGTTCGCGCCGCGGCCCAGCCGCGGCTCCGGTAAGAAACCCGATTTCATGCCAGCCCCACACCATCA
>CALCCG010000200.1 GCA_937899785.1 uncultured Erythrobacter sp. | reverse complement strand
GCCAATGGCAACCAGCTTGAACTCGACGACACCGTGCGCGCTTTGGCCAGCGAGGAGGCGCTGGAAGAAGCGATCCGCTGGGGCCTCAGCCTCCGTCTGGCGCGAAGGCTGGGGGCGCGCACGCGGCGCTCGCTGGATATGAGCCGTTTGCTGATCGAAGGCGATGACCTGGTCTTGCGGCTGGCCGGCAGCCATGCGGCGCTCAATTGCGGCCCGGTGGTGAAGGATATGAATCTGCTGGCGGCGCGCCTGAACCTGACGCCGCGTGGCGATATCCTCGAGGATGACGACGTGCGCGGCGGCGGCGATTAGGTGGCTGGCGTTTACGCGCGTTTCTCTTTCCCCGAGAAGGGCGAGAAATCGGTTTCGGTATCGAACAGATCGACGCCTTCCGCGCGTTTCAGCCAACCCACTACAGCGTAGGTTACAGGCGTCAACGCGGCTTCCCAGAAGACCTTGAGCAGCCAATTGGTGATCATCACGGTGATAACCGCTTCGGTCGTCCAGATGCCATAGAAGGCGATGGGATAGAAAATCAGGCTGTCCACGCCTTGCCCCACGACCGTCGAGCCGATGGTGCGGCTCCACAAGGCGCGGCCCTTAGTCCACACCTTCATTTTGGCCATGACATAGGAATTGACGAACTCGCCCGCCCAGAACGCGACAATCGAGGCCACAACGATGCGCCATGTGCTGCCAAACACGCTTTCGTACGTTTGCTGGCAGATTGCGCCGGGAGGGCCCTCGGGATCCACATTGTTGCCCAAGGGGCCGGGCGGGTTGTCAAAGCCGCTCGCCGCGCATGTCCAGCCGTCAAAAGCGGGTAGGCTGACCACCACATAGCTCATGAACGCCAGAAAGATCATGGCGGCAAAGCCGGTCCAGATGACCCGACGAGCGCGCGCAAAGCCGTAAATTTCTGTCAACACGTCGCCAATGACATAACCCAGCGGAAAGAAGAGGATTCCCGCGCCGTAAATGAACACGCCGTCTGGCGCGGGCCACATCCCGCTGGGCCACCAGCTGACCTCGACAAAGGTCAGCTTGGCCGCGCCGATGATATTGGAGAGCAACAGGATCGCGACAAACGCGGCCATTACAAATTCGTAGAACCGAAACGTGACCGGCGCGGTGGCGGTGGCGACGATGTTGTCGGTGGGATCGACGTCGAATTCTTGAGGGAGAGGGTCATTTTCCATGGGCTTTGCCCCTAGCGTGATTCCCTTCCTCGTCAAAGCGCGCTAAAGGCCTCAGCGGCGCGCGCCCTTAGCTCATCTGGATAGAGCGCGAGACTTCTAATCTTGAGGCAGCAGGTTCGAGTCCTGCAGGGCGCGCCACTTAGCTTTTTGGGCTTGTCGCCGACGTGGCTTGATTATTGAAACTTGATGTCGTGTCGCTACTCGACAGTCACGGGCGCTAAAAGCATACCTAAACCAAGCGAAGTTGGTATTCAGGACAGGACCCAAGCCAAAATGAAGACGGCAAAAGATATAGCAAGGAATATCACGACGCTGCGACGCGATCCCGTAATCCTGATGCACTATCTCGCGTGGCACGCTTCGAAGAAACTGGGAAGAGATCCTGCTATCGATTTTGGCGGCGGTCCGGTAAAGGGCTTCAAGAACTTTAATTCGTACCTTGGTGCCATGCGAAATCGCCCCACTGTGAACGAATTGAGAATGGTGCGACACCTTTGCGACTCTGGCCAAACGATAATAGATGTTGGCGCGAACTATGGCGCCTTCTCTACTCTGTTCGCGCGGGTAGCGACTGAGGCGAAAATCTTCTCCTTCGAGCCAGTTCCCATCACCTTAAAGTCGCTGACTATGAACTTAGAAACCTGCGCCGTAGGCAGGGCTGAGCCAATAATGTCGGCTGTTGGAAAGGTAGTCGGAGAGGTACGCTTTACGGACTCGGATGACCCCGCCACAAACTCCATGTCGTCCAGCGGTGAGATCGTCGTTCCATGTACGACGCTTGATCACTTCGCAGCTGAGCGGAAGATCGCCCTAGTCGACTTTTTGAAGATCGATGTGGAAGGCGCCGAATTGGATGCGCTGATAGGCGCAAGTCGACTTTTCGATGAGAAGAGAGTGCGGACAGGAATGATCGAGATATGTCCCGGCATTCTCAATAGTTTCGGCGTGGATGTAGGTTCGATATATGAGTTTCTCTGCGACTACCGCTATGAACTCGTGGATATCGAAACGGGCGATGTCCTCACGGCCACTAGATTGTCAGATTTACCCCGGACGAGTTTGATCAACGCTATTTTTCGTAGAAGGCCCAGGGACGCCTGATGATAGTTATGATTAACATGAACATATGAATCGCCGCCGTTTAACAGGTGCACAGGGAGACGGTGTTCCCTTCAACGGGTGCCTTTTGAATTGATCAGGGTGGCGTTTCTTTGGGTGGCCAAGTTTTCGAACCTGCAGGTCTTCCAAGCGGATTGCGCCCTATGCATCTGCTCTCAGCTTCCTAGCCCTTACAGAGTCGGTTCGTCTCCAAGCAAGCGCGCCACTTAACTGGCCGTCGTTGCCGCGCTTTTCATAAAGCCCAGGTTTTGCTCGTTGAAATTGCCAATGTTGGGTGAGACAATCGGGATCTCATCGGGGGTGACGCCCAGCCATTGGCCCAGTGTTGCCGAATATTGATCCACGGACGTCGTTGGCAACAATCGGCCGCGGCCCACTTGATCATCGGCGTCGACTGAAATCTTGGGCGCGGTGCCATAGAACCGTCCGCCATCGACGGCGCCGCCAAGCACGAAGTGGTGGCCACCCCAGCCGTGATCTGAGCCGTCGCCATTCGAGGCCAGCGTGCGGCCGAAATCGGAAGCGGTGAAGGCGGTGACCTGATCGGCTGCGCCGACTTCAACCATGGCGCGGTAGAACGCGTCCATCGCGCTATCGACGCCGGCCAGCAAACCCTCATGTGTGCCGATCAGGCCGTCATGGTTGTCGAAACCGCCGGTGGCGACGAGGAAAACCTGCCGCTGCACTCCGATCAGATCGCGCGCAGCGATCAAGCGGGCGACCACTTCAAGTTGGCTTGCCAGGCTGTTTCCGCTGCCAAAATCGGTGGAAAGGCTGATGTTGGACAGCGCGTCGTTGATGAAGCCGGAGAACTGGATCGATCGCGCGTTGGCCATCGAGTAATCGTTGCCGAAGACATGGCCGTTGCCGGTGGTCAACAAGGTGCGGACCGCTTCGCTGGTGGCGCCCGAGCCGTAGATGGGGCGATTGATCCCCGCGATCTCGATCGCGCCTTGCGTGGCAATCGAAT
>CALCCG010000199.1 GCA_937899785.1 uncultured Erythrobacter sp. | reverse complement strand
AAGCTGTTCAAGCCCCCAATCCACGAACGCATCAACATAGCGGTGATAGTTCGTAAAAAGGATAAAGTCCTGAAAGTCACCCACCGCCGTGCCGGTGTAGTGCGCCAAGCGCGCCAGCGAATAATCGGTGCGCAGGCCATCGAACAACGACAAGGGCATGTCGCGGTCCTCTTCCAGCTCGAAGCCATCGGCCAACTCATCGCCGATCAACGCAAGATCGGTGGATGGGAAGTGCATTGCGATATCCTGCGGGGCGATCCCCTGCATCATCGCGCCCGCTTCGCCGTCCAGTACGTAGGGGAACGGAATCTCCTGGTTCGACCGGGTGACGGTGACATCCACGTCATACTCCGCCGCGATCAACTCAAGCTGCTCTGTCAGGTAGGGCGCGAAAAGATCGGGCCGTGTGATGGTGGTGGTGTAGGTGCCCAGCTCTTCCAGCCGTCCAAAGGCGCGCCCCCGGTCGGACACCGATCCCGCCGCGCTGGCGCCGGAATAGTGCAGGGTCAGCTGGGGATAGGCGTAGCTGCCATCTTCGCGCTTGCGCGAAGGGGGTACGGCGCCGTCGCGGCCAAAGGCGATGACGTCCGCGCGAAGAGTCGCCACCGCTTCGTCGTAGTGGCTTTGCAGTTGCTCGAGAATGTTAGGGATATTGATCATGCGCGCCATTAGCACCGCGTGTGTTGCACTGCAAAGGCGCTGAGCGCCCGATTGTCACAAAATCCGCGCAAGTGTGGCGGATCGATCCTACACCCGGTTCAGCGCGTCAGCGATCGCGGGATGCTCCTTGCCCATCGCATCGAGCCAGCGCAGCGCCGCGCGAATGGGGTTTTCGTATTCACGGGCCGCGCGCTCCAGCACCTCTTCGCGATATCGCGGCGAATAGCCTTGCTCAGGCGCCTTGGAATAGCGCGTCATGATCGGTCCCTGGACCCAGCGCGCGGCCTGTTCAGCCGAAAGGCCCGCTTCAAGGTGCTCCGCCACGCCCGCCAGCGTTTCGCCCGGCTCAGCCAGAAAGGCGTCAAAATCCTGCCACAGCACGTTTTCGCGCGCGCCTTCATCGCGCGCGGCTCGGGTAGCCGCGTTCAGTGCGGTCATCTCGCAAGCCCAGGCCATCGCGGCGCGTTTGGCCTCGTCAAGCTCCCACAGCCTGATCGGTTCGGCTCCTGTTTTGCTGGTGATCTGATAGTTCAGGCGTTGGAGCCGCTTGGATGATTCGATGGCCAATTCCTGACGCGAAGCTTCGGCGGCAAGGATGGTTTGCAAAAACCGCTCCGGTGTCAGCGTCAAGAACACCGCCTTGCGCGACCCCTCGATCAAATCAGGCGCGATATCGCTGACAAAGCTGGTGGCCTTGATCAAAGCGCGTTGCCCGTCGCGAAAGCTGCGGCTGAGCCATTGGCGTGCCAGCGGTAAGCGTTCGGCAACGCGGCCGGCGGGCCAAGGCGAATGCGCCAGCCCTTCGGTCACGCGCAATTGCGCAAACTGGCGCAGGATGTGCGGTTCTCGCAAAGCGAGTGTGTCCGCCGCTTCGCCCAGCAGCCGCGCCAGCAAAGTCGAACCCACGTGGCCGATATGAAAGATGAAACGCGCGTCATCGCGCGGCGGTTGGGCCTCATTCTGCGACGCGTCTGCCACCTCAGACCAATCGACCCATTGCGTTTCGCGAAGAGTTTCGCCGGGGCGCGGTTCCAGCAGGCGGTCGTCGAGGAAGCTGGCGGCGCGCAGATCATCCTCGCTGACCCGCAATACGAGGACGCGATCACGCGCCACGTCCAATTGGTGGACGAACAGGTTAGGATCATCGGCAAGGTTCATTGGGGTTGTGACCGCGCCTAAGCCGCTGGTTTTTTCAGCACCGCAAGCGATTGCCAGAAGGGCGGGTGTTGCGATCCGTCCGCGCCATCGGTGAAGCGCACCTCTTCAAAGCCCGCTTCGCTTGCAAAGCGGCGGATCCAATCGCGGTGCAGAAACTGGTCGAGTTGCTCAACGCGTGAGCCGCGCTCGACGTGATCGATCACGTTGTCCCAAACGCGGTCGTGGGCGCGGTCTGCCATTTCGAGGATAGAAAACAGGAAGGTGCCGCCCGGCTGTAGCGCGCGCAGGCCATCGCGCAGGTACAGGAACGTTTCGGGCGGAAACAGGTGCGTGAACACCGACCAGCCATAGATTAGATCGAGCGAGCCATCCGGCGCGGCGATCTTTTGCGAAAGCTCCATGCGGGTCTCGTAACCCGGACATTGCCGTTCCAACTCTTCGAGCAGTTCGGGGACCACGTCCGCGCCGATATAGCTTCCCGTCCAGCCTGCGCGTTGCAGCGCCTGGGCGGTTCGCCCGCAGCCGCAGCCCAGATCATAAACGCTAATCCCGTTGGCCAGTCCATAGTGTTCAAGGACCGCAACATGGCCATCGCCCTGGCTGACGAACTCCTCCATCGTCAGCGATCCGATGGAATTGACCAGCGCCAATGTGAGGTTCTTGGGGTTCTATCGCAGCCTCTTTCTAACCAGATCGCGGT
>CALCCG010000198.1 GCA_937899785.1 uncultured Erythrobacter sp. | reverse complement strand
CAGAACGCATCAGCCCCGAAGTCGTCTCCTTGGGATGCCGCCTCAACATCGCTGAAAGCGAACGGATGAAGGGCATGCTGGCGGATGCGGGCGATGTGGTGGTGGTCAACAGCTGCGCGGTCACATCCGAAGCCGTACGCCAGACCCGCCAAGCGATCCGCCGCGCGCGGCGCGAGCGGCCCGAGGCGCGCCTGATCGTCACCGGATGCGCCGCTGATATTGAGCGCGACGCTATCGCCGCCATGCCCGAGGTGGACGGGCTGGTCGCTAACACAGCCAAGCTTGACCCGCGCTCCTGGAACGCGCCCATGCCTGAGGCTCCACTGCCGCCCACGCGCACGCGCGCCTTTGTTGCGGTGCAGAGCGGCTGCGACCACGCCTGCACCTTTTGCGTCATCCCACAAGGGCGCGGGGCCAGCCGATCGCTCAAGGTGCCCGAAGTCCTCAAACAGGTCGAACAGCACTTAGACCAGGGCGCAAAGGAAGTGGTGCTGACGGGCGTTGCCCTCACCAGCTGGGGACACGACATGGAGAACACGCGCGGCCTTGGCGTTCTGGTGGCCACGATCCTTGAGACGTTCCCCACTCTCGCCCGGCTGCGCCTGTCCTCGGTCGATGGGATAGAGATTGATGAGGCGCTGTTCGACCTCCTCGCCCACGAAGCGCGCCTGATGCCGCATCTGCACCTTTCGCTGCAGCATGGGCATGACCTTATCCTCAAGCGGATGAAACGTCGCCACAGCCGTGCCGATGCAGTCGAACTGGTGGCGCGCATCAAGGCCGCCCGGCCCGATATCGCCATCGGCGCAGACCTGATCGCGGGATTTCCGACGGAGACACACGAGCACCACGCGGCCAATCTATCGATCATCGACGAACTCGATATCGTCCATGGCCACATCTTCCCCTATTCAGCGCGCCCCGGAACGCCCGCTGCGCGTATGCCGCAGATTGAGCGGGCCGTGATCAAGCGCCGCGCGGCCGATCTGCGCGCCGCTGTCGCCGCGCGGCGCGCGCGCTGGCTGAACGGTTTTGTGGGCGAAACCCTGCCAGTGCTCGCCGAACGTGATGGCACCGGCTATGCGCCCACCTACGCCCGCGTGGCGGTGCCCGAAGGCACACCCGCCGGCGAAATCGCAAGAGTAAGCGTCAAGAGAGTGGAAGGAGGGCTGCTCGTATGAGCGAGGGGCAAAGTTCCTGGAGCGAGCGCCTTCTGGGCGGCTTTCGCAAGACCTCCGAGCGCCTGTCAGACAATCTCGCAGGGCTTGCGGGCGGTGGGAAACTGTCCGACGCCACGCTCAATGATATTGAGGACGCGCTGATCGTATCTGACCTTGGCCCCAAGGCGGCGGGACGCATCCGCGAACGCCTGGCCCAAAAGTCCTTTGGCGACGAGATCACGCAAAGCGCGCTAAAAGAAGCGGTGGCCGAGGAAATCGCCGAAATCCTCCGCCCCGTGGCCAAACCGCTCGAAATCACGGCCTTTCCGCGCCCGCAAGTGATTCTGGTGATCGGCGTCAACGGATCGGGCAAGACCACCACCATCGCCAAGCTCGCGCATCTGTTTACCGAAGAGGATTACGGTGTGCTTCTCGCCGCTGGGGACACATTCCGTGCCGCGGCGATCAGCCAGCTTGAAACCTGGGCGGGCCGGGCCGGCGTCGACCTTGTGCGTGGGCCCGAAGGCGGCGATCCGGCCTCCATCGTGTTCGACGCGGTCAAACAGGCGACCGACACCGGGATCGACGCGCTGGTTGTCGACACCGCCGGCCGTCTGCAAAACAAGAAAGAGCTGATGGAAGAGCTCGCCAAGATTCGCCGCGTTCTGGGCCGCCTCAACGAAGCCGCGCCGCATGATGTCGTCCTTGTGCTTGACGCTACCAACGGCCAGAACGCGCTCTCGCAGATTGATGTCTTTCAGGAGGTCGCAGGCGTCACCGGCCTGATTATGACCAAGCTCGACGGAACCGCGCGCGGCGGTGTGCTGGTGGCGGCGGCGGAGCAGTATGGTCTGCCGATTCACGCGATCGGGGTGGGTGAAAAGATGGAAGACTTGCGCCCGTTCGATCCCGATCTAGTGGCGCGTGTGATTGCTGGAGTGGCGTGATGGCCGAAACCGACACCAAGAAAGCCGCCTCAAGCTGGCTCAACGTCGCGGTGGATTACGGGCCGCTTGCCGCTTTCCTGATCAGCTATCGCCTGTTTGCCCCCGATAGCGGCGCGATAGAGGATGAGTTGGTCCTGGCCGCGCTCACCACCAAGGCGATCGTCCAGAGCACGCTGGTCTTTATTGTTGCTGCGGTGATCGCGCTGGGCATCTCCAAATGGAGGCTGGGTAAGGTCTCGCCGATGCTGTGGTTTTCCACCGCGCTGATTGTGGTGTTTGGTGGCTTCACGATTTGGACCGGCGACCAGCGCATTATCCAGCTCAAGCCCACCGTTCTTTACACCCTATTTGGCATCGCGTTGCTAGTTGGCTGGCAGATTGGGCGCGCGCTTCTCAAGATCCTGCTCGAAGCCGCGTTTGAGGGGCTTTCGAATGAAGGCTGGCTCAAACTCTCGCGCAATTGGGGCGTGTTCTTCCTGTTTCTGGCCGCGCTCAACGAAGCGCTGGGTGCCTATATGAGCTTTGAAGGCTGGCTCTGGGCGAAATTCTGGGTGTTCATGCCGCTATCCTTCCTTTTCACCTTCGCCAATATCCCGATGCTCTTGAAGCATGGCCTTGATGTGGGGCAGGATGAGGAGGAAGCACAGGAGAGGTGAGGATGCGTGCACGCACAATTCGGGCTGGCCTGATGATGGCCGCGTTCTTGGCTGTTTCCCCAAGCGCGCAAGCGTCCACTCAAGACCCAGCCGAAGCGCTGGTCTCGGCTTCGAAGAAAGAGTGGACGCTGCCCCTGCGGGTGCGCGCCGCCCTGGTCGACAGGATTCTTGAGCACCGGCTCGACACGCTGATCCCCCAAATCATGCGCGAAGAAGGCATCGACATGTGGCTCCTGATGAGCCGCGAATATTTCGAGGACCCGGTCACCGCTTCGATGCTCGATGCCAAAAGCATGAGCGCGCGGCGACGGACCATTCTGATTTTTCACGATCCGGGCAACGGCGAGCCGATAGAGCGCCTGACCGTCAGCCGCTATGGCCTGGCGGGCCTGTTCGAGCCTTCATGGGACCCTACGGTTGAACCCGACCAGTGGAAAGCGGTTGCCCAGATCATCGCCGCGCGCAATCCCGCCAAGATCGCAATCAACGTCTCGGCCGCGACCCGCTTTGGCGATGGCATGACTAAGAGCCAGCATGACGCGATGATGGACGCGCTTGCCCCGGCCTATCGCGAACGGATCGTCTCGGGCGAAACGCTCAGCACGCGCTGGCTCGAAACCCGGACCAAGATCGAAATGAAGCTCCATGCGGCGATCACTCGGCTTGCCCACGCGATCATCGGCGAGGCGTTCTCGTCCGAGGTCATCACCGCCGGCGTCACCACCTGCGCTGACGTGCAATGGTGGCTGCGCGAACGCATCGATGCGCTAGATCTCAAGCCCTGGTTTCATCCAAGCTGCGGCATCCAAAGGCCGGGCGCTGAAGGGATGCTGGACGGCAACACGGTGATCCAGCCCGGCGATCTGCTGTGGACCGATGTCGGGCTGACGTATGTGCGCCTTAACACCGACACACAGCACCTCGCTTATGTGCTTAAGCCCGGCGAGAGCAAAGCGCCTGCCGGATTGCAGGCGGGTTTGGCGAATTCCAACCGCGTGCAGGATATCCTAACGGCCAACTTTGCGGTGGGCCTTTCCGGCAACGAAGTGCTCATGCGCGCGCGTAAGCAAGCCATTGCGGAGGGCTT